>NZ_CP118953.1:0-325715 GCF_029024625.1 Staphylococcus chromogenes | reverse complement strand
CTTAAGTAAGATATGTTTCAATATGTAGCGTTCTGATAAGCCTCTTAAACGCGCCATTTCCACTTCTCTTGTTTGATAAAGTTCCAACAGTGTGGCACGCACCAATCTGACATAATAGGCGCACATACTAACACTTAAAGCGATGACAGGCAAAATCAAATGAAGCGGTGTTGAAAAGCCTGCAATCGGCAACCAGTGCAGTTGAATGGCGAATACATAAATTAAAATCACAGCTAAGAAAAAGGAAGGCAGACTGACCGCAATCGACGTGCCAATACGAATCGTATAGTCTAACGTGCGTTGATGGTGCCATGCCGCATAGATTCCTAAGGGGAGGGCGACACAAAGCACCACGAGCACTGTCAGCCCTGAGATGATGAATGTCGGCGGTGCATAATAGCCAATGGCTTTAAGCACTTGTCCCCCCGTCTGATAACTTTCACCAAAATCGAGGCGAACAATATGTCCTAGCCAAGCGCCATACTGTTCGATTAAAGACTGATTTAAGCCATGGGCTGTTTTGGCCGCTTCAAGTTGCGCCTGAGACACATTTGCCTCACTCGCATAGAGCTGCTGACTGATAGGGTCCCCTGGCGTTAATTTCATTAATATAAATGTAATGGTCGAAAGCACCCATAATAGGATGATGAGTTGAATGAACCTTCTCAATAATGTTTTAATGCCCATCTGTTATCGCTACCTTTTCGTCAATAAGATAAATATCACTCGGTGTCGTCTCAAGATGTTTCACACGTGATTGTGTGGCGTGAATCGTTTCGTTATAGGAAATATAACTATTCGGAAGGGTCGGTTGAGATTGTTGAATAATGTCATTCGTGAGTTCATGACGCGCTTTTTCCCCCACCGTATGATTGAGTTTTTCAATCAATGCCTTAATTTTAGGATTATCATAATCCCCTTTATTAATGCCCCCTTGCTTTAAGTAGGCTTGGTTAAAAAAGTAACCTGAATCGCCGCGCGGAAACGTGCCGATACTATATAACGAGGCGTCCCATTGTTTTCTATTCGCAAGGAATCCTTCAATATCTTCGACGTTACGAATATCAATATCAATATGCGCTTTTTCCGCATCTGATTGTATCACTTGAGCGATTTTAGGCAGTTCAGGTCGGCCATCATAAGAAGCGACGGTTAGCTTTAAAGGATGGTCAGCGTTGTAGCCTGCCTTTTCCATTAAATGCCGTGCCTTCGCAAGATTTTGCTTATGGACCGGTGTCTCTTTCAAAAATTTGAGTTCCGTATTAAACGGACCACTGGCAGGTGTCGCATAGCCTTTAGAAATCGCATCTACAATGCCTTCTCGATTAATTACATTATCCAATGCCGCTCTAACGGATGGCGTCATTTTAACACTATCATGATTGTACAAGAGCATTTGTGTGCGATAACCATTGACATGTTGGACGTGTGTTTCAGCATTAGCTTCAAGTCGTTCAACGTGCGTCACAGGCACATCTGTAATCACATCCGCTGCTCCCGCTTCTAAATGATTCACACGTGTTAAACCATCTTCTTGGTACGTCACACGAATCCCCTTTAATCTCGGATGACCATTCCAATAGTCAGAATAAGGTTGTAACGTGATGCCTTGTGACGGCTGATATTTTTTAACTTCATAAGGGCCTGTGCCAATAGGATGATCAGTGACTTTTTCCTCTGCCTTCGTATCAAAAATAGCCGCAAAAGGACTCGCCAACTCCGACGTTAATTCCGGATAAGGTTCTTTTGTCGTCAACGTGACCGATTGTCCATGCGCCTCAATATGCTGAATCGGTAAGGTCGACTTGAGTAAATCCCCGTGCGATAACGCATACTCGAGACTTTGTTTCACTTTTTCTCCTGTTAACAGTTTGCCATTTTGAAAATGAATATTGGATTTAAGGGTGAGCTTTAAGGTTTGAGGTGTCACTTGTTGGTAATCTTTAACTAAATGCGGCGTGACTTTACCGTCATTTGAAACTTTAAAAAGTGTTTCTGTCGCTCCCATTTTAACAGTATCATCTGTCTCATAAGGCGCGATATTAGTAGTTTTAAGAGGAAGTTCAACATCTAATATGTCATCTTCCGCTTTTGAATGCATGCCACATCCCGCGAGTAAAACAGGACAGAGACATGCGATCAAAAACGAATGTTTGAATTTCATAAGTTAGGCCTTCTTTCATTACGTCTCTTCTCATTTTAAATCGAAGAAAGGAATAAATACGTAATGAATATTATATCACAATAATATTAAAATCAAATAAATTCCCTTTTTATAACACAGGGAAAATCTTCAACATCAAGATTGGCTTTTTTCTAAAAATAATTTGGCTTGTTGATTGATGGTTTTAAAATCAATACCTTGTTGCTGAGCAGCAAATACACAGCCACAGTAACATTGACGAAAGATGTCGTATTCTTGACACATCGTAATCGAACGTTCATAACCTTTATTTTTTTTGAAATCACTTGGCAAATACATGACATCGTATAATTGTTGTACTTCAAGGCCAATGCCATTAATTAATTGCGCATTTTTCTTAGGTGATAACGTAATCGCACTTCCGAAGTAGTCATAGCCCATTTCGACTGCCGCTTGTGCGACCATATCAAGACGCATTTCAAAACACGCTGAACATCTGGCACCTCCTTCAGGTGCATCAGTCAGACCTTTGTCTTTCGCCATTTTCATAAATTCATGAGGTTTGTACGGCGCTTCAATATATTTCACATTTGCCCCTGTGCGTTGATTAAAATCTTCGACAAATTGTTCTTGAACTTTTGCACGACGCAAGTATTCATTTTTAGGATGTATGTTAGGATTCGCAAAATAAATGGCAATATCTGCATATTCCGTTAAAAACTCGAGCGTATAAGTACTACAAGGCGCACAACAGCTATGGAGTAAAATACGAGGACGTTCCCCTTCACGCTCCCAATGTTGAATCATTTTACGTAACACTTTATCGTAATTGATTTTTTGGTTTTTCATTTTATCTAAAATTTCACTTGCTTCAATCACAGTTAATCCCCTCACTTTTATATGCGTATTACATATTATTTTAACATTTCCTTTCAATAATGTAGGCCTTATTCATAAAAGTTACTGAAAAAATTATTTCAAAACGCATTTAATCGCTTTTGTTGAAATGCACAGAAAAATGAGACAATATCACATTTTTGATTCAATTGGATATGAATGTGGTATAATATATGTTGGCTCGTAAATGAGGTGAATTATTTGAGCTTTTATGATTACATGCAAGATTTCTTAGATGATGATACGCCCTTAGGTGATTTGGCACGGCATATTTATGCACACGCTGAGTTCCCAAAAGGACTAACAACGTCTGATGAGATTTTAGCGTGCTTTCGTGATGCTCAGCGGTATGATCACTTGAATTATGCCGACCTCAAGCGAGCGATTGCATTATATATGCAATTCGGATCCTTGAAATAGGATCGTATCATTCATTCTAATGAATGACTTACTGGGGTCTCGTTATGAGGCTCCTTTTTGTATAGACAATCTCATTTTTCAACACTTAAAAATAGATTAATATGTCTAAATTTTTTATATTAACAAACGCGATTAATGTCTTACCATTTCGGGTATTATTCGCTATACTAATACTATTTACTAGGCATGTTCAAGGAGGCCCCCGAGAAAATGAAAAAAATCATTTCTATCATTGTTTTATTGCTTCTAGTGATTGCGCTCATCGCCGTTTCAATAAAAGCCGTTACACATAACCCACTAACGGATGAGCGTTCCGATCAACAAGAGCAACAAAAGAAAAAAGATAAACCCCAAAAGAAAAAATCCACTGAAGAAGCAACTCAGGAAGCTGCAACTTCAGAACAATATTACGAACAACCGACACAAGAAAACCAGCAAACTGGGCAACAACCCGTAGCCCCTGCACCACGTTCCACAGAAGCACCAAGCAAACCGAAAACACCATCAACAGAACAAAAACCAAAGTCTGAGGAGAAGAAGAATGAACGTCCTTCGACAGCTGAACCGGCATCACCTCCAAGAACAACAGAACCCGCGTCCTCTCCTGCGACTGCAGAACAACCAAAACAACAACCCAATCCAACGACACAACCTGCGAATTCTACACAGCCAGCACAAAAACCATCAACACAACCGGCACAACCTAAAAACAATACAAACTCAACACAATCCTAACGACTTTTTTGGAAAACAGCATGATAAAAAATCGCCCTCAAAGTTTACAGAAAGATCAACTTTGAGGGCGATTTTATTATTAAATTTTAGGTGTTGTGATTGCGCAATGTCGTATTGTGCGCACTAAGCTCTGAATATTTTATTGAGCGCCTTCCCTTTGGCTAATTCGTCAATCATTTTATCCAAATAGCGCACTTCTTGCACAATAGGATCTTCAATATCTTCTACACGAATGCCACAAATCACGCCTGTCATTTTTTTTCGATCAGGATTAAGTTGCGGCGCCTCATTAAAAAATGTTTCAAATGAGACTTCTTTCTTCAATTGTGATTCGAGTTCTGTTTGTGAATATCCCGTATGCCAACGCATGATTTCATCGACTTCTTCTTTCGTGCGCCCTTTTTTCTCAGCTTTTGTAATGTAATGTGGATAAACCCCACTCACTTTCATATTGTAAATTTTTTGAGACATCGCAGTTCCTCCTCATAGACTCATGTAGCTTTGTTATGCCCAATGTATCATATCAAGGTGACGACTCAAATAGCTTTGAGCCCTTTCCTTTTTCATATCGCTTAATGCGTTGACGTTGGCTAAAAGGATAAAGCAACATGCCGAGTAAAAAGACACAGAGCCCAAAGCCCCCGAGCCATGCCGTTTCAGTGACAAGCACCTCGTACTCTATGCCGCCAATGGCCTCTCTAAATATCATCAAACTGTGATTAAAAGGTAAATAAGGTTGTATCATTTGCACAAAATGAGGCGCAGTCGCTAAAGGAAAAAGTCCGCCCGTACCGACAAATTGAAAAATCAGGCCTAGAAAAACGAGTAGTTTTCCTAATTTGCCCATGACTGCTACAAAAGAATAGATGATAATCAAATAAATGAGCGCGGTATAACTACTCACTGCCACAAAAAGCAGCGGTTGTTGCATCGGCACTTTTAAGATGAACAACACCGTGACCACCATCACTATCAGTTGAAGGAACGTTATCAAACTAAATATCCCAAATCTCCCTAAAAAATGGGTTCTTGTGCTGGTCAGTATGTGCTCTGGTTCATAAGGGTGGCGCACAGGGATCCATAACGTCGTGAACATTAACCCTAACCAAATAGCAATTGACATGGCAAAAGGGGTCAAACCACTTTGAAAAGACATCGGTGCATAAACACTTTGACGATCTAAATGAATAGGATTTGAGGCAACCCCTGCTTGTTTTTTCAAATCGATGCGCATGAGTTTTACAATATGTTCAAGTGTATTATCTTTATCTAAATCCTCGAACTGTTGATTCGCTTTAGCAATATCCCCTTGAACCGAGGGAATGTCCCTTTCTAACGATTGCGCGAGTGAACTTAAAGCTTGGCGCGCCCCAGGCTGTTGGTTTTGTAGATTGTTACGAACATTTTCATATTGGTCAAATAGCGGCGTTAACGCCTGATTCAATTGACCTGTGGCTACTGAGATCTCATACGCTTGTCCGCTTAAGATTGGACCGTAAGTCGCCACATTTTGTTGATGGATTTGATTCAATTGTTGATTTGCGACCATCGCTTCATTTTTATATTGATCCACTTGTTGGAGGCGTGCAATGTTCTGCTCAAGTTCCCCTTGTTGTTGATCTAGCGCGATAACCGATTGCTTAAACTGTTCGATTTTAGGCAACGCCTCATTGGCGAGCGCAATACTATCACGAATCTTTTGATAAGAAGGCAATTGATCTTCTAATTGGAGGCCTTGTTGATTCGCTTCATCTAATAACACTTTCATGACTGTCTGATTAAACGAAGCATCCGCTTGTTTAATCGCCTCTCCCATCATGGCATCCGTTAATTTAGGTGTCATGGCATTGACTTTTTCATTGACACGATAAGTCACCGTCGTTTGTTTCGGCTTATTTTGAATGAGGCCTGTCACATCTTTTGAAAAAGATTGAGGTATGTATAAAACTGCCGCATAGTTTTCTTTTTTCAACGCATGATCAGCGGCTTGCCGGTTGAGCACGTGCCACTCCCATTTTTTCTGACTCGTTAACTGCCGTTCGACCGCTTTCCCCACGTAAACTTTTTTATTTTGAATTTTGGTTCCTTGGTCTTCATTCACAATGCCAATTTTCATATGCTCAGTATTTTGAAAAGGGTCTTTATTCGCTGTCAAATCATACCAAACAAAAAGCGCAGGTAATAATAGGAGTATGATCATGACGACCCACGCGACAGGGCTTTTCATCCACTGTTTTAAATCCATCCCAAATACCTCGATGGGTTTTTTCATAGTTTCACCTCTAAATGAAAAAGTCTTTATTAATCTATTATAATCATGTAAAATTTGAAATGTATATATTTGAAATTTTAAAATCGTAAAAATTCGTTGTTTGAGGCGACGAATCCCGTTACATCAGTGGCTTCACATTCTAATTTTATGCTTCAAAATTTTCAAAGTATTAGGATTAAGGAAGGAGCACTTAAGTGAAAAGTAAATATGTTGTTCGAACACTCATTGCGACTACACTTGTCGTCCCCTCTTTAACCCCGGTAGATGCCTTGGCCACTACGGGTCATGATGTGGTTGATGACACATCCAATAACAAACCAAACACCGATCGCGCGCCTTCAAAAGAGACACAAGCGACTGAAGGCATGGATGCATTTTACAAAAAATACGGTGACACTGAAAAAACAGACACACCTAAAGAAGCTTCATCCGCTTCTACATCTGAAAATAATCCACAAATCCCTTCAAAAGACGATTTAACACAGACACGTAAGCACGCATCCCAACAATCATCTGAGAGGTCAGCACAACCGACACGTCAGACGACGTTATTCGAAACACAACCTGATGATAAAGAGGGCGATGCTCACTTAAGTGTTGTTGAAGATCCGGAGACCCGCGAATTTGTGAACCAAATTGCACCGTTAGCGCATGAAATTGCTGAAAACAAAGGGCTTTATGCTTCTATCATGATTGCCCAAGCGATTTTAGAGTCTGATTCTGGACGCAGTGATTTAGCAACCGCACCAAACTACAACCTTTTTGGGATGAAAGGACAGTTTCAAGGAGACTCTGTCAACTTTCAAACACTAGAGTCAGATGGGCAAAATATGTATCAACTGAATGCCGATTTTCGTAAATATCCGAGTCATAAAGAATCACTCGAAGATTATGCCACATTAATTAAAAATGGGATTGATGGCAATCCGACCATTTATAAAGACGCTTGGAAAAGTCAAAGCTCAAATTATCGCCAAGCCGCAACAGCTTTTGTCGGAACTTACGCTACAGATCCAGATTATGATCAAAAGCTGATTCATCTCATTGAGACGTATGATCTTTCACGTTATGATGACCCTGAACTTGCGAGCCCGCTAACTGAAGGCTCTGTTAAAAAGCCAGATGCTTTGAAAAATGTTAATTTCCAACGTTTCAGAGCGGCTGGAGGCCATGCCAACTATCCCCAAGGACAATGTACATGGTATGTTTATCATCGTATGGCACAATACCATGTGAATATTGCTAAAGACATGGGCAATGCGAGCGACTGGACTTATAATGCTTTAACTAAAGGCTATCAAGTGACGAACACCCCTCAACCCCACAATGCCGTCGTTTTTGAACCGAACCAATTCGGTGCAGATCGTTATTACGGACATGTGGCCTTCGTTGAAAAAGTGAATGACGATGGTTCTATCGTCATTTCAGAAACAAATGTCAAAGGCCTTGGCGTCATTTCTTATCGTACCCTCGATGCCAAAACAGCCAAGCAACTTGATTTTATCACAGGTCAAACCAAGTCATAAGGAAACAACGTGTACCCAACTGAAACAGCCTATCCCTAAAAAGAAGGATAGGCTGTTTTAGTTGTTTCTAGGCTTTCATCATATCTTCAACGTGTTGATACAATTCAGCTTCTGAAGTGCTATTCAGTAAGGCTTCTCGTTTCGCATCGTCCATCAAGTGGCGTGATAACAGTTGTAATGTTTTTAAATGCGTATCGTGACTTTGTTCTGGAACTGTAATCATAAAGATAACTTCAGGGACGGTACCATCTAAGCTTTTCCATGTGACGCCTGCATTATTTTTCAATACAGAGACAACAGGTTGTTGAACGCCTGACGTTTTCGCATGAGGCATCGCAATTTTCATCCCTAATGCCGTCGTGGACTCTGCCTCTCTCGCATAGAGGGCTTCTTTTAACTGTGTTTTATTTGTGACATAGCCCTGCTTCTCTAAGTTTTCCACCATATAATCAATAGCTTCGTCCCGTGTCATAGGTGCTTCATGAATCATTGTCGTTTCAGGATGCACAAGATGTGTCGTGTTTGTTTCCTCACTAGATGTTTCTTCGGCCGTTTCATTTTCCTGCGCTTTTTCTTGGTCGTGATCCGTCGTTTCTTGCGTCAAAGTAGGTTCTGCAGCTGTTACCACTTGAGGTGCACGTTGTTTTAAGACAAGCACAAGTCCCGCGGTCACTAAACTACCGATGATGACTGCGATAAAGAAAATCATCACTTTATCAATCCCACCTAAGATGGCAACAATAGGACCCCCATGGGCCACACGGTCACCAACGCCGCCTAACGCGGCAATCACGGCGGCCACCATCGCACCGATTATATTAGCTGGAATGATACGTAAAGGATCCTGTGCCGCGAAAGGAATCGCGCCTTCTGTAATCCCGAAAAGTCCCATCGTAAAGGATGCTTTCCCCATCTCAATTTCGTTACGATTAAATTTACGGCGATTGATAAATGTCGCAATCCCGAGTCCAATCGGTGGCGTACATACCGCAACAGCTACCATACCCATCACGCTGTAATTACCCTCTGCGATGAGTGCAGAGCCAAATAAAAATGCTACTTTATTTACTGGACCACCCATATCAAACGCAATCATTGCTCCGATAATCATGGCTAAAATAATGATATTGGCGCCTTGCATACCTTTCAGCCAAGCCGTGAGCGCCGCAAACACTCCTGCAATCGGTGCGCCGATTAAATAGATAAAAATCAAGCCTACAATAACAGAAGCGATAATCGGGATTATAATAATCGGCATAATCGGTGCCATTGCTTTAGGAACTTTCACCTGTTTAATCCATTTGGCAATATACCCTGCGATAAATCCGGCGACAATCCCTCCTAAAAAACCAGCCCCTGCGTCACTACCGTAAAAACTTCCATCTGCGGCAATTGCGCCACCAATCATCCCTGGAACGAGGCCAGGTTTATCTGCAATACTCATCGCAATATATCCGGCAAGAATCGGCACCATAAAACTAAACGCTAACGCCCCTATTTTTTCAAAAGGTTTCCAAAAGGAATCATCGGGAATGACTATGCCTTCTGTGGCTGTCTTTTGACCCCCAAGTGACAAAGCGATTGCAATCAGCAACCCACCAACAACGATAAAGGGCACCATAAAAGAGACCCCGTTCATTAAATGGACGTACACTTGTTGGAGACCTTGATGCTTTTGTGGCATATCCTCATTTTGAGATGCTGCTTTCTCTTGAGAATTTGTACTATGATAAATTGTGGCCTTTTTGTTTTGAATGCGCTGAATCAACGCTTTCGGATGATGAATGCCTGCACGCACATTTTCATTGACTAACAACTTTCCATCAAAACGTTGTAAATCGACTTGACGGTCAGCGGCAATAATCACGCCATCCGCTTCTTGAATATCTTGAGCAGTAAGTTGATGCTCAACGCCTACTCCACCTTGCGTTTCAACTTTGATGTCCACGCCGAGTTCTTGCGCGGCTTGTTCTAGCTTTTCTTGCGCCATATACGTGTGTGCAATGCCATTGGGACAAGACGTCACGGCTACAATCTTCATACCAACACTTCCAATCTATGAATTTAAATACACTCATATCATATAGCAGCCTATCCAGGGAATCAACAAAAATTAAAAGCGCTTACAGAAAGGCGTAAAAAAGAAACTGAGCCTTTCTCAAATCTCAGTTCCTCTTCTTAAATATTCATCTCATCAATTGTGTAGTTTATTTCGTTATTGACGTATCACGTTCTTTTTCTTCACTGATTTCATCACATGCCACTTCGACACAGTATCCTTCAAAGTGACAATTCGGACAGCACAATTTGCGTGTGCGCGGTGTATGTGATGCAAATAACCATTCTTTAAATGGGGGTTGAAATACATGGTGACACTGTGGACACATATAACGTACGTGACGATAGTAGTTTTGAGTAATATAGGCCGCAGCAAGAAGGCTTCCACTCACACCTGTGACAGAGGGCCATATCTTTTTACGTTTCACGCTTTGATAATGCGCAAAGAGTTCCATTACGGTCGTAACTGAGGCGATGGCCAATGTTTTGTAAGTTAAAAATGGAACGTCTCGGTTCGATTTTAATATACGATCAATATCGTTCAACGTTGTGAGAGGAGAGTGACTATCATGATGAATCATTTTATTCATGGCTTTCATCTCCTTTAATTGTGCCTCTTTTTGATGTAACTCTTTTTCAAACTGAGCGATATTGTCATCGAGCAATAATTTGACTGTGTTTAAGGCTTGTGTTTCTTCGACTATTTTACGGATGTCCTTCAGTTTAAATCCTAATTTTTTTAAAATCAAAATCGCTTTTAACTTTTGCGCCTCTACCTCTGTATATGCGCGATATTGACTGTCCTTATGCGTAGCGGGTTTCAGAATTTGCTTTTCATCATAATACTGTAACGTCCTTGTAGAGATCCCATATGATTTTGCGAGTTCCCCGGTCGTATAATATTTCATGTCGTCACCTCCCTAATTCAAAAGTAACGTATCACGTTGCGTGAGGGGCAACAATTTCTTTCATAATAAATAAAAATTTCTCTGTTTCATCTATAAAAGGCGCATGTGCAGCATCTTGAAAGTAATAGTAACGTTTATAGCGTGAACCAATCTTTTCAAAAAATATGCGACTCTCTTCTAATGTCGTTTGTAGGTCATGCACCCCTTGCATAATAATCATTGGTACCCATATTTCCTGGGCAATATCGAGCAAATTCGTACGTGTCATTTCTTTAGAGAGGCGTGGTGCCCCCATTAGACCACTCCGCAAAATATTCAAACGCTCTAACCATGAATAATGCGGCGTTTTTAAAATGACTTGAATCATTTTAAACAACCCATAGCCTCGACTCGAAAACCCTACTTTGTATCTTGCGGTATACCATTCTCTCAACAATTGGTAATATTTATTTTTATGAAAATCATAATCCAAATGGACTTTTTCTAACAATTGTAGTCCGCCATGATCGCCTTCTTGGCGGACAAACATTTTAATTTGATTTAAAATACGATGCTCATTTTTTAGCACATGCCCGAGTTGGCCAATCCCAATATAGGTCGCAATATACTGCGGATGTTGGTGCGCCAAATGCGTACCCACAATGGTGCCAAACGAATGGCACATGAGATAGACTTTCGATTGATTAAATTTAGTGCGTAAATGTTGAATTAATTGATACGCATCGTCCACGAGTGCTTGTATGGTCTCTTCTGTATGCACGCCTGACATACCTGTACCCGGTTGATCCCAATAAACGACCGTATAATGGTGCGTCAAATCCACTTGATGGGCACTCATAAAAGGATACAACGGAAATCCAGGGCCCCCATGAATAATTAGCAACACAGGGTTTGATGTATTCCTTGTTTCAATAAGGATACCTTGTCGCTTTTGATTGATTGATAAATATTCTTTTGTTACTTTTTTAGACGCAGTTTGTTTTTTCATGATTACATCATTTCCTTCTTCTCATCTCTTTTATTATAGCTCACAAATACAGAAGACGTTACGGAAATGAATCTCAAAAAGACCTCTTTCACTTTCGGAGGATTGTCCGAAAGCCAAGAGGTCTCTTTCCGTTATTACTGATTCAATTAACGGATGAGTAATCCTCCAGCGCCCATTACCGAGACACTGACACTCAACGTCCTCCATAAATTCCATTCTTTTTGAATAATAGAGGGAGATCTAGGAGCTTCAACCTATCGAAGTTTGCGACTCACGTGTGACATTTTCTGAGATAGACGACTGTCACTCGCAAACTAAGAATCCTTCACTAAATGTTGTTACTATGGCAGGTCTATGATTTCTTTAAACCGTTTAATTTTGCTAAACAATATAAACTTATTGCGACGAAGACTAAAACAAGCACGATGGGCAAAAATCCATTTGATTTGATCGTCCAAACGAACGCCATCATTGCTACAAAAAGCGTCATCGTATAGCCATACCAATAGCCCCAAGCTTTATTCAATACACTTTTGGGAAATAGTCGCGCATCCATGTTATACACCATTTTATCTGACTTTTTAGCAAAGGCGATGGTAAGATACGCCATACCTATAAGAAGTAAAATCCATGCAATAATTTGTGGCATCTCTTTCCCCCTCCTTAAATTGTGCTTCTATTTAAGGTTAACAGACAAATATTTCGTTTCCAAGTACGGTTCGATGCCTTCAATGGCACCTTCACGTCCATAGCCACTTTCTTTCATACCGCCAAATGGGGCATGGGCAGCTGATGGTGCGCCGTCATTCCATCCAATCACACCGTAGTCGATACTGTTAAACAAATGGAGGCCTGTTCGATAATCATTTGTAAAGAAATAAGCTGCGAGTCCAAACTCTGTGTCATTGGCCATCTTAATCGCTTCTTCCAAATCGCTATAACGCATAACTGGCGCAATCGGGCCAAATGTTTCTTCATGCATACATTTCATCTCTTGGTTGGCTTGTGTAATGACGACAGGTTTGAGGAAATTGCCTCCGAGTTGTACTTCATCAAGTGTACGTGATAACTGACCGCCATGTGCCACCGCATCTTTAATGTGATCGAGAACTTTATCTACACCGTCTTGATTGATTAATGGGCCAACCGTAACGCCTTCATCAAAACCATCACCGACTTTTAATGCATGTACTTTTTCAATTAAAAGTTGCTCGTATTTTTCCGCAATCGCTTCATGGACATAGATACGGTTAGCGCAAATACATGTTTGTCCCGCATTTCTAAATTTAGACGCTACCGTTTGTTCGACAGCAAGTTCAATATCCGCATCTTCATGCACAATAATTGGTGCCAAACCGCCAAGTTCCATCGTAACATTTTTAACCGTTGCGGCAGCTTGTTCAATCAGTTTTTTACCGACGGGTGTTGAACCTGTAAACGTCACTTTTTTAATCTGTGGGTGTTCATTAAACAAGCGTCCCGCATCTTTACCACTCGCGATAATATAACTGATGACGTCTTTCGGAATACCCGCTTCGTGCGCAAGTTCAACGAGACGTTTTGTCGTGAGCGGCGTTTGAACAGCAGGTTTACACACAATCGTACAACCCGCTGCTAAGGCCGGTGCCATTTTACGTGTAATCATCGCCGCTGGGAAATTCCAAGGCGTAATCGCACCGACGACCCCAATCGGAAATTTATCAATAATAATTTTTTTATCAGGTGTGTTCGCCGGAATCGTACGGCCATACGTCCGCTTCGCCTCTTCGGCATACCAATCTACATATGAGACCGCATAGTCGACTTCTCCTTGTGCCTCTTTGAAAGGTTTGCCCCCTTCTAATGTAATGAGACGTGCTAATTCATCTTTATGTTGTTTAATTAAAGCAGACCATGCCCATAATAAACGTGAACGCTCATGTGCGTCCACTTTGCGCCAAGATTGAAACGCTTGTTCAGCTCGATCAATTTGCGCATTGATGTCGGCCTCTGAGGTGTAATCTAATGTTTCGACCACTTCTTCAGTAGACGGATTTAAAACTTTTAATTCAGTCATATGACGACCTTCTTTCAATAATTTTTATTTATAAAGACTTACATCAACTTCTAATTTTCAGAATATTACATCTTTATCGTATCATGTTCTCCCAATTGGGACATCTATTTAACACGATAGATGTATCTTCTTATAAATATGCATCTCAAAAAGTTGGCTTCAACATCAAAGTCGTTATCGACAGCCCGCCCCATTTAAGATAAAATATGCTAGATGAATCGAGTAAATTTAAGAAAGTAGGATACAAACATGACAACAGCATTACCTAATTGCCCGAGTTGCGGATCAGAATATACTTACGAAGATGGAGCACTTTATGTTTGCCCGATGTGCGCACATGAATGGACACCAGAATCTGTCGCAGAGGAAGCCGCTGCTGCCATTATTCGTGATGCCAATGGAAATGAACTCAAAGATGGAGACACGGTCGCAGTGATTCGCGACTTGAAAGTAAAAGGAGCTTCAAGCACGATTAAACAAGGCACAAAAGTGAAGAATATTAAACTTGTTGACCCTGAAGATGGTCATGACATCGACTGTAAAATTCCAGGTTTCGGTCAAATCGGTTTAAAATCCGAAGTAGTCAAGAAAATCAACTAAAACAAAGTTGTGCTGTAGCGAAGCATGAGGAAATAGCCATCAAAGTTTATCTAGGGATAGATTTTGATGGCTTTCTGTTATAGGTGAGTGCTATGTCCTTTACTTCTTAATTCATTTCGAGTGCGCATGAGCCTATTTTTGTTGGAGCCGTTGGTAAAAACGATACCAAAACGGTTTAATCGGTTTTATAAAATCTCCAATATACTCATTGACATGTGCGTTAAATCCTTCTTTAAATCGTTGCACACCTTCATCTTCTGCATTCTCAGTGAAATCTCCGGTAATGCCATAAAAATTATAACAATCAATGTCATGTTGTTTGGCAAATTGAATCATTTGCCATTGTAAACGATAAGCCCCCATATAAGCGTTATAACGAGGGTTAGAGCCACTCGATAAGTAATAGACTTCATGGTCATTGTAAATATAGACCGCGGCTGCTAAGTCTAGGGCCGTGCCCTCCGATTGTATGCGCTCGGTCGTTTCTTTCAGTTTTTTCTCTTGGCTAGTGATTTGTTGTAACAGTTGCTGGTGCTTCGTTTTCGTCTTTTTAGAGTTGCTGTTTTCAGCGAGTGTGGCCTCCACCTGTGCCATTTGCTCCCTCAATACATTCAACCGTTGTTGATACGTCTGCTTTAGTTGTTCAAGGTCGATGTACGCCAACTTTAACATGATGTGCTCTCCATAGATGCGTTGCAATTGCTCAAAGTACGGTAAATCACGGAACTTAAATCCGTGTTTTTCTTCTGCCATGCGAAACAGTTTGAAAAAGCGGTCCGTTTCTTCATAAGGTAACGTTTTGACTTTGACACCCATTTCATATGTTTTTTTAATATTACGTCGGGTTTGATAATTCATTTCTTTCAACAATTGATCTTCTGTTTTATCTTTCAAATCTAACACTGAATGCCAACGAATTTGGCTCGTGGCAGAGTAACCTACGGAATAGCCTTGATGTACGTAACCTAATGAAGCCATGACCTGTTTCATTGCTGTGTTATCACGTGCTTCGATGATCTCCCCTTTCGCATTGCGCACATTTTCTATTAAATAAGGATCTGTTAAAACATAAAGACAACGATGCCGTTTTAAATAGGCGGTCAATTGCTCAAAGAAAAATTTAACGAGTGACGTGTTGTTAAAGTCCATGACCGGTCCGCGTTGTGTATAAAAATATTTAAAAAATTTCAAACTGCGCGCTTCTGTTAATAGACATGCTGCGATGACATTTTGCGCCTCATCTTTAACCCCCACGAGATGCGCAACCCCTTGTTGTTGGCGAAATTTCAAATGCGGGACGGATTGTGTATAGTGTGAAAAATGATTTCTTGTAAATGTATCAAATTCTTCAGTCGTTAATGTGACAAATTGCATGCGCGTCGCCCTTCCCTTTTGGGGCGACATAGAATCAAAAATTTTTTCAATCTTTCACGCCCCTTATGTTTTACAATATTATAACATCCTCAACTCAACCGCGTACATAGTATTCCATAAAATTAGGATTCAAAACAAATCTAATACCTCATTTTTCAATATAAAAAAAGATAAAAAATCCTAGCTTCATTTACATAAAACGAAGCTAGGAAAAACGCATTTAGTTTAAAATTTTATTTATCAAATTCTTCTCTTACCGCTTCAATGGCTTGATCAAAATCACCATTTGTTGAGAGCGAAACACTCGCAAGGAAACTTCCTTCAACGAGAGGTGCGGTCACTTTTTCAATTCTATGTTGACCCGTATACATCTCAATCGCCATATCGAGATTCATTTCGGCAGACCCGATATCAAAAAAGCAAAGGGCATCATTTTCAAGTTGATTCAACACTTCAGAAATTTCATCAAAGGACGTGCCAATTTCGCCGTCTGCACCACCGACTGCAATCACATCAACATTTGGAGACATTTGACCCAATAATTCCTTTGTGCCTTCTGCAATTTTTTCACTATGGCTAACAATCACAAGGCTTGTCATTTTAATCCTCTCCAATCAATGCATTTAAAATGTACACACTGCTTTGCGCACCCGGATCTACGTGCCCTTTTGAATCTTCTTTAAAATAAGCGGCACGCCCTTTGGTAGCAACTAACTCTTTCGTATCATCCGCAAAACTTTGAAGCTTTTCTAATGAGACGGTTTCCCCTTGTTCGACAGCTTCTTTCGCACGATGAATGACATCGTACATTGTTTTTTCGCCACCTGAAACTTTTCCACGTGTGGCGATGGCTTCTTCAAATGCAGTTAATAAAGCGACTAATCCATCATGGTCAATCTCATCTTTCGCCACTTGTGCCATTTTTACAAAACTGAATCCATAAAGCGGACCTGACGCGCCACCAATATTGGACATTAATGTCATGCCTGTCGATTTTAAAATACTTTCTACCGATTGATCATCGATTTTATCTTTTAATGCATCAAAACCGCGCAACATATTCACACCATGGTCACCATCTCCAATCGCACGATCGAGTGCAGTCAAATGGTCTTCTTCTTGCGCAAATGTTGCCGCTAAGTCTAATAAACGTGTTTTTAAAGTTTGTGCATCCATCTTGATGTCCTCCTTAATTGTTAAAATAATGGCTCGTTGTCGGTGCATTCAATGCTTCCACAATCGCTTTGTCATATGGTGCAAATGTGAGCGAAAATCCTTGCATATCTAAAGACGTCATGTAATCACCGATGAACCAGCGTTTCACTGTTTTACCTTTGTCTTCAAGCACTGCTGCCACGTATTTTGTGACGATATTGAGCTCAGATAAAGGTGTGCCTCCCATACCGTTAATCATCACTATCAGTTCAGTGGCATCAACTTCAGTTTCTAGTTGATTAATGAGACGTGTCGCAATAGACTGAATCGGTTCGACAGCTGTACGTTCAATCCCTTTTTCACCGTGAATGCCGATCCCAATTTCCATTTCAGTATCTTCAATGTCAAAACCATATTGTCCCGTCGTTGGCACAGCTGGAGGCGTTATTGCCATGCCTATGGAACGAACGCCTGTTAAAAAGGCCTCTACTTTTTCTTTAATCTCTTTTAAGCTTGTGCCATTGTCTGCTAAATAGCCAGCATATTTATGCACCCAAATCGTGCCTGCAACACCACGACGTTGTTCCACATTTTCTATCGCAATGTCATCTTTCACAATGACTTTTTCAACTTGAATCCCTTCCATTTCAGCCATTTCTTGGGCCATTTCAAAATTCATTACGTCACCGGCGTAGTTTTTAATGATGAGTAATACGCCGTCACCATTATCTACTGCCTTAATCGCTTCTAATACTTTATCTGGCGTGGGCGATGTAAATACTTCTCCACAAACCGCTGCATCTAGCATCCCTTCTGCGACAAAGCCCGCATGTGCAGGTTCATGGCCGCTTCCTCCACCAGAAACAAGCGCAACTCCCGATTGTTTTTTAGATTGACGTACCACAACGGTATCCGCAATGATCTCCAATTCGGGATGGGTGATTTTTAAACCGTCGAGCATGTCTTGTAAAAAATGTGTTTTCTCTTGAATCAGTTTTTTCATTTAGATCACCTCTAAAGAAGACGAAAGTGTCTTCGTATTGTTGAATTACCAGTTTCATTATAACCTATAACATTTCAGCAACTCACGCCAAATCCATTACTATATTAGAAAAACAATCACCCACGCGTCACTGAGTCGAATCGCACAAGCACCCTTTCGTCTGTCTTTTGAATAGTTTTAATTCAAACTAATTCTCGAAAATCCCTCATAGGGCCTCCTTTCATTTTAATTTTCAGAATTTTTATCAATAAATCCGACGAAACTGGTTGACTTTACACAAAAACCTCGTAAAATGTATTACATATTATTCCGACTATATAAATAGGTTTTAACTAAAGGAGGTTGACGGTTCGCGATGCCAAATCAAATCACATATGATACTTTTCAATCCGATCCTTTTATCGATGAACTTGGCGACGATCTAACGAAAGGCGCGCTCCCTTTACTCAAATGGGCGTATGACACATATCAAGACGATCTCGTTTATTCTTGTAGCTTTGGGGCAGAAAGTATGGTCTTGGTTGATTTTATTTCACAAGTCAAACCCGATGCACAACTCGTTTTTTTAGATACGGATTTACACTTCCAAGAAACCTACGACCTCATCGACCGCGTGAAATCACGTTATCCCAAATTGCGCATTGAAATGAAAAAGCCTGATCTCACATTGAAAGAACAAGCCGATCAATATCAGCCTGCATTATGGCGTCATGACCCTAACCAATGTTGCTATATTCGTAAAATCAAACCCTTAGAAGAAGTTTTAAATGGCGCAACAGCATGGATATCTGGACTACGCCGTGCGCAATCCGAAAGCCGTGCACATACAAACTTCATTAATAAAGATGAACGCTTTAAATCCATCAAAGTTTGTCCGCTTATTTATTGGACTGAAGATGAAGTCTGGGACTACATTAAATCTCATGACCTTCCCTATAATGCACTACATGACCAAAATTATCCGAGCATCGGGTGCATTCCATGTACCTCTCCCGTTTTTGAAGGACAAGACTCACGTGCCGGACGTTGGCAAGGCTCTATGAAAACAGAGTGTGGCTTGCATACGACACAACCATAAATTTTTTTGCTTATAATTCTTATTAAACCGATAGGATTATAAATATATTCTAACTATGTACTAATTGAGGTGAAACCATTGTATTTAAAAGTAACGAACAGCCCTTTTACAGATGAACAAGTCGCTCAACTGAATTCTGTATTAGCAACTTTAACGACAGATCAAAAGATTTGGTTGAGTGGCTACTTAACTTACTCAAGTGCCGAAAGAAGTCCTGTTGACGCCTCTCAAGCTGCAGTCGTCAACAGTCCTGAAACTTCGCACGTGTCTGAAACGTCTCACGTCACAGAAGCCAATCAAGCATCATCACCACAAGAAAACAGAACGTTAACACTGCTTTACGGTTCTGAAACAGGTAACGCACAAAGCCTTGCTGATTTATTTGAAGAACGTTTGAAATCACTCAACTTTGATATTACGAAAAAAGCGATGGATGAAATCAAACCGAAAGAACTCAAAAAGTTAGAAGATGTGCTCATCGTGACTTCTACCCAAGGGGAAGGAGATCCCCCTGATAATGCCTTAGAACTTCATGAATTTTTACATAGTCGCAAAGCCCCTAAACTTGACGGTTTACGCTATAGCGTCCTTGCCTTAGGGGATGTCACGTATGAATATTTTTGTCAAACAGGTAAAGACTTTGACGCCAAGTTAAGCGAACTCGGCGCCACACGTTTATACGACCGTGTCGATTGTGATGTCGATTACGAAGAAGATGCTGAAAAATGGATTGCGAATGTGATTAACGCGTTAGACAACCAAACAAGTAGCACAGCGTCTTCGCAAGAACTCGTGAGTGAAACTGTTCAAAGAGAAAGCGAAACCAAACATTCTAAAGTAAACCCTTATCAAGCTGAGGTGTTAGAAAACATCTCACTGAATGGCCGAGGCTCAAACAAAGAAACACGCCACATTGAGCTCTCTATTGAAGATATGAATGAAAGCTATGAAGCTGGGGATTGCTTAGTGGTTCTTCCACAAAATGCACCTCAGTTGGTGACACAACTCATTGAAGCACTCGGATGGAAAGGAGATACACCGACGCAAATTAATGAAGAAGGTGACACGCTTCCACTTGAAGAAGCTTTAACACACCATTTCGAAATTTCTAAATTGACCGTTCCCCTCATTCAAAATGCGTCCGCACATTTTGGTAACGATGACTTATCATCACTCGCAGATGATAAAGCGGAAACAAAAGCCTATATCGAAGGCCGAGATTTTATCGACTTGCTTAATGACTATGTGACAACAGATTTAGCACCTGAAGATTTATATAAAGTGTTACGCAAATTGCCACCACGTGAATATTCTATTTCAAGCAGTTACGAACTTGAACCTGACGAAGTGCACTTAACTGTCGGTGCGGTACGTTATGAGGCTCATGGCCGCGAACGTCACGGCGTATGTTCGATTCACTTCGCTGAAAGATTGCAACCGGGTGATACGGTCCCTGTGTATTTAAAACATAACCCGAACCTTAAATTCCCGACAGACCCTGAACAGAAAGTCATTATGATTGGTCCTGGTACGGGGGTAGCTCCTTTTAGAGCGCATTTACAAGACCGTGAAGAACGCGACTGGAAAGGTCACACATGGCTCTTTTTCGGAGAACAACATTTTACGACGGACTTCTTATATCAAACAGAATGGCAATCTTGGTTGAAAGACGGCTATTTAGAAAAAATGGATGTTGCCTTCTCACGTGATACGGATGAAAAAGTGTATGTGCAACATCGCATTCAAGAAAATGCTGAAACGTTCAATCAATGGTTAGAAGACGGTGCCTCTATTTATATTTGCGGAGATGAAAAACATATGGCAAGTGACGTACATCAAGCGATCGTCAAAGTCATTTCCGATACACGTCACATTTCAACCGAAGACGCTGAAGACATTTTAAAACAAATGAAAAAAGATAAACGTTACCAACGCGACGTTTATTAATCATCAATAGAAAGGATGAAGACAATGGCTAAAGATCATGCGCAAATCGCGCAAGAACTCGATGAAAAGTTAGACGAAATGGAATTCATTAAATACCGTAGTCAATATCTTCGTGGCACGATTGCCGAAGGACTGCAAGATCCGTTAACTGGGGCGATTGCTAAAGATGATACGAAATTACTCAAATTCCACGGAAGCTACATGCAAGATGACAGAGATTTACGCGATGAACGCCGTAAACAAAAATTAGAACCGGCATACAGTTTTATGATTCGTGTGCGTGTGCCCGGGGGTAAAGCGACGGCGGAACAATGGCTTGCGATGGATGATATTGCTGACCAATATGCCAATGGCACGTTGAAATTAACAACACGACAAGCTTTTCAATTTCACGGCATTTTAAAACGCAACTTAAAACATTCAATGCAAAGCATTAACAAAGCAGTGCTTGATTCTATTGCGGCGTGTGGCGATGTGAACCGTAACGTGATGTGTAACCCGAACCCTTACCAATCGCAAGTCCAAAAAGAAATCAATGACTATGCGACAGCAATTAGTAATCACTTGCTCCCACGAACAGGCGCTTATCATGAAATTTGGCTAGACGGTGAAAAAGTCGTTGATACCCAAGAAGAAGTAGAACCGATTTATGGCAAACGCTATTTACCACGTAAATTTAAAATCGGTATAGCTGTTCCCCCTTCCAATGACATCGATGTCTATTCCCAAGACATTGGTCTCATCGGCATTGTCGAAGAAGATGAATTAACAGGATTTAACCTTGTTATCGGTGGCGGTATGGGGATGACCCATGGCGATACGCGGACATATCCGCAAATCGGTAAAGTGATTGGCTATGTCGCCAAAGAAAATATTGTGGATGTCTGTGAAAAAATCATGACGATTCAACGCGATTACGGTGACCGTCAAGACCGAAAACAAGCCCGTTTTAAATATACAGTCGACCGACTTGGCGTCGAAAAAATTGTCGAAGAACTCACTTCACGTTTAGGCTATGACATTGAAACGGCACGTGATTTCCACTTTGATCATAACGGTGACCGTTACGGTTGGACAGAAGGAAACGGGCATTGGCATTATACGCTGTTCATCCAAAATGGCCGTGTCAAAGATACAGAAGATTATAAACTGAAAACTGCACTCAGAAAAATAGCGAATGTGCATACCGGTGAATTTATTTTGTCACCGAACCAAAACTTAGTGATTGCGAATATTACACCTGAAAATAAACCTGCCATTGAAGCTATCATCGAAGAATTCGATATTTCTGACGGTCAACGTGACACAGGACTTCGTCGTAACTCTATGGCTTGTGTCGCATTTCCAACATGCGGACTCGCGATGGCTGAATCTGAACGTTACTTGCCTTCACTGCTTTCTAAAATCGAGGATATTTTAGATGAAGCAGGTCTTCGCGAAGAAGAAATTACGATTCGTATGACGGGTTGTCCAAACGGTTGTGCGCGCCCGACCCTTGCAGAAATCGGCTTTATCGGTAAAGGCCCTGGTAAATATAACCTCTATCTCGGTGGCGGCTTTAAAGGCGACCGCTTGAGCAAACTCTATAAAGAAAATGTCGGTGAAACTGAAATTTTAGACAGTTTGCGTCCGATTTTACTTCAATACGGTAAAGAAAAACAAGAAAACGAACATTTTGGTGATTTCGTCATTCGCACTGGCATCATTGAAAAAACACATGACGGCCAAGATTTTCATAAAAATGTAAAAGCTTAAGAGCATGATGACACTTTGAAAGGCGTGAGGATATGACTGGAAAGGTAAACATTGTAGGCGCAGGCCCGGGAGATCCCGAATTAATTACGGTAAAAGGCTTAAAAGCCATCGAAAACGCAGACGTCATTTTATACGACCGTCTCGTTAATGAACAATTATTAGCCTATGCGTCACCCAAAGCGAAACTCTTCTATTGTGGCAAAGACCCTTATCGTCACGCCATGCCTCAAGAAGAGACGAATCAACTCATGGTGACTTTAGCACAAAAAGGCTACACGGTGACCCGACTCAAAGGCGGAGACCCTTTCGTTTTCGGACGGGGCGGTGAAGAGGCACAAATTTTAAATGCCCATCACATTCCCTTTGAGATTGTGCCGGGCATCACATCCGGTATCGCCGCACCAGCCTATGCCGGCATTCCTGTCACGCATCGTGATTACAGTTCTTCAGTCGCATTCGTCACGGCGATCACACAAGAAGGCGTGAATAAAGAGGCGTATTGGGCACATTTGGCGCAAGGTCCTGAAACTTTGTGCATTTATATGGGCGTTAAAAAACTTCCGGATATTTGTGCTTTGTTGTTAAGACATGGCAAATCCGCCGACACCCCTGTCGCGCTCGTTCATCTTGGGACAACAGAACAACAACAAACAGAAGTTGGGACGTTATCGACGATTGTCGAACGCGCGGCACATATTAAAAACCCCGCAATGATTATCGTGGGTGAAGTTGTGCGTTTAAGAGAGGAACTCAGTTGGTTCCAAGAAGCCTCTCTTACCGCAATACGCCAACCGTTATAAGTAAGGAATCCATTTTGACAAAAGGGAGGTCAAATCGATGCAGAAAATACTGATTTTTGCGCTCGCAGGCTTTGTCGCTCAACTCGTTGATGGCTCACTCGGCATGGGGTTCGGTGCTTCGTCATCATCTATATTATTGACGTTTGGGATTACCCCTGCGATTGTTTCGGCAACGGTACACTTTTCTCAAATCGCAACAACGTTCGTCTCAGGTACATCTCATTTGAAATTTGATAATGTGCATAAACCAACCATGTGGCGTTTAGCGTTGCCGGGTGCCGTCGCTGCCTTTATTGGGGCCGCACTTTTGTCAAATATTCATGGCGAAGTGATTCGTCCATACATCGCCCTATTTTTACTCTCAATGGGGATTTACATTTTGTATCAATTTTTATTTAAGCGTAACCATCCAGAACATTCTAGTGGCCATCAACGTCTGAAGCGCCGCTTTACGATTCCCCAAGGTTTCATCGCCGGTTTATTAGACGCCATGGGCGGTGGTGGTTGGGGACCGGTCAATACACCGATACTCTTATCAAGTAAAAAATTAGAACCCCGTTACGTCATCGGAACCGTTTCTGCCAGTGAATTTTTCGTTACATTGTCCGCATCCATCAGTTTCATCATCTTTTTAGGGTTCGGCAATATTAACTGGGGAACAGTGATTGCTCTTGCTTTAGGAGGCGTACTCGCAGCGCCTATTGCGGCCTATCTTGTTAAAATCTTACCTGTCAACATTTTGGCCATTTGCGTCAGCGGCCTAATTATTTTTACCAACAGCAATGCATTATTAGGCTATTTCCACCTTAATTCAAATGTCGTTATCTTGTGTCGTTTAGCGATTATTATTATCTTCATCATCCTTATCATCTGGATGATTCAAAAAAATAAAAAGATGGCCTTTTCAAAACAAAGTCACAGCCATCTCAATTAATGGAGGGACTTTCATTGTCAAATCAAACAAGCATTCAAACAATTGAACCGCACGGCGGAACACTGATTAACCGTGAAGTTTCAGAACAACAACGCCAACATTGGTTAGAAACGGCAGAATCACTCCCTAAAGTTACTTTAAATCCTTGGAGTTTATCCGATCTTGAATTGATTGGTATCGGTGGATTTAGCCCACTGACAGGATTTATGGGTGAAAAAGATTATCTTAACGTCATTGAAAATGTCCATCTAGATAATGGCTTAGTTTGGAGTATTCCCATTACATTGCCTGTCACACAAACAGAAGCTGATGCGTTAGACATCGGTCAAAACATTGCGCTTTATGGTGAAGACAACGTGTTGTACGGCATTTTAGAACTGACAGAAAAATATACGTACGATAAAGAAAAAGAAGCTCGCCTCGTTTATGGCACAACAGAAAACGCACATCCAGGTGTTAAAAAAGTTTATGAAAAAGGCGACGTTTACTTAGCGGGACCGATTCATTTAATCCATCGCCCAAAACATGATGAATTTACTGATTTTCATTACGATCCATCTGAAACACGTCAACTCTTCCAAGAGTTAGGTTGGAGCACTGTAGTCGGCTTCCAAACACGTAACCCTGTCCATCGCGCGCACGAATACATTCAAAAATCAGCGCTTGAAATTGTCGATGGCTTGTTGTTGAATCCTCTTGTTGGTGAAACAAAATCAGACGACATTCCAGCAGATGTCCGTATGGAAAGCTATCAAGTTATTTTAAAAAATTACTATCCAGAAGACCGTGCACGTCTCGTAATTTACCCTGCCGCGATGCGTTATGCAGGCCCTCGTGAAGCTGTGTTCCATGCGACTGTACGTAAAAACTATGGTTGTACACACTTTATTGTCGGCCGTGACCATGCAGGGGTGGGCGATTATTACGGCACTTATGAAGCGCAAGAATTCATCTCTCAATTTGAAGATGAATTGGGCATTCAAATTTTAAAATTTGAACATGCATTTTATTGTCAAACTTGTGGCAATATGGCAACAGCCAAAACTTGTCCACACGACAGTTCACACCATCTCCACCTTAGTGGAACGAAAGTCCGTGAAAAATTACGTAACGGCGAACCTTTACCGAAAGAATTTTCACGTCCAGAAGTCGCTGAAGTACTCATCAGAGGCTTAAGAGAATCCAAATAAGAGGAGCTGTTTCATATGTCTGAGTCACAAAACATTACTTGGCATGATTCAGAAGTCACAAAAGCTGAACGCCAAGCACGTCATAACCATAAAAGTGCCATTTTATGGTTTACAGGTCTCTCTGGTTCAGGGAAATCGACAATTTCTGTCGCATTAGAAAAAGCGCTATTTGAACGAGGCTTAAACATCTATCGTCTTGACGGAGATAATGTCCGTCACGGCTTAAACAACAACCTAGGATTCAGTCCAGAAGACCGCCAAGAAAATATTCGTCGCATTGCGGAAGTCAGCAAATTAATGGTCGATGCAGGCTTAATCACACTCACAGCCTTTATCTCTCCATACAAAGCGGACCGTGATCGCGCACGAGAAATTGTAGAAGACGGAGAATTTATCGAAATTTATACAAAAGCCTCCGTGGAAGCTTGCGAAAAACGCGATCCAAAAGGGCTATATCAAAAAGCAAGAACAGGTGAAATTCCTGAATTTACAGGAATAAGTGCCCCTTATGAAGCACCCGAACAGCCTGAAATCGTCATTGATACTGAAGAAACATCGATTGAAGAGGCCGTGTTACAAATACTCAACTATTTAGAAACACATGACTACATTCCAAAATCGTAGTTGAGACCAAATTCAGAGCCAAAAAAGAGCATCGATGAGGTGAAATGATTTTTACTTCGTCGATGCTCTTTGTTTATTATTCGAATAAAAAATAAAGCCCTCACATATCATCATGAATAACATCTTCATGCCTGTCTTTCTTATTTTTCTCACTTTTCAATTTGAATGCTCATCAAATTTAATACATATTCATAGTTTTTCCTCCCCAATGTAAAAGTCCACTAATAAAAACGAGTAAAAATAAATAATTATTATAAAAAAGTTTATTGACATTAATATTGTCACTCACTATGATTAAAGTACGCGTAAACGCTTACAGTTTATTTGCTATCCATATTATTTTTGACATCAGGAGGTTAAACTATGGCAAACTTTTTAAAACCTGCCAAACATATTCAGCCCCTTCCCTCTGAGCAGGTGGACGATACATACAAGAAGCTGAGATTTCAAGTTTTCTTAGGGATATTTCTTGGTTATGCAGGTTATTACTTATTACGAAAAAACTTTTCACTCGTCATGCCTGATTTGATTGAAGAAGGCTTCAGTAAAGCAGAACTAGGTTTTGCATTGTCAGCCATTTCAATCGCTTACGGCTTTAGTAAATTTATTATGGGAACCGTCAGTGACAGAAGTAACGCACGCACCTTTTTAACACTCGGGTTGGTGCTCACTGCCCTCGTCAACTTAATGATGGGCTTCATCCCTGCGTTGACGTCGAGTGTTTTCATTATGTTCGTGATGCTCTTTTTAAACGGTTGGTTCCAAGGTATGGGATGGCCGCCTTCAGGTCGTGTCCTCGTTCATTGGTTCAGCGTGAGTGAACGTGGAAGTAAAACAGCCATTTGGAACGTTGCCCACAATGTCGGTGGGGGCTTAATGGCACCGATTGCGTTGATGGGGATTGCTTTAACAGGTACTGTCTCTTTCGGTTATTTAAAAGGCTATGAAGGTGCATTTATTTATCCTGCGCTCATTGCCTTAATCATTGCGCTCATTTCCTATTTACTCGTACGAGACACGCCCCAATCGATGGGTCTGCCTCCTATTGAACAACATCGTAACGATTACCCAAGTCATTCTCATGAAACACTCGAAGTCGAATTGACGACGAAAGAAATTTTATTCAAATATGTATTGAATAATAAATGGGTATGGATGATTGCGGTAGCGAACATTTTTGTTTATTTCGTGCGCTACGGTGTGTTAGACTGGGCGCCTACATTTTTAAATGAGGCTAAAGGCTTTGATTTAAAAGCTTCAGGTTGGGCCTATTTCCTTTATGAATGGGCAGGTATCCCAGGCACACTTTTATGTGGTTATTTATCCGATAAAGTCTTTAAAGGTCGCCGTGGTCCAGCGGGCTTTATCTTTATGTTAGGTGTGACGATTGCGGTCATAGTGTATTGGTTAAACCCTGCAGGCAACCCTCTCGTTGACAACTTAGCATTAATCGCGATTGGTTTCTTAATCTACGGTCCTGTGATGTTAATTGGGCTTCAAGCGTTAGACTATGTTCCGAAAAAAGCGGCTGGAACTGCAGCTGGGTTAACAGGTTTATTCGGTTACCTTGGCGGTGCGGTGATGGCGAACATTATTATGGGACTGGTCGTTGATGCATTCGGATGGAATGCTGGCTTTATTTTATTAACAGTCATCAGTATTCTTGCGATGATCAGTTTCATTTTCACATGGAATAAACGCGGTCAAGAAGTCGTAAAATCATAACTCATGATTGAATAAAACGACATTGTATTGCTAGTTGTGTTAAAAAATAGTCAAACAGGAGAAACTAGGACATAAATAATATTGTTTATATTTTAGTCCCTCATTCTCTCTTAATACGAAAAATTTTATTATTTAGTGTATTTATTATATAATATTTTATAGGCGCATCATCTCTCCTTTATTATTTGTTTGGTCACTTTTAATATTCGAGATGTTTGCGCTTTTTTATTTATAAAAAATCGGACGGGTGAAAAGTAGGATTCCTTTCACTCGTCCGATTTGGTTATAGACTTTTATTTTAATTCACTTAAATAACTGTGGCCAAATTCTGGTGCTTTCACGCCGAAGTTGTCTGCGATGGTTGCCCCAATAGAACTGAAAGTCGTATCGCCTTTCAGTTCGCCCCCTTCTTGGAATTTCGGGCTATACCATAACACTGGAATATATTCGCGTGTATGGTCTGTACCTTCTGCCGTTGGGTCGTTGCCGTGGTCAGCCGTAATGATGAGTAAATCGTCTTCTCGCAAGTTTCCTAATAGCTCTGGCAAGCGTTCATCAAAATCTTTGATGGCTTGGGCATAGCCCGGTTTGTCTCGACGGTGACCATATAGGGCATCAAAGTCAACTAAGTTTAAGAAGCTTAACCCGTTGAAATCTTTTTGAACAACGTGGTTCAACTGATCCATACCGTCCATATTGCTTTTCGTACGAATGGCTTCTGTGACCCCTTCTCCGTCATAAATGTCGTTGATTTTACCAATCGCAATGACATCGTAGCCGTCGTCTTTTAAGGCGTTCATGACCGTTTGACCGAACGGTTTTAACGCATAGTCATGACGGTTGCTTGTGCGGGTAAAGTTGCCAGGCTCACCAACATAAGGACGTGCGATAATCCGTCCGATTAAATATTTGGGATCTTTCGTGAGTTCCCGCACTTTTTCACAAATATCGTAGAGTTCTTCTAACGGAATGATGTCTTCGTGTGCGGCGATTTGAAGCACAGGGTCGGCAGACGTATAAACAATCAAGTCCCCTGTTTTCATTTGGTGCTCGCCCCACTCATCGATGATTTGTGTGCCTGATGCTGGACGGTTCGCCACGACTTTACGTCCCGTCATCTTTTCGATTTCTTGAATGAGTTCCTCTGGGAAACCGTTCGGATACACTTTAAACGGCTGCATAATATTGAGACCCATTATTTCCCAATGCCCCGTCATCGTATCTTTACCGACAGAGGCCTCACTCAATTTGTGATAGTACGCTTGTGGATGGTCGACACGGTCGATGACCGGTAAGTCATCAATATTGCCTAGGCCTAGTTTTTGTAAGTTCGGTAACGCTTGATCAAAGCCTTGTAACGTATGACGTAATGTGTGAGATCCTTCATCGCCAAATTTAGCAGCATCGGGCGCTTCTCCGATACCGACTGAGTCCATGACGATTAAATGTACACGGTTAAATGTTGCCATTGTAACCCCTCCTCTTGTTCTGTCTCAAGCTAAAATTAGTAATCTGAATCCGCCTCTAACCCTTGCATAATTTGAACACCGGCACTTGCGCCAATACGTGTCGCACCTGCGTCAACCATCGCTTTAAAGTCGTCTAAATTGCGCACGCCGCCTGACGCTTTCACTTCCATCGTGTCGCCAACGGTTTCTTTCATTAATTTGACGTCTTCTACAGTCGCGCCGCCTCCGGCAAAGCCTGTGGAGGTTTTCACGAAAGTCGCGTTCGCCGCTTGGGCTAATTGACACGCTTTCACTTTTTCTTCGTCTGTTAATAAGACTGTTTCGATAATCACTTTGACTGTTTTCCCTTGGGCCGCTTCCACAACCGCTGCGATATCAGCTTGAACGTCGTCGTAACGACCGTCTTTCAAGGCACCAATGTTAATGACCATGTCGATTTCATCAGCCCCATTCTCAATGGCGTTTTTCGTTTCGAACGCTTTGACTTCTTTCGTCGATGCGCCGAGTGGGAAACCAATCACGGTACAAACAAGAACGTCTGAGTCCGCTAATTTGTCGTGGGCATAAGCCACGTGTGTTGGGTTAATACAAATGGATTTAAAATGATACGTTTTCGCTTCTTCGATAATGCGATCGATTTGGTCGCGTGTCGATTCAGGTTTTAATAATGTGTGATCAATATATTTTTCAAAATTCATTGTGAATGCTCCTTTATCTTTCCTATTCGTTTCTCATTATACAATGCGAACAACCAAAAAACGATTAATTATACTCTAGGAATCCCACTACGCTTCCATAAATCTCCTCTTTATGCGCTTTAAATCTCTAATTATTTTTATTTTTCAGAAAAATCATTGAATTTAAATGAATGACGTGCTAGTATGGATACATCTTTCGAAAAACACTTTAACTTGGTAGAGAATAAAAGCGAGGCGATGACTATGGAAAATCCCACAATTTTACGTAAACAACAAGAACTTGAGTTTTTACAACAAGCACAGCAACAAGGTTTTGCCCTTATTGAGACAGATTTCATTGAAACACTCACATGGACACAGTTATCTCCCGATGACCTCAAACAAATGACTGAGCGTTCAATGTGGCAAAGCGACAATCATGTATACGCATTACGTAATGATTTTACGGATCAACTGATGCGCTATTACTCTATTTATCAACGCGAACATTCTATGCTTGCTTATAGTGGTCCCATCGCCCGACATCAAAATGTAGCACTCCAACTCGGCTTAGAATGTTATGACCCCACGATTCAAACGGTGCAACATGCCTACCAATTTTTCAAATCCTATATCGAAACGACCCTACAAGAGTCACTCGATTTTGCCGTCATCGGTCATTTCGAATTGATAGAACTGCTTTTAGGCACACAAGCAAAGGATCCAGCGCTGTTGGAGTTACTAGGCCAACGTAATATTTCAGCCTTAAAAGCACAATTAGGCGTCTCGCATCCACTTATTCAGCTGTTAAGTACGCCTACAGATGCGCAATTGGCACAACTACACACTTTATTTCCGCAAGATCATAAAATTTTACAGAGTTTATCACGCTGGGAAACGTTTCTCCATCAACAAGGAGTGGCGCATATCCATTTAGATATTACTCCACAACCCCCACGTTCTTATTATAAAGGGACGTTTATTAAAATATATTTGTCGAGTGGAAAAGTCCTTTCAGGTGGCGACTATAAGGGCACACTTGAAGGATTCGGACTGGGATTAACATTAAATACAAAGGAGGCCACAGAATGATTACCGTTGCATTAGCCAAAGGACGTTTACTTAAAAGTTTCATTGAATATCTCGAAAATCATGACAATACGACACTTGCCTCCCAACTTTCCAATCGTGGGCGTGCGCTCCAATTAACCACTGACCACTATCGGTTCTTATTTGTCAAAGGCCCAGACGTACCCAAATATGTCGAACAAGGCAATGCCGATATTGGTATTACAGGGAGCGACATTTTAAATGAAGCCTCCTATGATGTGAATCAACTGTTGGCCCTCCCTTTTGGCCACTGTCATTTAGCCGTTGCAGCGTTTGAAGAGACAACCACTTACCAAAAGATTGCTACGTCTTATCCTAAAGCGGCGTCGGACTATTTTAAACAAACGGGACGTGATGTGGCAATGATTGAACTTTCTGGCTCCATCGAATTGGCTTGTGTCATCGGTATGGTCGATGGCATTGTCGATATTGTCCAAACCGGTCATACATTAAAATCTAATGGCCTTGTTGAAAAAGAACATATTTCAGATGTTCAAGCACAACTCATCACCAATCGCCAAAGTTTTTTTACGGCTTCACAAGAAATCGATACATTTATTCAAATGTTGGGGGTGTCACTCATTGATACGTAATGGACAATCATTTTTACAACAACTGAAAACGACAACTTCATTTAATGCCCACATCCATGACGCTGTGGCGACGATATGTGAACGTGTGAAATGTGAGGGGGATGTTGCGCTACAAGATTATACCGCGCAATTTGATGGCATCGTCCCGACGCATTGGCACGTGCCAAACACTGATCTCCAACACGCTTACGAGACATTAGATGCAGATTTGCGCAAAGCACTAGAACTCAGTCACGAACGCATCACACGTTATCAAACAAGTATTCGTTATCAGGATGGCGATGCAACGTCTGAAATTTACGAAGTTTATCGTCCATTAAATCGTGTCGGTATTTATGTACCTGGCGGTAAAGCGAGCTATCCTTCTACCGTCTTAATGACTGCAACGCTTGCGAAAGTGGCGGGGGTCAATGACATTATTGTCGTGACGCCTCCTCAAAAAGAAGGCATTGCCAAAAGTGTGCTAGCCGCCTGTTATATCGCTGGCGTGACCCAAGTGTTTCAAGTTGGGGGTGCCCAAAGCATTGCTGCTCTCGCTTACGGGACTGAAACGATTCCAAAAGTCGATAAAATTGTCGGTCCCGGCAATCAATATGTCGCTTATGCTAAAAAATATGTCTACGGTGACGTGGGCATTGATCAAATTGCCGGTCCGAGCGAAATCGCCCTTATCATCGATGAAACATGTCGTTTAAAGGACGTCACTTATGATGTATTGGCCCAAGCTGAACATGATGAAATGGCACGCACATTTGTCATTTCAGAAGATGAGGAACTTTTAAAGCGGCTCGCGCAGAACATTCAATCCATCGCTTCGCAAACTGAGCGCAGTGCCATCATTCAAGAAAGTTTGGCGCATCACCATTATTTAATTCATACTGCTAACTTTGAAGAAAGTTGCGCCGTGATGAACGCGATTGCACCGGAACATGCGTCTATCCAAACAGCTTCACCTGAACATTATGTCCCTTATATCTCTTATGTAGGCACTCTGTTTCTCGGACGTTATGCGCCTGAAGCGATTGGAGATTACATCGCTGGCCCAAGCCACGTGCTTCCTACAAATGGCACCGCGCGCTTTCAACATGGTTTAAGCGTTAACGACTTTTTAACGAAACATACCGTCATTCAACTGTTTGAAAAGACGTATCAACAAACCGCAAAAGCGGCGATGCGTATCGCTCAAGAAGAAGCGCTCTATAACCACCAACATTCACTAACTATACGAAAACAGAGGTGACAGACATGATTCATATGGATAAAAATGAAAGCCCGCTTCAACCGTTATCACGCTCAACGTTACATGAACTATTAGACCAATGTGCCTATCATCTATACCCTGATGAAGCGTACGAACGGTTTAAACAAGCGTATGCGCACTATTATGGTGATTTATCAGAACATCAAATCTGTATTGGGAATGGGTCGGATGACCTTATTCAAAAGTTAATGTTGACGATGCCTAAAGGGCCATGTCTGACTTTGCATCCTGACTTTTTCATGTATCAAGACTATGCCCGTCAAGTTCAACGGCCCATCGCTTATGTGGATGCGCGTGAGGATTTAACTTTTGTCATCGAAGACATTATTGATCGCATTCATGAAGTACGCCCGTGTTTCTTTATTTTTAGTAATCCACACAATCCAACAGGCCATCGTTTTAATGAAAAAGAGGTGGCACAAATTCTTGAGGCGGTGACCGAATATGGAGGCTATTTGGTGGTCGATGAAGCGTATGTCGAATTTTCCAACCCCCTTCAAATGAAAGCAAACGATTATTTGCTTCGTATGCGCACATTGTCTAAAGCGTTTGCGATTGCAGGTTTGCGTTTAGGGGTACTCATTGGCACACCGTCAACTATCGAGATTGTCAAACAGCTCGAACATCCGTATCCGATGAGTGGCTTCACGTTAGCAGTCGGACGTCACCTCTTTGCGCATCCTACAGAAACAAGTGCGTTCATCCAACAGCAACGCACCTTGAGTGAAGGTCTTAAAAATATTTTATACACGTATGCGACCCCTTGGATGACGGTCTATCCGAGCGAGACGAATTTTGTGCTGACACGTGGCAGAGCGGCTTTAGATTTAGGAAACTATGTAAAAGCTCGTGGCTTCCTACCGCGATTTTATAATAGCGAGACCGAACAACCGATGGGAGATTGTGTCCGTTATTCTATTATTACCGAGGAGGATTTGACGGCCTTTGAATCTCTCGTGAAAGAATGGAGTGAACACTATGACGTATCAAATTGAACGTGAAACGAAAGAAACAAAAATCGCCATCGAAATCGACACTCCTGGTGAGACGCACATCGCCACGGGTGTAGGATTTTTAGACCATATGTTAACACTCTTTAGCTTTCATAGCGGCATAAAGCTTCATATCGATGTCGATGGGGATACGTGGGTAGATGATCACCACACGACAGAAGATATTGGCATTGTGTTAGGCCAACTCATTTTACAAAAAACGAAAGCCGAACCCTATTTTGAACGTTACGGTACAGCATATATTCCAATGGACGAATCTTTAGCACGCGCGGTCGTCGATATTAGCGGTCGTCCCTATCTCTCGTTCCATGCGACATTAAGCAAAGAAAAAGTTGGCACCTTTGATACTGAACTCGTCGAAGAATTTTTTAGAGCGCTCGTCATCAATGCCCGTTTAACTGTACATCTCGACCTTTTACATCAAGGCAATACGCATCACGAAATCGAAGCACTCTTTAAAGCATTCGCACGTGCGTTAAAAGAAGCGTTAACTCCTTCTGCTGAGTCCCGTATCCCCTCTTCAAAGGGCGTGATTGAATGATTGCTATTGTCGATTACGGTCTTGGCAACGTGTTGAACGTGAAACGTGCCGTCGAACATTTAGGGTATGACGTCGTATTAACACGAGACGTCACTACCCTTGAACAAGCGGAGACCCTTATTTTACCGGGCGTGGGTCATTTTAAAGATGCGATGAAGACGATGGAGCGGTTACAACTCGACTCCTTTTTAAAAACGACCCCTCAATCCATCATTGGGATATGTCTTGGTATGCAATTACTGTATGACTGGAGTGCAGAAGGTGACGTTCGTGGGCTTGGACGCATTCCTGGAAAAATCGAAGCCATCCAAACGCCCTACACGGTGCCTCACCTGGGATGGAATAACTTGTATAGTGATGATTCTACATTAAAAGACGATGTCTACTTTATTCATAGTTATCAGGCGCCAATGACCGATGTTGTGGTTGCCTATGCGGATTACGGCACAGCGATTCCAGCTATTATTCAACAAGGGACAACAATGGGTATTCAGTTTCACCCTGAAAAAAGTGGAGACGCAGGATTAGCTATTTTAAAACAAGCGCTCAAAGGAGGTTGGATACATGATTAAACTTTGGCCCGCTATCGACCTTATCGATGGTGAAAGTGTCAGATTAACGGAAGGACACTACGAGACGTCAGAAAAAATGCAACGCACCGCTGAGGAGAGCCTCGACTTTTACTCGCAATTTGCTTGTGTCGATCGCATTCATATCGTCGACCTCATCGGAGCGAAAAACCAATACGCCACTGAAGCGACGTACATTCAAACGCTTGTGCAACGTACCGACAAACCTGTCGAAGTCGGCGGTGGCATTCGCACAGAAGCAACTTTGCGTGCCTACTTTGCAGCGGGTGTCGATTACTGCATTGTCGGGACACAAGCGATAAAAAATATCGGTTGGCTCCAAGAAATGAGCACCTTATTTCCCGGGAAACTTTATGTCTCCGTTGATGCATTTGAACGTCAAATTAAAGTGAACGGTTGGCTTGAATCCACGGAACTTGATTTAATAGCATTCTCCAAAAAAATTGCGACCTTTCCTATAGGGGGGCTCATTTATACCGACATTTCTAAAGATGGCAAGTTGGCAGGCCCTAACTTTGAGGTGACAAAATTGTTGGTCGATGCCATTGACGTCCCTATCATTGCTTCTGGAGGGATTCGCCATCATCAAGATCTTCAACAACTCGAACAACTCGGCGTTCATGCGGCGATTGTCGGTAAAGCTGCACACCAACCGGCATTTTGGGAGGGGCTCTCATGATTAAAAAACGGATTATCCCTTGCCTCGATGTTAAAGAAGGTCGCGTCGTTAAGGGGGTTCAATTTAAAGGGTTACGTGATATTGGTGACCCGGTCGACCTCGCACTCTATTACAATGCCGCTGGGGCTGATGAACTGGTCTTTTTAGATATTTCCAAAACTGAAGAAGGCCATGATTTAACACTTGAGGTCATTCGTCAAACGGCAGAACAATTATTTATTCCGTTAACAGTAGGCGGTGGTATTTCTACATTAGAAGATATCTCTCAGCTCTTAAACCACGGGGCAGATAAAGTATCCCTCAACTCCGCTGCCCTAAAAAACCCTGACCTCATTCATCAAGCGAGTGACAAATTTGGTAAACAGTGTATTTGTATCGCAATTGATAGTCAATATGACCCGCAACTCGATGATTTCGTTTGTTGTACACATGGCGGTAAACAACGTACCGACAAACGTGTTTACGATTGGGTCCAAGAAGTAGAAGCCCTCGGTGCCGGTGAACTCCTCGTCACTAGCATGGCTTTCGATGGAATGAAACAAGGCTTTGATTTGGAACATTTAAATGAAATTGCACGTCGCGTCAATATTCCTATCATTGCCTCTGGGGGCGGGGGTCATGCGACGCACTTTACAGACCTTTTTACAAAGACCCTAGTATCAGCTGGACTCGCAGCAAGTATTTTACATGATAAAGAAACGACGATTCGTGACATTAAAACCGAACTTCAAAAAGGAGGGATCCCTGTCCGATGACACTTCATCCTGATTTTTCAAAAGGCTTATTGCCTGTCATATTACAAGATGCTGATACTCAACAGGTGCTCATGTTAGGTTATATGAATGAAGCTGCTTTTCAAAAAACAAATGAGACCGGCGTTGCGTGGTTCTATTCACGGTCTAAACAACGTTTATGGCAAAAAGGGGAGTCTTCCGGTCATGTCCAACGCGTCGTTGAGATGCATCTAGATTGTGATCAAGACACCTTGCTTTTATGGGTACATCCTGAAGGCCCGACCTGTCATAAAGGGACCCAAAGTTGTTTTGACACTCCTGTGCCGTTTCATCTGAAACAGTTAGAACATTCCATTGCGACGCGGCTCAAGGAACAGGACTCCGGTTCTTACACCCACTACCTCATGACCGAGGGCAAAGAAAAAATCACCAAGAAATTTGGTGAAGAAGCCTTTGAAGTCGTCATAGCCGCGATGAAAGATGACCGCACAGAACTCATAGAAGAAAGCGCCGACCTATTGTATCACTTGACCGTCTTATGGCAAGAACAAGGGATTTCTATTGACGATGTCGAAGCGCAACTGGCTGCACGCCATCAAACGAAAAACAACTTTAAAGGTGAACGTGCCGATATTGAAAAATGGTGAGGTCACTTCATTTTAGATAAGACCTATTTCACCTCAAAACATCAAAAACGCTTCAAACTCTTTTAACCTAGAGTTTGAAGCGTTTTTGTTATCTCTATTTACAATGATATTGTTTAAAAAACGTCTCCTAATGTGGCGGCGATGATAGCTTTGATGGAGTGCAAACGATTTTCTGCTTGTTCAAATACGACCGATTGTGCACTTTGAAAAACGTCATCCGTGATTTCCATCGCTTCGAGGCCGTAAAGCGCTTGTATTTTTTGTGCTGTGAATGTTTCGACGTCATGAAATGCCGGTAAGCAATGCATCACGATCGCATTGGGATTTTGGGTCAGGTTTAACAACTCACCATTCACTTGATAAGGCAGTAACGCTTCAATACGCTGTTCCCATTCGGCGTCGTCGGTCCCCATCGATAACCACACATCTGTGTAAATGGCGTCGGTATGTTTTACCGCATCTTCAATATTTTCTGTAATCCATAGGTTTGCGCCACTGTGCTTAGCGAGCTGTTGTGCAAGTTCCTGTACGGAGGCGTCAGGTTGTGCCGATAATGGTGCAGCAATATGGATATGTACGCCTAAAATTGCACCTGTCACTAACAAGTCATGCGCGACATTGTTTGAGGCATCGCCTACATAAGTGAGGGTTTTATTTTTTAACTTCCCAAAATGTTCCTTAAGCGTCATAAAATCAGCAATCATTTGCGTCGGATGCCATTCATTGGTTAAGCCGTTCCATACGGGTACCCCTGAAGCGACACTTAATGTTTCGACGTGGGCTTGTTTGAACCCTCTAAATTCAATGCCATCATACATGCGTCCAAACACTTTAGCGGTATCGGCAATAGATTCTTTCACACCTAAATGAAAATCTCCTTCACCATAAACATCGACATTGGCGCCTAAATCTTTTGCCGCCACACTAAAAGCGGCTCTTGTACGTGTGGAAGGTTTTTCGAAAAGCAACGCAATGTTTTTCCCTTTCAAATAAGGATGCGGCAACTGATGTTGTTTCTTCTCTTTCAGTTCCATCGCAAAATCAATGAGTGTCTCGAGTTCATCTTTTGTAAAGTCGCTTGTTTTTAGAAAGCTCTTTCCTTTGAAGTCAGTAATTTGTTTTAAAGTAGTTGTGTACGTCCCATCTTCATCACGTCCCCTTATGAGAAATTATACAGTTTTTATAATATTTATACTGTATGTTGAATAATTATACCTAAACTATCAAAGAAGTCAATACTTTATGACATAAAAAAAAGCGAAGCATCACCTGCTTTCGCCTTAATTTCTTGCTAAAAGTCCTATTATTATACATTCAAATATGCATTTCAGTCTTTAAAGTAACGCTACAAACCCTCATGCTTACCGCAATTAGCATAAGTGTTGATCACGTGACTCATAATACGCTATCCAATCGTCCACCGTAATGCGCGTACATAATTCACCAATTAATGCATACGGGATATGTTTTGTATTCGTAAACCGGACGCAACTTTTTCCCATATTGAGCTTCGTTGGCACTTTTTGCGCATACCGTGCTTGAAACCATTTTAACAATGTGTCGTCGTCATAAAGCCCCATATGATACAACGCAATATAATTCTTTTGTACGGCAATGGAAATAAACGAGAGCGCTTCACCTTTTTTCAAATACCCTTTAGGATAACGTGATAACGGCACGACAAATGTCGGCATTCCATATTGTATACACGCTTCAAACCCTTTTGGCAAGTGTGTCTCAATCGTTTGATACAATTTTAAAAATGCCGCACGTCGTCCTTCATCGATTTGTTGAATATAGTGTTCAATCTCTTGTTGCATGGTTTCACCTACGTTCTCAGTTCATTATATTTGTGGAATATTTTCTATCGCTTTGATGTGTTGACCTTCAATCGTGACATTAATCGTATGTTCATTATTCGCATAATAATCGTAATACCAATGATTGCCATTTTGAATCGTTGGTGCCCCATGCACACGTAAAAATGCTTCTTTGGACACATGATGTGGGATAATAAATAAATCCGAAATCGCATCATCCTCGTAATGAATCCCCACATTACCGTAAACGGTCACATCTTCTCCGCTTACTTCAGTGTGTGTCGTTGGACGACCGAGCATTTTTTCAGCGCTTTGACGAGACATGCCGACATGAAGCCCATCATAAGCCCCTGTTTGTGAACGTTTCATAAAACCTTGACTAAAGTTTTGAGATAATACATCAATTTTTGTATTCACTTGATGAATTTGTGTCTTATTTTCATCCGCATGTGTTGGAGATATGAACATCCATCGTGCCATCATAACTAAAAGAATAGCACTCGCTGCAATACTAATGCCTATGCCCATCCAAAAAGCGATTCGTTTGAATACATTCCTATGTGCGCTTTGTGGCTGTTTTTGACGGCGAGACATCTTTTGTTGGGCACCACAAAAACGACAATAGGTATCCGCATCGTCTAACGGTCTATGACAATGCATACATTGCACCACTGTCCCCCTCCTCTCTATGTATCGGGTTCTCCGTTACTATTCATTTAAAATAGTCTTCAAGATTACTGTAACCCTTTAACATGAGTTTAGCGTAAACTTGATGTAAAGTTTATAAATATTCCAAAAAGTAAATGGGGTATTCAAAACAGAGTTATACGCTAAGAAATGAGCGCCTAATGCTTTTACGTCAATAATGGGCAATATCACGTTCTTCCACATTTCCTTTACTTCAATACTTCACTAAAACTTTGTGCAAATGTCTATACATATTTAGTCTTCTACATACCAAAAAGACTGAGACATTAATTGCCTCAGTCTTTTCCACTTATTTTATTCAATTGCGCCTGCTTTTGGATCTGATTTACCATGGACATAGTAATCCACATGTTCAGGTGCTAATGGTTTCACGCCTTTAATAATGTCAGCTGCTTTTTCCGCAAGCATTAAGACAGGTGCATGGATATTTCCGTTTGTTGTCGTTGGCATAACAGATGCATCGACGACACGTAAGTTTTCCATGCCGTGAACTTTCATTGTTAATGGGTCAACAACAGCCATTGGATCTGAGGCTGGTCCCATTTTAGCACTACATGACGGGTGTAACGCTGTTTCTGCATCACGACGCACCCAATCTAAAATTTCTTCATCTGTTTGTACAGAAGGTCCTGGAGAAATTTCGCCACCGTTATATTTATCCATTGACGGTTGGTTTAAGATATTACGTGCGACGCGAATTGCTTCCACCCACTCTTGTCTATCTTCTGGTGTCGACAAGTAGTTAAAGACAAATTCTGGTTTTTCATATGGGTTTGTCGATTTAATTTTTAAATAGCCACGAGAGTTTGAATACATCGGTCCAACGTGTACTTGGTAACCATGTGCCGTCGGTGCTTTTTGTCCATCATAACGTACCGCTAATGGTAAGAAATGGAACATCAAGTTTGGATATTCTACTTTGTCGTTAGAGCGTACGAAACCGCCCCCTTCAAAGTGGTTACTTGCGGCAGCACCTGTGCGGCGTGTTAACCATTCTAAGCCGATAAATGGCATTTTGAATTTATTTAAACTTGGTTGCATTGATACTGGCTCTTTACATTTATGTTGAACGTAAACTTCTAAATGGTCTTCAAAGTTTTCACCCACACCTGGCAAGTGAAGACGGGGCTCTACGCCTACAGAACGTAGATGTTCCTCATCACCAATACCTGATAATTGTAGTAATTGCGGCGTATTAATCGCGCCTCCTGAAAGAATGACTTCTTGCGCAAGTGCTTTATGAAGTTTTCCGTTACGTTTAAAAGTCACGCCTGTGACACGGTTGCCATCGAAATGAAGCTTTTCAACAAACGCACGTGTTTTCACGGTTAAATTTGGACGTTTCATCGCAGGACGTAAGTAAGCACGTGACGCTGACACACGACGTCCGTTATGAATTTGACTGTCAAACGGTCCGAAACCTTCTTGACGGTAGCCGTTGACGTCTTTTGTTTTATGATAACCTGCATCTACTGCGGCATTAAAGAAAGATTCAAACAATGGATTATCCGCTGGGCCACGACGTAATTTAACCGGTCCATTTAAACCACGAATTGGATCATCTTTATCCGCACCAAATGCTGTTTCTAAACGTTTGAAATAAGGAAGACAATGCGCATAATCCCATGTGTCCATGCCTTCAGGTTTGCCCCATTTTTCGTAATCTAATGGGTTCCCACGTTGATAAATCATACCGTTGATGGAACTTGAACCTCCAAGCACTTTTCCGCGTGTATGGAAGACTTTACGGCCACCCATATGAGGTTCTTCAGCTGTTTCATATTTCCAATCGTACAAACGGTTCCCAGATGGATACATTAACGCAGCAGGCATTTGGATGAGTAAGTCCCAAGGATAGTCACTGCGTCCTGCCTCTAATACGAGAACTTTTTTGTCTTTATCTTCACTTAAACGTGCCGCTAAAACGGAACCTGCACTTCCGCCTCCGATAATGATGTAATCATACATTTTGTCGTATGCTTTGCTCATAAACGTATGTCCTCCTCTGAATTAATCGTTATTTTTACCAAACCACTCGATAGGTTCTGGTTGTGTATTTAATAAAATGTGTTTTGTTTCTAAATATTCTTCTAAGCCTTCATGACCTAGCTCACGTCCAATACCTGACTGCTTGTAGCCACCCCATGGCGCTTGTGCAAAGTAAGGATGGAAATCGTTAATCCACACAGTACCCATGCGCATCTTTTTCGCCACACGGTTTGCTTTGCCGATATCTTTCGTGAAGACACCGCCTGCTAAACCATAAATAGAATCATTTGCGAGACGAATCGCTTCTTCTTCTGTGTCGAATCCTTCAATCGTTACGACCGGACCGAAGACTTCCTCTTGAACAATACGCATTGACGTATCACAATCTGTGATGACCGTCGGCTCAAAGAAGAAACCGTCTTGTAAATCTTCACGTTCAGGACGTTTACCGCCAATCGCAATCGTCGCGCCTTCTTTTTTCGCAACTTCCATATAGCCTTCAACTTTCTCGCGATGTGCCGCAGAAATTAGGGGTCCAAGTTCTGTCGTTTCATCAAAACCGTTGCCCATTTTAATGTTTTTAATACGGTCGATTAATGCTTTTTCAAAATCATCTTTGATTGAATTATGCACGATGATACGTGAACCTGCAGAACACACCTGACCTGCATGGAATAACCCTCCATTGAGTGCTTGGTCTACTGCTAAATCAAAGTCCGCGTCATCGAAAATCACATTAGGATTTTTACCACCAAGCTCGAGTGCAATGTTTGTCACATGGTCTGCCGCTTGTTTCATAATGCGTTTCCCTGTTTGAATACCGCCTGTAAATGAGACGAGATCGATATCTTTATGTGTTGACATGATGTCCCCAATGTCAGAACCTGCACCTAAGACAAGATTCACAACTCCTTTAGGGAAACCGACTTCTTCCATAAATTCAAACACGCGAATGGTTGTTAATGGCGTGATTTCACTTGGTTTCATAACGATAGAACATCCTGTTGCGAGTGCTGGCGCAATTTTCCATGACGCTTGAAGTAATGGATAATTCCAAGGCGTGATTTGTGTCACGACGCCAACGGGTTCTTTCACAATCTTGCTGTCTGTATTTGGGATTGGAGAATTCACAATTTCTCCGCCCACTTTATCAGCTAACCCTGCAAAATATAAAAATACGTTATGAATATCGTCCATATCTGCACGAGATTCTTCTAACGTTTTCCCTGTATCTAACGTTTCAAGTTGCGCGAGTTCTTCGCGGTGTTCTTTGATTTTATCTGCAATAGCACGTACCTTTTGGCCTTTCACGTCACCTGTTTCGTCCGCATAAACCCCTTCATCGAATGCGCGACGTGCTGCTAAAATTGCACGTTCAACATCTTCCGTTGTCCCTTCAGCCACTTCGAGAATGACTTCTTGATTATAAGGATTAATAATTTCACGTGTAGCTTTATTACTGCTCTCAACCCACTCACCATCGATAAATTGACGGCGTGATAATTGTTTTACAATCTCCATCAAACGACCCTCCGTTAAGTTTGTTAAGTTTTTATTTAACGAATTTCACAAATTAAACTTTAACAAACTCCTCAATCCTTGTCAACGTTCCGACTCACCTCTGTTGCTTTCGTTAAAAAAATAATAAATGTTTCTAATTTATTGAACTTTATGGTTATAATGCTCATAAAACGTGATAAAATAAAATTTGCAAATTGGAGGTGTGCTGTCGTGAAACAACCTAAATCTTATGAATCACAATTAGAAACAGCCAAAGATATCGTCATCAATTCCATAGCCGAGACAATGGATTTGTACGGTATTAATCGCAGTGTCGGAAATTTATACGGCATTATGCTCTTTAAAGACAGCATGACGTTAGATGAAATGCGCCAAGAACTCCAAATGAGTAAACCAAGCATGAGCGCTGGCGTTAAAAAACTACAAGAGCTCGATGTCGTTAAACAACGTTTTACACGTGGAAGCCGTAAACAACACTTTGAAGCCGAAAAAGACTTTTTCGACTTCTTCAGTAACTTTTTTACAAAAAAATGGCAACGTGAATACACCGTGAACTTTGCGGCTGTGAAAGAAGCTGAAGCCATCATTAATTCCATTTTGGCAGCGGACGATGTTGATGAAGCGACCCGTGAAGAAGCTGAAGAAATCAAAGCACATTTGGCACATTCACGTGTATATTATCACTGGCTAGAAAATATCAGTCAGGCGATACAAACAGGAGAAATTTTTGAACATTACCCTATTCCAGATCCTGAGGAAACAGAAAAATAATAAACGGGCACTTCGCAATAGCCACTGTGCATTTTGATGTTTTTCAAATCATCACGTGGCAACCACCCGCTCTTCAGACTTTAGACAAACCTCACTTTTTTAAGCAGGTTTGTCTTTTTTTGGTTTAAGGGGTATGAAAATAGCCATCAAAACTGAACTAAAAGGCAGATTTTGATGGCTTTCTCATTTGAGACGGGTCCTTAACCCACCTCTTTTTTATTAAGTTATAAGTTATCGTCCTCGTCGTCTTCTTTCTTTTCTGAGACTTGAACGATGCGTAACGAACGACGTTCAATTTTCTTAAAGCGTTCCGCGCGTGACTGTAGCGCAATTCTGTCATTCGACAAAATCATTATGAAAGAGATCATAATAATGGAGAATATGACGATTAAAGGAACACCGGCGACAATCGAGGCCGTTTGTAGGATTTCCAGTGCTTTTTCTCCTCCCACAAGCATAAGTGAAAATGGAAGTAAGCAAAGCGCAAACGCCCAGAATAAACGGTTCCATTTGAACGGTTCGCCTTTTAATTTCATTTGCGTTGCAGCCGCAACAATATATGACGCTGAGTCAAATGTTGTTACTAAGAATAAAAAGGCAGAAATAATAAATAATACGACAACAACCGTCGAGAACGGCAATTGGCTAATGACTTCAATAATGGTTGCTTCAGTCCCATGCGCATTTAAAAATTTCACTACATCAAATTTTCCTGAGATTTGTAAATATGCCGCATAGTTTCCAAAAATACCGAAGAATAATACACAACCAAATGTACCATAGGCAATAGTGCCTAAAATGACTTCTTTTAATGTACGCCCTTTTGAAATACGCGCAATGAATAATCCAATAAATGGCGCATACACAATCCACCATGCCCAATAGAAAATCGTCCATGTTTGTGGGAAATTGGTTTCTTTACGACCACCAATCCCTCCGAATGGTTCGAGCCATGTGGCCATTTGGAAAAAGTTTTTCAACATATTTCCAAAACCAGTCACTGTGGACTCCATAATGAAAATCGTCGGACCTACAATAAAGACAAACGCCAGTAATACGAGAGACAACCAAACATTTAAGTCACTTAACAGTTGAATCCCTTTTTTCAAACCTTGGTAAGAACTGTAGGCAAAGACAGCCGTGATACACAAGAGCACGATACTTTTGACGACCATGCTGTTACCATCGATGCCAATTAGTTTTTCTAAACCGGCTGTAATCATCGGCACACCCAGTGCGAAAGACGTCGCCGTTCCGCCCATTAAACCAAAAATGAACAAAATGTCGACCAATTTACCTAAAAATTTGTCGGTTTGCCCTTTTAAAATGGGACGACACGCCTGACTGATTTTGTATATCGGTTGTTTTTTCACGAAGACGAGATAACCAATCGGTAAGGCAGGTAACACGTAAATCGACCATGCAATCGGCCCCCAATGGAACATGCCATACATCGTCGCATACCCTAATGCCTGTTCACTCATCGGTTTCGCATCAAATGGTGGACCTTGATAGTAGTACGCCCACTCGATAACACCCCAATACAAAATATCAGAACCAATCCCCGCACAAAAAAGCATAGACGCCCACGCAAAGTCACTAAACTCTGGCTTATCACTTGCGCGTCCAAGCGTGACTGATCCATATTTACCAAACGCAATATAAAGCACGAATCCGAAAATCGTTAAGCCCAAGACTAAATAAATTGCGCCTAGTTTCGACGTTACGAACTCATTCATCGCCATCACGACAGCACGACTTTGATCAGGAAACACCATCATAGGGATGACCGTCAACAATAACGCTAATGCTGTCCCGATAAAAACGACCCAATCTATCATTTTTCGATTTTGAAGCAATAGAAGCTCCCCCTTTATGTATTCAATGCATATGCTCATCTTGCTGAAAATCTTCTGATGTGATTCGTATTAATACATGCAATAGGTTATCTAATATTTCATTTTAATGCAAATTCCATACAGTAAAGTTGTGACAACTTAATGAATATATATAACTTTTTTGTTATGTGAATATTGTCAAAACGCTTTAATTAACTACATAAAGAACGTTAAGAATTTACTTAACAAATTAAATGAGGTATAATTATACTTAAATTACGAATATTTATTTATTTCAAAACGGACTGTTTTTCTTTTTATTTTGCGTACTTTTTATATCCTAATGCCCATCCAAAAAGGTTAAAATTTATGCTATATTGAACATAATCCTTTAAAAATAACAATTAAAAAACCAAATGCCCTCCCCTTGAACATTTGGCTTAATCTTAGTTTACTTTTCTATTTAGGAAAGAAGGTGATTTTCATGCGAAGAGACCAACTTTTCAGTGTACCTGTTTTAATTTTCTTGATTCTTAACTATCTATGTATGCTTGCGCTATTTTCATTTTTATCAAATTTAGGCATCGGTAAAGGATTCTTGTTATCTTTTCCTTTTTTTATCGCTGTCCTGAACTACATTTTCCTTTATATTCGGTATCATAAAGAAAAAGATATTTAACATACACTATTATCATTTTTCCAAAGGCAAAAAGAAAAGAAGGTGATTCTCATAAAGACATTTTTCAAAATAATGAGTGTTGTGGTTTGTATGTTCATTTTAAGTCGTGTTACTTTTTATATTTTACAGTTGCTTTCAGTAGATACTTGGATTGCACGAGGCATTACAATTGCTGTGATTGTTCTCTTTGCGATAGGCGTAAACATTGTCATCTATCGACACTACCATAAAACTTAATAGATGCTTTATGACCTCTCAAAGTTAAAAACCGACCTTCTTTTTAAAGGTCGGTGAAATGTTAAATTCTATTAATTCGTCCACGCAAGGATAAAAACGAAAAGGCCACAAAGCATCGCGAAAATCCCTAAAACTTTACGTTCTCTCAACGTCATAATGCCTAAAGATAAAAAAATAATAGATTGGAGTATTATCCTCACAAACTGGGTCAAATGGATAAGGTGTAAAAGATTAAGGAAGGTCACGATAAGCGCTATACTTCCTATCACCACTGCCCCCCATTCATACGGTAAAAATATTTTATTCATATCTCACTTCGTCAATGAAAAGTAATTAAATTTTGCTAGTTCTTTAAACATTTCACCATGCGTTGTTCACGAAAGCCTTCGTCCTCTACTTCTTCTCCGTCAAATTGATATCCGTGTTGTTCATAAAAATGAATCGTATCAAAATTAGAATCCACCACCCACAATGCCACTTGTTGGGCTTTTTTAGCAATCTCCGCTTCTGCCTTTTGAAGTAGCGCGGACCCTATGCCTTGTCGCTGTACTTCTGGTAATAAGTAAATCATATAAATTTCATATGCCCCTTGTAAATCATCATCATGTGTTGGGCCGTACATGACCACGCCGACAATCCGATGATCTTGTTCAGCGACCCAACAATCCGCATTAAACTGTTGATGTTTCTCAATATAATCTGCTTCATGTTGTGTTTCTAAATGTGCATCTGGTACAAGCCCTTTGTATGTATCGATATAGGATAAATAATGTACTTTCGCAATTTCTGGAATATCTGCTGCTTTTTTACGTCGAATCACCATCGATTGCCCCTCTCACATCTTCTTTATTTATGATTATAAATCAAAAATAGAGTGTACAGACCCTCAATATGCCTGCCCACTTTAGAGTATGACTAAATGCTTATAAAGTTAAACTCTCCGTATTCATCCTATTTATCTGTTTGGTTATCAAAATTACGGCCTTCTAAACCGGCTAATTCTTCTTTTGAGGCTTTTGGAGATTTCATTTCAAATATTTCATCGACGACCGTGTAATCATAATGCCCTAAACGTGCGATAGGTCGTATGGATTTGATGTCTAATTTTCCATTATTTAAAATGACGTTATCATCAATATGCACTTGAGCCACGCGTCCAATCACAATGTCTACGGTAGAAACGGGGTCCCCTGTAGGAATACGAATCGTTGTACGTATTCACACTCAAAGTGCACCGGCGACTCTTTAACACGATAACCGGGTACTTCAATACACGCTTCCTTTGTGACCCCTGCGAATTCAAATTCATCTTCTTGAGGGGGTAAGGCTTTCAAAGATAAATTGACCGCTTCTCTTAAGTCATACGTCGCCATGTTCCAAACAAACCATCCTGTTTCTTCCGAATTCTTTACCGTATCTTTGCGTTCATGATCGGCTAACACGGATTGATTCGCCGCAAACATCACCATAGGGGATCCCCCCATGTTAAGTTTTGATATTGACTATATGGCGCCAAATTATCCACGCCATCCTTTGATTGGGTAGAAATCCATCCTATCGGTCTTGGCACCGTACTACTCTTAAACGGATCGTGTGGTAAACCATGACTTCTCACGCCTTGTTTTGGTGAATAATGCATTTCAACAACACCCCTTTTATTTATCTCTAACTTTAGTGTAGGAAATCATAAAACGAAGGTCTAATACTAAAATACTATTCATTTATTACCATAAGCTATAGATTAGTTGATTTTCTAGATTCATTTAAAAAATCTTCTATTGTTTGCTGATCTTTTTTTTGTTCCAAATAGTATTCCATAGCTGTGGCAACATCATAAGTATAAGTGTATATATATCCGTATCTATTTTCCAAACCATCTACTGAAACTTTGCCTATGAAATTATATTTCCTTTCATAATCACTATACGGTAACACAAAAAAATTTCCTATTACATTTAAGTTATTTGCAAAAGTATCTTTATAGTATAACTGTTTCACAATACTTTCCCAACCTGGCAAGTAATTGCTACTTTTAAAATTAACTTTATAATATTTCGCATCTAAAATAATTACATCATCATAATAACGCGTTAATATATCTGGTATTTGCTTTGTATAATACTTGTTATTGTTTATCTCCCAAAAAGGATGAGGAACATACTTTTCTAGTTTCACATCGTGATTAAATATATTTTTTAACATTTCTTCCCATATCCAGTAAAAATATGGAGTCACATAACCTCTGATTGCATTTTCATTATCTATAAGTTCTAAATACTTAATAATATTAATTAAAAGTCGTTTCTCTCGGTCTTTAAACGTATCAAGTAATTTGCTTTTTAAAATACCCATACACTGATTTCTATTTAAAAATAAATTTATATTTTGCCGTGGAATATTTATGTCAAATAACCACCCGAACTTTTTTATACAATCTATCATAACGGATTTATGAATTTTAGATATGACACCATTAAAATTAATATTATTTTTCTCTGTAATTAATTCATTGTATATAATAGAGGAATTTTTTACAAATGGAATTTTCTTTTTTATAGTTTGCCCCCACAATATTTTACCTTTTCCATTTATCTCTCTCTTGTTACTATCTTCGATAAAAAATCCATTTCGTTTAAAATCATGTATTAACCATTCAGCTGTTTTAATAATGTTAAAATTCTCATTATCCGAAAGCCATTCATCATAAAATTCTGAATTATTTATATTGTTTTTATATTTTTTTATAGTTTTCAAAAGTAGTGCTGCATTTGAAATTATCTCATCTTCACTGTTGTGATTTTTTAATTTGAAACCTTTGGGAAAAAATATATATGTTAGTCCCTGTGAATAAGTGATTCCACTAAACTTTAAAATAACTTTCCCATTTGCTGTTCTACCAAAAAAATTTTTTTCAATTTCATTATTACCTATATCAAAGTTTTCGTATGTTTCTCCCTCAATAAAATATTTAAACTGCATAACTAAACATCCTCAGGATAATATTCATTGATGAAATTTTGAAACTCTTTGTTAAAACAGTTTAAGCCTTGATTCTTATATAAATAAATCACTTGAGAAAAAAAACTAGTTTCTGCAAATAATAGAGATCTTTCGTACCTTAATACATCATCCCAAAGATATATTAACAGTTTAGATGCAACTTGATTCTTATCGTTTAGATTATTGATTGACATAAACCACGGACCAATCAGTTTATCTTCTTCAACACCGTTTATTGCTAGAAATTCGTTTAATGCTTTAATGAATGATATCCACCCTAAATCTAGACCTGCTATTTTAACATTTTTTAAAGTTAACACATCATAATCAATAGGTATATACTCAAATTCCCATCTTCTTTTAAATGCGCTATCCATTACAAATACTCCTTGATCCGAACTGTTCATGGTAGCAATAATATCAAAATTAGAAGGAATAAAAATATTTGCTATATTCATACCAGTTACTTTTTTAAAATACTCACTTATTTCTTTGTTTTTTATTTTGTAATTACTATTACCATCACTATCTCGGTCTAGTAATTGAAATAAGTCCCCAAAAACTGCTGCGGTATTAGCTCTATTGATTTCTTCAATAATTAATCCGAATTTTTTTTGAGGGTTAATTATTGCCTTTATTAATAATTCGGTGAAAGTGCCAGGTACAAACTCATATTTTATTGAGCCGTCATCAGTTTGTAGAGGTCTTATACTTCCAACAAAATCTTGATATGTATACTCTGGATGAAATGTGACTCTATCATAATTTGAATAAGAATTATCAACTAAATAAGATTTTCCTGTGCCAGGAGCTCCATAATATATTTTATTAATTCCTCCAGTCACGCGGTTGTCTATATTTTCATATTCTTTAAGTGAGTTCTTACTTAACTCATCTGAACTTCCAATTAAGTCACTTTCAAAAAGAAAATTCATATACATTTGTGCTGCTACCAAAGTCTCAAAATCCATTTTTAAAGCAGCTTTTGATTCATTAAATTTTTCTTCTGTGCTTAAATCATAGTTTATTTCATTTGATATCATATTAATTAATTCAAAATTCTTGAAGGTAATCAAAAATGTTTCAGGATTTAAAAAGAAATCTACATTTTTCTTATACTTGTCATTGTATAATCTATTTAAATGTAAGATTTTTTGGACAATTAAATGAAATTCTTCATTATTTTGAGCCTTGAGCCACTTTTCAAAATTAGATTTTTCCATATTTATATCCCCTTATAAAAATTGAAAATGTCTTTGTCTTCTATTAATGCTGCCTGCATATTTTTCTTGTTAACTTTACTTAAAACATACTTTTCATAATTTTTAACTTTTTCTAAAACATAATCTATATGTGTTTCTTTGATACTTATGTCTTTCTTAGTTAAGTTTAACGTATCTAGTTGACCGAACATTAGATGTATTCTGCTATTGTCTATTTTTTTAGCAACTTCTTTCACATCTATTTCATAAGCAATCCTGCTCTTTAATATATTGAAAGCACAGGTATAGGAGTCTTCATATTTTTCTATAAAACATACAAAACTTTTATACTCTTGAGTAGTTATTTTAGCCTCTCCCGTAAATTTTTTTATTATTAGTAAGATTCTATAGAGAACAAAGAGTGGATGAATAGTAAATCTCTGTCTCTCAATTTTTTCGTCCATGATATGAGTGAGGTACATTTTTTCTACTTGTCTTTCAAATAAAGAGTAATATTTTTCCGTATTTCCAAACTCACCTTCACATTTATCATAAATTTCATAAAATATTTTTGTAGCCTCCTTATTTTTATAATTTTTCTTAGGAGCGCTGGTAGTTGCCAATCCAAGATAATCTGCGTTAGAAACTACTCTAAAGTTATTAAACTTTTTATTAGCTTTTTCATTCACCATTTTTAAATAATCTTCGTATTTCATTTCAGTAAATTTACCGCTTTTTTTCCATTCCATTAAAATCTTTAATGCATAGCATATGTTTTCAATATTCATATCATGCTTAGTTATATACCAATAATTGTCTTTATAATTTTCCTCAATTTTAATATCATCCAAAGTATTTTTAGTATACATGAACCCACATCCTAAAAATTATTCTTAATTACCCTTGCAATCTGTTGTGCTAAGATTGGAGGTACAGCATTACCAATTTGTTTACCAATGGAGGTTTTATTACCGTAAAAAATGAATTTATCATCAAAAGTCTGTATTCTAGCAGCTTCCCTAGCTGTCAATGCCCTATGTCTTTCTGGATGAATTACTCTACCCGCTGAAGGAGTATCAAACCTTGTTGTTATAGTAGGCGATGGTTTTTCCCACTCTAATCTACCATAAGCCCCACTATGCACCGACTTTATATTTTCTTCATTCATATCTCTAAGGTTCATACCAGGTAATACTTTTTTTATTCTAGTAATAGCTATTTCATTATGTCGAGGAGCTACATGATTAAATAATATTTCACTGTTTGCTCTTCTACATTTTTGAAAATCAGATTTTGGATTTATAGTATAATGTAATTTCATTTTTCCTTCACCACTATCCAAAAAGTTTAAATCTTCAATTGCTTCTTTTAGGGTGACAATTTTATTTGAGGATGTATTTGAATCAAGTTCCTTTTTTAGGTCTATATATTTTTTATAATGTCCTACTATAAAAACTCTTTTTCTTTTTTGAGGAACCCCATAATTTGAACTATCAATTAAATTGACACTGACTTTATAGCCAATATCTTTAAATATACTTACTATTTCATCTAATAGATTTCCATTTTCAATCGATAAAAGGCCTGGAACATTTTCAAAAACAAAAGCTTGAGGTGTAAACTTCAATAATGTTTGATAGTAATACTTAAACAAATAATTTCTGGGATCATCTATAAATTCATTTTTTTTTCGTATTCTTGCTCCCGCCATACTAAACCCTTGGCAGGGAGGCCCACCAATAATTAAATCAATATTATTAAAATCCTCATAACAATATTCAATGCTCTGCTTTTCCAGTTCACCTCTTATATATTTCTCAGTGTTAACTGTAAACTCTTTTATATCCTTATTTATCATAAGTGTTTGGGGGTGATTCATCTTATATGAATATGCAATACTCGAATCGATTTCATTCGCTAACATTATTTCATAACCCTCATTAATAAATCCTTGACTAAAACCACCTACACCTGAAAATAAATCGATAACTTTCATCTTGTTTAAAAAACCTTTCTTTTATAGTTTTCATATTCATCATTAAGTCTGTATTTAATATTATAATTTTCTATTCTTTCTATATCATTATTTTTTAAATTAAAAATAGGAGCTAAAAATCTGTTTATTTCATTTATTATCAACTTGGATTTTTTGGTTTTGTAAATAAAATCAATTTGTTTTGAACCTATATATTCTTTATTTGCATCTAAATCGTCTCTCAAGTCACTGGCTAATTTTTTTAAATATTTTAAGTTTAGTTTTTGTACGGCTAATTCGTTAACCATCAAATCATTAAGCTCTTTGTTAGTAATATGCCATCCGTCTGAAATAATTTCCCAAAAATAAAAGTATATGTCAGAATTTAAGATTAAATAAAACAAGTCTCTATAATCCTCATTTTCAAAACACAGCTTTTTGTACTCTGCAGATTGTTGTTCTTCATAAAAACACTTCACCCAAAATGTTACTCTCATATTTAAATACAAATTTATCCTAGTATCATTTTCAAGAAATTCTTCTAATTTCTTATTACCTGATATAAGTTTTTTGTAAATTTTATTATCTAATTTAGTTCCTAACTTCGGTATATAACCTGCATTTAAATTATTATTATTTGTAAAACCCAAGTTTTCTAGCAATTGTAACCTTTCACTACTATACCAATGCATGTAGCTTGTAGTGTTGACAATTTGTCTAGTTTCGTTAATATCTCTAAATAGAAATATAATACTTACTTTTTGATGGACTCCATTAAATAAGGAAGAAGGACGATCAGCAAAGTTGGCAATCCAAATATTATTAAAGTTAGTAAAGATGTAGTTTCTCAAAGAATTCATTCTAGGTGTTGAAACTATTGATATAGGTACTATATATCCAATAGTACCCCTTTGACTTAATAAATTTGATGCTCTTTCAATAAAATATGCATATAAATTTCCAGCTTTTACAGTTTTTAAAACCGGTAAAGAATAACTTTTAATTTTTCTTTTTTCTACATAAGGTGGATTACCTATTATTAAATCAAATTTATCCTCTTTATTAAGTAATTCAAACTTTTCAAAAGGGGAGTCAGATAAAGAGTTAAAGCATTTAATATTCATATCAATATTTTCGTATATATCTAGTTTTAAATTATTTTTAATTATTATTTGTATTATTTTTAGCATTACTCGCGTTTTGCAAATCTCAACTGCTTCTGGCATAATATCATTTGCAAATATATTTTTATTTACTATATTTTTTAGTGTTTCTTCTATAGGAAAACTCATTAACATTTGGTTATAAATTAAGATATATGCATCCATTAAAATATCAATCAAGTTAACTAAAAAAGCTCCTGTACCTACTGAGTTTTCATATATCTTAATATTATTTAAATAAGATAACAATCTTTCTAGATTTTCATATTTCATATTTGAAATGAAATTTTCAAAACTTTCATCAATATTTTTTAATTCAAATACCTCCCCAAAATATGTGAATATATTACCGTATAAACTTCTTTTAACTATGTACTTTATAGTTTCATCATCAGTATAATATGCTCCATTCTCACGTTGGTTTATATATTTCTCAAATACTTTTCCTATGATATCTGGTGTAATATGTTCAGAACTACTATCTAGCAATGACCAAGAATATTTTGATGTGAAATTAACTAATATTTCATTCACATTATTATCGAAACACTCCAATTCATCTACTTGAAATATTTCTTTACATCTCTTCTTAATTAAAATGTCTTCAAAAGTTCCATCTATAAATTCATTTAAAATACCTGCATTTATTATTTGAACTGCTTTCATGTTATCAATCAAATAATCATTCATAAAGCTTGAGTGAATTTTTTTATAATCCTTTAAAAATTTATTAATAGTCTGTTTACTGTTCATTCATTCCATTCCTTACTTTAAGACTCTTATTGATTATATCATCTAAAGCCTAGCTATCATAATCATACTTTTTTTAAAATTAGATGTTCTATTTGCTATAATTTTAAAGACATGAGTATCCCTTCCAGATATTCAAAAAAAAGAAATTAATGTTATATTTCATTAAAATCATATTATATAATAAACTGTCAAAGATAAAAGGAAGTGGCACAAATGACAATTCATACTTTGTATCAACATGGGACATTAGGAGTGTTAATGGCGGGTGCGCTTGAAGGGACCGCACCGATTAAAGATATTTTGAAATATGGAGATTATGGGATAGGTACACTTGAAGGGGGCGACGGAGAGATAATGATTCAAGACGGCGTTGCCTATCATATCAGTGCTGAGGATGAGACTGTTAAAGCGTTAACGGGGGATGAACTCACACCTTATGCGAATGTCATCCAATTTCAAGCGGACACGTCTTTTGAATGTGAAAATGAAACAGAAGAGACCCTTTATCAAAAAGTACGTCAAGCAATGATGAGTGAAAATTTATTTTCTGTCGTTAAAATTTCAGGACATTTTAAAAACATGCATGGCCGAGTCATGCCTAAACAAGATCCACCCTACCGAAAATTAATTGAATCTGCGCGTCAACAACCTGAATATACTTGTCATGATATTGAGGGGACGATTATCGCTTTTTACACGCCAGAATTTTATCATGGCGTTGGTTCTGCAGGCTTTCATCCCCACTTTTTATCTGAAGACCGTTCGTTTTTAGCACATGTCCTTCATTTTGAAACGGGACGTATCCAAGTCGAAATCCAAAACTGTCAGGCCTTTCATCAAATGCTTCCATCAACAGACAGTTTCTTAAACAAAAGAATCAATTTCGATCATATTCGTGAAGACATCGAAGAAACTGAATAACAATTCACCTTTCAATATTTAAAAGTGTATTTCAACTAAATGAATTATTCATGTTAAAACAAAAAGAAGTTGAGCTGTTTTATATCGCTCAACTTCTTTTGTGTAATCGTAACTCTAAATACAAAACAAAAAATTAATTTTTTTTGTTATTTTTTTTGGTTATTCACTAATTTTTTATAAAATGCATCTAATTTATCGAGCTGTTCTTTTAGAACTTCTGGTTCTGGAATTTCTTCTCCTATAATTTCAGCTTTATCATGAACCCACTTAGATGACTCTGTCATTCTTTTTGTAATTTCTAAAACATATTCTTGGTTAACAGCTGCTTTATCTAGCCTTTGAGTTTGTATAGCATAATCAAACCTTCTCACTGCACCATTAAATAATACATCTTCAACACTTTTTTCCCATGTTTCTCGTATTTTTTCAAACCAAAGCTTTATTTGATTTTCGTAATTTATTAAATCTTCTGGTCTATCATCAGAGAGATTTTTATATGTAGTTTGTAATTTTTGATAATCATCTTTTAATTTAGATATTCTTTTTTTTACACTTAAGGTTATCCAACCGTGGTCATCTGTAGAAATTCCAGTTTTATTTTTAATTCTCCTTAGTGTCACTTGCTCACAATTTATATTATTAAGGTTTGCTTTATCAACCATTATTTTCAGAAAAAGTAAATCGTGAGTAAATATTACTACTTGCCTAGTAAAGCATTCATTAATAAGACGATTGGCAATAGTTTCTTTTCTTTTATTATCTAAAGAAGAAACTGGATCATCAAGAATTATACAAATATTATCTTCACTTAATGAACTTTCAGCTAAAAAATTGGCCAACGATATTGCTCTTTGTTCTCCTTCACTTAATATATTGACAGGCTTTTCACCTTTAATTAGAAGTTTCTTAAAAGTGGTTCCTTTTTTACCTCTCTGACTTATTTCGGTAGAAAAATTGGCATTCAACTTTATGCACTCTTCTTCAAAAATATCTATATATTTCTGAGTCACATATTTACTAAACAATTCATTTTGCTTACGAGTTATTTTAGTAGTGTTAATCTTGACTTTTTTTGCTTTCTCTAACCAGTTTTGAGTTAAATAGTATTCCTCTATTTCAGAAATCAAGTTATTTGCTAATGATTTGTCACTAAATTCGTCTTCTTCTTTCTCTAAAGCACGTATCTCTTTTTTTATATCAAATTCATTCAAACTATCAATATAGTTATTCAATTTCTCTATTTGATTATCAATTAACTTACAATCAAAATTAAGTTCATTACCTTCATAGATATTCCATGTACCTTTCTTCAGGGATTCTATAATTTTTTCTTTTAAATCTATTAATGATTCGGAAAACTCTTTAATATACTCTAAGAAATTCAAATCATTTTTACTAATCCAATTGTACAAAACTGTATCTTCCCTTATTAACACACCATCTATATTAGAGTATAAATCGATTTTCTCTTTTATTTTTTGTTCTTCTAAATTAACCAAAGACCTGTATCCGCTTTTTAAGTATTCCCAATATTCATTCAATATATTTGTATGTTGAATATTTTGTCTACAAAGTAAACAATTTTCTACCTCATGTTCTATTGTATTATAGTAGTTAAAAGCTGCTTCAAGAAAATTTTCCCATTCCTGAGATCCAATATTTTTTATATTGTAGTCTTTAAACCTCTCCACCCCTTCTTCGGAAGATAATCTTCTTAATGATTCTGTGTTATTCACTAAATTCTCTAAACAAGCAAATGTGGTTTTATTAAACATACCATTAATACTGGAGAGATATTTTTTTATCTCTCTAAATTGCTTTATTAGGTCTTTGTATGTTTTTATTTGCTCAGAGGGATCTTGCGCTTTAAGATTTAATAATTTTCTGTAATTTTTCTCCCTTCTTTCTTTATCATTATCAGTGATTAATATCGATTCCTTAAAATGTTCAAGATTACTGTAAGAATCTATGTTTTCTATTAATTTTTTTACTGATGTTTCTTTCATAAATTGCTTTTTAAAGGAATCATTTAATTGATGTTTTTTTACTTCTTCATCAAATCTCTTTTTTACCAACTCGATAGCTTCAAGAAATTTATCAAAGAAGTCAAATTCGAACGGTGTAAAAGATAATTCTGATTCATTAGTTAACCCCTCAGTAGCACTGTGAGAGTCAAATACTGCTACTTTTTTATAGAAGGGATGCTTTTTTACGTCAGGATAGTTAATTGATTCAATCTCTTCGTTTTCATATTCAAATAATGTAACTGCGCTTGGTTCACTATATTTATCGTCAAAAATATTTTGCAGTATCTTCTTATCTCCCTTTGAAATAAATATATTATTTAGTAAGCGAGTATAACCTGTTTTTCCACTCCCGTTTTCTCCGTATATAATAGTTAGTTGTGGACCGATTCCTAACTTAGCATTTTCATGAATAGCATTTACTCCAACAACATTTTCGAGCCCTTTCCATTTAATTGAATTATTTTTTATTCCCTCGTTGACCTCTTGGATATTTTTAAACTTTAATTCTTCTTCAATTATATTTTTATCACTTAGTTTATTTTCAACCATGACTATTTCAAAGACTTTTTCTACGTCTTCATAAGTAAATATTTCATTTTTTAAAATTTTTTCCGCTATTACTTTTTGCCAATAAGATAATTCCTCAACCCAATCTAATATATCATTTAAAAGCACGCATTAATCCCCTCTCTTTATTTTACTTTATTATATACCTCCCTTTATAAAAGGTACATATATAATAAAAGCAATGTCGCTTGTTCATTCTAAACGACATTGCTTCCTCTTATTTTCTATTTTCCACCTAACATGTCAAACATTTTCTTCGCGTTATCTGTATTATCAATATTTCCTCGGAAATGTTCAGCGCCTGGACCATGGGCATAAATGTCGACATCTTCGCCGGTATGTCCTGTAGATGTCCATCCTGTTAACGATTTATCATCAACAGGTTTTTGAATCGCCGTGTGCAAGGCTTGGAGTTGTGTTTCATAGAGGTCTTTGTCTTTATCTTTGTTCAGACGTTTTAATTTTTTCGCTTCTTTTTGAATTTGTTGCATTTCTTTCTTCGTGATTTCAAATCCATATCCTGCATTGATGGTGTCTTCTACACTTTGACCTGCTTCAATTTGTTCAACCATCCAACGTCCTGAATGTTTCATTTGACGAATAGGTTCTGGTTTCCAGTTGTACTCGCCATCTTTCCCCATCGATAAACCACCTGTCGAATGATCAGCTGTTGAAACAACGAGGGTGTCTGGATGATTATTGGCATAAGCAATGGCTTGTTCAAATGCTTTTTCGTAGCTCGCCATTTCTGACATAACACCTGTCACATCATTCGCATGTCCTTGCTTATCGATAGAAGCGCCTTCGACCATAAGGAAAAACCCTTTGTCATTTTTAGACAGTTTGTCTAGGGCCGCTTGTTGCATATCTACGAGTAATGGATTTTTATCAGGGGCATCGATTTGGAGGGGCATGTTTTTATCCGCAAAAAGACCGAGCACTTTGTCTTTTTTAGAAGCTGTTAATTGTGCTTTATCCGTCACGACGTCATAGCCTGATTTTTTAAATTTTTGATCTAAATTGTCATTCTCTTTACCAAAGTATTTCGCGCCGCCCCCTAAAAGAACGTCAACTTTATGTTGACCGTTAATGCGTTGCTCATAGTATTGTTTTGCGATTTCATTCTTTTTATCACGACTGTCGACGTTGGCTGCAAATGCGGCTGGTGTCGCATCTGTAATTTCTGCTGTAGATACAAGACCTGTGGATTTCCCTTGTGATTTAGCACGTTCGAGCACAGTCTCCAAATCTTTTTTATCATTATCTACGCCAATGGCACCGTTATAGGTTTTCAAACCTGTACTGAAAGCTGTGCCCCCTGCAGCGGAATCCGTAATATTTTCTTTGGGGTCTTCAGGATGTGTTTGGTGTGCCCCAACGAGATGTTCATCAAATACCGTACGCTCCACTTCTTTTGTATTCGGGTTATCCGCAAAATGACGATAAGCTGAATTATAACTTGGACCTAACCCATCTCCCACCATAAAAATAATATTTTTCGGGTTTTTCGTATTTCCGTAAACAGCTGCTTCTTTTTTCTCTCCTGTTGTCGATTTCTGTTCTTCTGCATTCACTCCAGGCGTCACAAATAGAGATGATGCGATAAGTGTGCTCGCTAGTGTCACTTTTGAAAATCGATTCGTCAATTTCATTATGTATAGACCCTCATTTCTTAAAATTTGAATACAGGCACATTGTAGAGGGTGAATTTAAATTTAAAGTTAGTTTTATGTTAATAAATAGTAAACGTAGAGCGTTCTTTTTGTAATATTTGTTTTATTATTTTATTATTTATTATGCCATAATAATAAACGCAGTTACTTTCATATAAATTGAAAAAGCGCGCAAACTCTCCATTGAGAGCATGAGCGCTTCATCTTGCAATTAATCATTTACTTTGTATTAAAAGTATTTTCTACTTTACATCTTTAGCGAAAAAATCAAAAATATTTGTCGCATTTTCTGTATTATCAATATTGCCTCTCCAATATTCTGAACCTGGGCCATAAGCGTAAGTATTCACATCTTCTCCTGTATGACCGTATGTTGTCCAACCAGTGTGTGATTGATCATTAATTGGCTTTTGAATCGCATCTTGAAGTTTTTGAAGTTGTGCTTCGTATTTTGATTTATCTTTGTTTTCATCTAACCCTTTGATCGCGTCTGCTTCTTTTTGAATCGCATCCATTTGTGCTTTGGATAAGTCAAAACCATAGCCCGATTGAATTGTTTTTGTGACATCTTTGCCACTTGCGATTTCATCTGCCATCCATTTACCAGAGTGTTTCATACTTTGAACTACTTTAGGATCCCATTTGTAATCTTTGCCTTTACCAATCGTTAATCCACCTGTTGAATGGTCAGCTGTTGCGACCACTAACGTATCTTTGTGTTGCTTTGCATATTTCATCGCATTGTCAAATGCCGTTTCAAATCCGGACATTTCAGACATAACACCCGTAATGTCATTCGCATGTCCTTGTTTATCGATAGATGCGCCTTCCACCATTAAGAAAAAGCCTTTTTTGTTTTTTGAAAGTTTATCCAATGCTGCCCCTTGCATATCGGATAAAAGTGGATTTTGTTTAGGTGCATCGATTTGAAGTGGCATATTTTTATCCGCAAATAAACCTAAAACTTGATCGCTTTTAGCATTCGCAAGTTGTTGTTTATTTTTAACGACGTCATAGCCATCTTTTTTGAATTTTTTATCGATGTTGCCGTTTTCTTTACCGAAATATTTAGCGCCGCCTCCTAATAAGACGTCAACTTTATGTTTGCCTTTAATGCGGTCGTTATAAAATTGTTTTGCGATTTCATCTTTTTTATCACGGCTGTCAATATGTGATGCATACGCAGCAGGTGTCGCATCTGTGATTTCAGCTGTTGATACGAGACCTGTAGATTTCCCTTGTGATTTCGCACGCTCTAACACCGTTTCAACGGGTTGTTTGTCTGGTGTCACACCAATGGCACCATTATAGGTTTTATGGCCTGAGCTGAACGCTGTTGCTGCAGCCGCTGAGTCTGTAATATTTTCTTTCGGATCATCAGGATTTGTACGTTGTGTCCCCACGAGATATTGATCAAATGCTGTTTTTTCCATTTCTTTCGTATTTGGATTATCTTTAAAATAGCGATAAGCTGATGTATAAGCAGGTCCCATCCCGTCACCGACTAAAAAGATGACATTTTTAGGATTTTTCGTATTTCCGTACATCGCCACTTTGTCCTCTTTTTGATGATGTTCTTTATTTTGATCTTTCGCATACGTCGTTTGTCCAGCGCCGAAAAGTGCAGAAGCTACTAATGTACTCGCTAACGTCACTTTCGTCCATTTACCCGTCATTTTCATAAGTCAATAACCCCTAACATTATTATTTACAAATAAATTGTACTATCTCTTTTTGAATATGACGTTAGATTGACGTTAACTTTCAGTAAAGCGAATCAGAATCATTACTTTTACTCAAAAATATTTTTAGCTTATCTCCTCTTTCACGTGTATTCCATTTTCTACACCAAAATTATTCCTAAAATCCTACTAAAAAACCCGACAGCACTTAGACTATCGGGTTCAAATATGTTTCACATGAAACAAGGTTGTTATTCATTTGATTTTGCTTTTTTACCACGACGCCACCATCTGTAAACGAGATAAAGTAAAGCAATAGCGATGATGACAATGAAGATTTTTGAATAAATACCAATATATTGGATGATTTGTTGGATATGATCCCCTAGCGTCATCCCAAGTGTAATTAAAAAGATATTCCATACCGCTGTCCCGATGGCTGTAAATAACATGAAATGAAAAATATTCATCCGTGTCAGTCCAGCAGGAATTGAAATCAGCGTTCTCAATATCGGCACGAGTCGCGCTAACATAATCGCCCAGTGACCATATTTTTCAAACCATGCGGACGTTTTATCTAAATCTTTGCGTTTAATGCGTACATATTTACCATATTTATCAATCCAACGATACAAACGTTCTTCGCCAATTAATAGTCCGATATAATACAAAACGACAGAGCCAGCCGTTGCAGCGACGACTGCGATTAAACAAACGACCCAAAAGCTCATGGACGTTTTCGTCGTCATGTACCCGGCAAATGTCAGCACAATTTCAGAAGGGAAAGGGTGCAAAATATATTCGACAAATATTAATAAGAAAATCCCGAAATAGCCATATTGGCTCAACACATCAGTAATCCATTGTTCCATTAGCTTCACCTATTTATTATTAGAATATAGTTCATTATAAGTTTTACTTTCCCATTTTACCATAAATGAACGCTACAACTTTTGGATGAAAGATGTGTTACTGTAAAAAATTACTCCATAACTTCTTTAAAAAGCAAATCTATATCTTCAAAATCATAAATTTTCTCTTTCGGTTCCCCAAATTGCTTTTCATACATCTCACGCAAGATGATGCGCGAACAACGTTCCACACCGTAATTTTCAACAAAAACCCCATTACGTTTTTTCAAATAGGGGACAACTTTTGCTTTAAATCGGACCTCTTCGCCGACCATAGCCAAATAGTCGTCATAATAATTACGATGCTCATAAAGCCACAAATGATCGACCTGAATACCTGAAACTGTCACATTTTTCAATAATAAGCAGACATTGGGATTCAACTTGCTTTTTCTTTTGACTGTCACTAACGTCCCTAGTACGATCACTTTTCGATTTTTAAAAGGTTCTAATTGTTTTCGTCGCATCGGCCCCACCACCTTTCGACGCACCCTGTTATACACTACTATACATGTAAATTTCTGAATAATCCAAAATTTAAATTTTACGAAACCTAAGCCTTGGATATTTATAAAACATAGGCGCTCCTTTCAAGTGAGGTGAGTCTACCCTCATAGTCCCCGAAGACTCCAAAGACGTCTAAAAACACCGTTATCACAGGGGGTATAAACACATCGCCGTTTAAAAGAAAAGATAAAAAGAGCTATATTGAAATATTTCCATTTCAATATAGCTCTTTTTCATTTATTTTACACCTTTACCTTCAATGTCGAAGACTTTCCAAATCGTCATGGAAATCAGCCATGCCAGTATGAAGACAATGACCAATCCGTATCCTAACCAACCGATGTCTAGTTGGGCAATCCATCCTCCAAAACCTGACGTCCAATGTTGTTTCTCACCAATCAGTTGGAGAATTTCTAATACACCGATAAATAACGCCGCAATGACTGACACAGAAGTAATCGTAATGTTGTAATAGATTTTGCGTATCGGGGTATCAAATGCCCAATGATACGCTTCTGTCATCACGACCCCATCGAGCGTGTCTAATAGACTCATGCCTGCCGCAAACAGGATCGGTAAAGATAAAATCCCTAATAATGGAAGGGTTTGTTGTGCTGCCCCTGCTGAAAGCGCAAGTAATGAGACTTCACTCGCAGTATCAAACCCGAGGCCAAATAAAAAACCAAGCGGATACACGTGCCAACTTTTCGTAATAAATTTAAATAGTGGGCGGACAAATCGCATAATGAGCCCTCGTGAATCTAACAATTCATTTAATTCGAGTGAGGTAATATGTTCACGTCGCACCTTTTTAAACAACTGAACCAATTGGATGAGAATGACAAAATTCAAAATTCCAATTAATATTAGGAAAAATCCGGAAACGAGCGTGCCAATAAGACCACCCGTTGTTTGGAAGGTGGTTAAATGCGTTTTCGCCCAATTGACCGCCACACCGAGTAAGACAGCCATTAAAAAGACGACTGAGGAGTGGCCTAAAGAGAAATAAAAACCTACGCCAGTTGGATTTTGGCGTTGTTCTAATAATTTTCGTACGGTATTGTCAATCGCCGCAATGTGATCGGCATCAAATGCATGTCGTAAACCAAGGGTATAGGCGATGAGGCCCATGCCTAAAAGCACTGGATGTTGCCACCCCCCAAAAAACAAAAAGCCGACTCCGATAATGTGTAAAGCCAGGACAACACTTAAATAAGGGACTGCCGATTTAAGATTTCGATTAATTTTCATAAAATCACCATTACTATTTTAGAATAATAAAATAATACACCTACGTTCTTATAATTTAAAGTCAAAGCCTTCTAAACATTTTTAATGAAACATAAAAATCAAATCATGATTGGCAATTCACATAATAAAATAGATTTTTAATAGATTTATATCTACCTTATTAGAAAAAAATGTGCTTAAATGAGGGATAAAGAGAAAAAAAAGAGGTGCAAACATGAGTAACAAAATTTTAATAATAGAAGACGACCTAGATATACAAGCATTAATCCACTTATCTCTGACCTCTCAACATATCGGTGAGGCAGATTGTGCGAGCACATTTAATGAAGCGCTTAAATATTTACAGTCGCACACCTATGACGTCATTTTATTAGATTTGAACTTACATTCAGAAAGTGGTTATGAGCTTTTAAACGAAGTCGACCAAACACAAACAAAAGTGTTAATCGTTACGGCGAAAGATACGAGTTACGATGTATATCGCGGTTTTGAAGAAGGCGCAGTCGATTATATCAAAAAACCCTTCGACCCTATGGAGCTCGCATATCGCGTGAAAATCCATTTAAAACCTAAACGCGATTATATGTATCAATTCAAACATTTAAAAGTGAATTTCCGTACCGCGGAAGTATGGGTACAAGACGAACCTGCCAATTTAACAGCGCGTGAATATGACTTATTAGAGTATTTCATTAGTAATCCGAACCGCATTTTAAGTAAAGAACAGTTATATGCGCAAGTTTGGGGTTATGAAACAGGCGTTGATGATAATACTTTAATGGTACATATACGTACACTGCGTAAAAAGGTTGAATTAACCCCTAACACGCCAGAATTGATTCAAACTGCACGTGGTAAGGGCTATATCTATAGAGGCCTAATCAATGAATAAACGCTTTATCCTTAAGTTTGCTAAGTATATGTCACTATATTTTATTATTACGACGATACTCACACTCATCGGTTTCTTACTGTTTACGTATTTGGCAACGAAACCCTCACACATCAACAAACTAGATGATATCGAGTTAGAGCTCTACCCGCCTTACTCTCCTCAACGTGTCGAGGTCCCTAATCAAATATTAGAACTTGCCCAACAAAGTAACGCAGACGTATACGTCACAAAACTCAATGGAGACATTGCGTATCCCCACAATGTTAAAGGCAATATTAAAAGCCGTCTAATCAAAAACGCCTACCAGTCCCACTCGATTCGTTATAAATATGGGGCTGAACATTATTATTTTGTCTATATTTATCGAAGTGGTGAAAATCCAGTCATTAAAAATGAGAATGAAATCGATACGCATATGTTACTAGAAAGTATTCGGACAAATGGATTAAACCCTTACGAATTCAACATCGATGACGGTCATTTGAAATTTTACGAAAATAGCGGTATCGATCGTTCTGATACGACATTAATTAAAAAGAATACGCATACGATTTACTTGAGTTGGATTGCGATTATTATCGCGAATATTCTCTCTATTCTCTTTATTTCATGGATGATTTCGCGACATTTATCGCAGCCGCTATTTTTCTATTCACGCTGGATTCAAAACTTAAGTGTCGGCAAACTTCATCAACCCGATGCGCATATTAAAAATCGTGACCGTACACGTAAAACATATAAAGAGTTAGATGATGCGATATTCACACTCAACAAACAACTTGTAAAAGATCGCTTTTATCATGATCAGATTCAATATTATAAAACAAAATGGATTTCTCAAATTTCTCATGATTTGAAATCTCCACTGACTTCGATTTATGGTTTTTCAAAACTCGTACGAGGCGCGAGTGAAATGGATCAACAACATCTAAAGCTCATTTCAGAGAAAGCCGATTACATTCGCGAAGTCATTGATAACCTAAGCGCCCAGTTCAAATTTGAAACCGAGCAAATGGAATATCACCGGGAAAGTTTTGAAATTCAAAATACTGTAGAGCGTGTTGTTTCCACGATTGGATTCGATAAAATCACGGTCAATTTTGATTTTCCATACGAAACGACGTTTTATGGCAATAAACTATACTTTGAACGTTTGTTATTTAACTTAATTAACAATAGCTTAGACCATAATGCCATCAATCCGAATATTATGATTCACTTCAAGCTCGACCAAACGCATCTAACAATTGATTACAAGGATGATGGAAAAGGATTACCTTCGTATAAGCTAGACGAATTAATCGAAAAATCCTACACATCTAAAAAAGTAAAAGATGAACATGGCCTCGGGCTCTCTATCATTCGAGACGCTGTCGAGTTCCATCAAGGTGATTTAACCCTAGTGCCATCTGAAAAAGGTGCTCACTTTAAAATTCACCTTAAAGCCCATACACAAGAAAAATAGATTTTAAAACGAGGAGTTATCCTATTAAAAAACGTCCATCGCATTGATTATGGGTGGACGTTTTCCTGCATATCAGAGATATGAAAATGAGCTATATCAAACGTATGTAATTTTACCAAATGATGAAAACTTACAAATGAAGTTTCATCATTTGTATTGAATTAATTTATTATTATTTAGATATCTAAACAGTCTGTCAACATTTTAAGTTGCGTGACACTTTCAAGCCATCAAAAAGCTCGTTTAAATGTTTCATCATAAAACGAAATTTTGTATGTTAATTGACAATTGACGATATCACATTCTATAATTTCACGAAAGGCTTGTTGAAAACCTTCAGAAGCAAACCAATCCTCATAATATTGCACATCTTGCCATAATGTGATAATCAGATATTGATCAACATCGTTTTCTAATCTTAAAAAGTAATAGCCTTGAAAGCCGTCTCGCTCTTCTAAATAAAAATCTTTTTCGAAACATTGTTGTTCAAAAGTTTCAGAATGTCCTTCTAAGACTTTAATATAGTTTAACACGACATAACTTTCTTTGATGGGATTGCCAATGACATCCAAAGGTTGGTACGCTTTCGTTTCATTATTTTTATCAATGCACACTAAATCTTCAAAGCGAATACGATAATTTTTATTCACATCAAGTATTTCCATAAGATGCCTCCTTCTCATATAGTGTATTCCCACCTTTATACCATCTGAAAGCAACATTTAAAAATTCTTCATGATAATATAAAAAATCTGTAATTTCAACTATTATAGAAAAGTATTCCTATCGTAATAATCGCCTTTGGATAACCCTATAAAAATAGGATACTTCCACAATAAAACATATCGTAGAAGCATCCTAAATCCATCAAAAATACTTTTATTTTATAAAATTGGTGACACTAATTTTGCGATAGACTGTTTAAATTTCACCCAATTTGAACGAGATTCATAACGTTCAGGCGTCAATTTTTTCGAATCTTTCACATCTTGTTCAAACGCTTTTATTAATTGTTCCGCTATATTTTTATTATAAATCAACGCATTCACCTCAAAGTTTAATTGAAAACTCCGTTGGTCCATATTGGCAGATCCAACAGAGGCCACTTCGCCATCAATGACCATCATTTTCGAATGGATAAACCCTTTTTCATACGTATATACATTAACACCATCATACATTAATTGCGCCACAATCGTTAACGTTGCCCAATGGACAAACGGTTGATCTGGCTTATTCGGGACGATTAAATTCACCTCGACCCCAGATTTTGCGGCAATCCGTAACGCATTGACATAGCCAATTTCTGGCACAAAATAAGGCGTATGCATATAGATAGATTCTTTCGCATTCATAATCATTTTCATATACGCAAATTCCAATTGGTGCCAAGCATTGTTTGGACCACTCAAGCCAAGTTGCATCGCCACACGGCCATCTTTACGCGCATTCGTTGGAAAATATTTTTTATCATAATCGAGTTTTCTACTATCGTCCACTTGTGAGTTCCAGTCGTGGATAAAACTCAATTGAAGCGCATCCACCCCGTCCCCTTGAATACGAAGGTGCGTATCACGCCAGTATCCTAGTTTCTTATCTAAGCCTAAATATTCATCCCCAACATTAAAGCCTCCGACATAACCAATATCTCCATCAATGACGACATTTTTACGGTGGTTGCGGTTATTCACACGGAAATTAATAAATGGGATAATCTTCGCATGGAAAAAGGCTTCAATAGAAACACCCGCTTCAACGAGTCCTTTCATTTTACCTTTGCGCAGTTGTTTAGACCCCACTGCATCATACAATAATTTTACTTCTAATCCTTCACGTGCTTTTTCTTTTAATATTTCGAGTACTTCTGTTCCTAATCCATCTAGGTTGATAATGTAAAATTCCATATGAATGTAATGTTTGGCATTACGCAAATCCTCTTTCATACGTTCAAATAATTCATGGCCATCTGTAAAAATATGAACATGATTGTTTTCACTTAAAAATGAGGCTTCTCGCGTCAACATCATTTGCACTAAATCTGATTGTTTTTCCACAACAGGGTTATCGGTTTGAAACGTTCCCTTTTTAAATTGTTGCTGCTGATGCATCACGCGTGAACGCGCATCTTCAATCTCTTGCCCTGTCTCTTTAGTACTTTTTAGTCTGACGGCCCGTCCGAAGAATAAATATAGAAAAAAACCGAGTACAGGCACAACAAATAGTAATAACAACCATGCCCACGTGGAAGTTGCTTCACGGCGATCACGTTCCATAAAGATTATGAAAAAAGCGAGCACTAAATTAATCACAAAAAATGAGCCTAGAAACAGCCGATAAAACAAATTCACGCTCGGATCAAAAATCAATTGCATTCCGTTCACCTCGTTCGTACTATTCTTATAATGTTTTTATTATACCCAAAAAGTAACACAAGGTCTTATGATATGAAAAATAATTAGTGTACTTATACTACCCATTTTTTAATTATGAGTGACCTATGGCTTCAACGAACTCTCAACTCATTGTGATACTTATAATTTCATAGAATATGAGCAAATGAGCTTTCAGTTAAATAAAAATTATAAGTAGCTTGCTAAATCCAAAACAATACCATTTGGAAATAAGGAATGAGGATTGGATGTTTTTATCCATCCCAACTTTACTATTTTATTTCATTTATTCTACTGCCATTTTCTAGATTTTTCCTCTTGCTATAATGGGGTATCGTCTATGCTCTATAGATGAATTTTCTATGGAGGAGGATGCGTATGCTATCCACGTTAATTCAACAGTTTCTTGCACCGTTACTGGTCGGTGGCGCACTCACCTATTTCAAGCACTGGCTCGATAGGCGCGTGATTAACAGAGACGATACCTAGTAACACAAAAAGCCCTACATCCCGAAGAGATGTAGGGTTTTTGTGGATCATGATCCATGTTTGACTAATATATATCATATCACACTTTTCCCTTGCGCAAAAGAAACTTTCTCATAAATTCAATTTTTTTATCCTTTACGCCTACTTAATATGAGGTTAATGCCTGTTTGTTAGTGTAGATTTTGTAAGATATCTACATAAAGGAGTGTCCTCATTGAAAGTTATATTTCGCTGTGGTTTCATCATGATTTTTTGTTTACTCATTTTTTCATTTTCTGCACAGGCAGCCGCTTCTTTTCCATCACTACGGATCACGACGCACAATGTTTATTTTATGCCTCAAGCGTTGTATCCGAATTGGGGGCAAATGCAACGTGCGGATCTTATTGCGGAAGCACCCTATATTCAAAATAATGACGTGATAATTTTGAACGAATTGTTCGATCGTCAAGCGACGAACCAACTCCAATCTCGTCTATGCCAGGAGTATCCTTACCAAACCCCTGTACTCGGTAATAAGGATGACCGCTGGGATGATGCGCACGGTTATATTCATAACGCTAAAGTATCAAATGGAGGTGTGGGTATTGTGAGTCGCTATCCAATTGCACGCCAAGAACAACATATTTATGCAAAAGGCCTTGGGGCTGATGCGATGGCGAAAAAAGGGTTTGTCTATGTCAAAATCATTAAACAAGGCCAACCTATCCATATCATTGGCACGCATCTTCAAGCGGATAACGGTGGAAGTTCGTCAGCGAAAGATGCCGAAGTACGGGCGCGTCAAATGGCAGAAATCCATCAATTCATCGAAGAAAAGCATATTCCTAAAAATGAGATGGTTCTCATTGGCGGTGACTTAAACGTGCAAAAAGGGTCACAAGAGTATCAAGACATGTTGTCCAATTTAAATGTATCTGCACCAACTTATCAAGGGCATAATGCGACATGGGATACAGAAACCAATGGGATTGCCCGCTATAATTACCCTGATTACGCACCGCAATATTTAGATTATATCCTCGTAGAAAAGCATCATGCCAAGCCTTCTCATTGGAGTAATGAAGCACGTCCTGTAAAATCGCCGCAATGGTCTGTGACGTCTTGGGGAAAATCGTATACCTACCAAGATTTTTCTGATCATTACCCTGTCATTGCTTCAAATTCTCAATAATATGACAATCCAGCACGTAATGGTACAATTTATCTTTCTGTGTAACATTACGTGTTTTTAAAGAAAAGACCGTCATTATCACGTTTCTTAATGTTTCGCGCTCCCTAAATTTTTTATTTCCTGCCCTTTATAATTTCTGTTGTTTTCTTCTTTATTCCAAGGTCATATCTATAAAAAATGGTACAAAACAATAGATTTGTAAAGCCAACTAAATATCAATCACACTATATAAATACTGTCATATCAGTAGTTTTCGTTTATCATTTTCTCGCATACTTCCGAGTCACTTCAATCCATTAGAGTAACAAATTATACAAAAAATAATCAAGATGAATCAATATGATAACATTTTCTTATCGCTTTTTATTATTACTTTTCGTTTCCTAAATACATTATTGAAAAATATTTGCATTAAGATTGTAATTTTACAAATATACTCATTTTATAATATTTGTCTACAAGAAAATTTCGACAAATTTTCAAATATGCATTCCTGAAGTCTTTCTACGAATTAAAATTTATTTGTTTTACACACGTTTTTATAAAAATATTATTTAGCGTAAGTAATGCGATTAAATATTTTTTTATGATAAAAATAAACAAACTTAAATAAATGTAAACATGTAATTTAAGCATCTTATTTGTGATAGCATAGCGGGGTGACAAATTAAAACGAGGTGAAAAAATTGTTTTTGGTAATTTTCTTTACTGCTTTGATTTTAGTTTTGGCCATAAGAGAAATCTATGTCCATAACAAACGCATCAATAGTATTCCTGTTCGTATTAACATCAACGGGATACGTGGTAAGTCAACGATTACTCGATTGATTTACGGAATTTTACGAGAAGACCATATGAAGGTCATCGGTAAAACCACTGGAACAGATGCACGTATGCTTTACTGGTATACAGATGAAGAGTTTCCGGTTGTACGTAAACCTCAAGGTCCAAATATTGGGGAACAAAGGGATATTTTGAAAATAGTGAATAAGGAAGGCGCAGAAGCCATCGTCAATGAATGTATGGCTGTAAACCCTGACTATCAAATTATTTTCCAGAAACAACTATTAAAAGCCAATATAGGGGTCATCGTTAATGTTATGGAAGACCATATGGAAACATTAGGTCCCACCTTAGACGATGTGGCTGAATCATTTACCGCAACAATTCCTTATAATGGAAAACTTGTCGTCATGAAAGATGAATACACGGACTTTTTCAAAAAAGTTGCAGATCAACGCAATACAGAAACCATTGTCGTTGATAAAGATGACATTGATGAAGCGTTATTACGTCGCTTTGACTACATCGTCTTCCCAGACAACGTCGCCATTGCCTTAGGTGTTGCCAAAGCAGTAGGTATTAAAGAAGACAGAATGATTGATGGTATGTTGAATGCGCCGCCAGATAGTGGTGCTGTTCGCGTGAAGTACTTTGATAAAAATAATACGCAAAATGTCTTCGTCAACGCGTTTGCCGCAAATGAACCCAAATCAACAAAAGCAATTTTACAAAAAGTTATAGATTATAAATATCCATTCAAGAAGATTGTTATTATTTTAAACTGTCGTGCAGACAGACTCGATAGAACGAAATTGTTCGCAGAAAACTTCATTACAAATGTCGAATATGACACGCTCATTTGTGTCGGTAAGAGTACACAGGCTGTCACAGAAGCAATGAAAAATGAACGTCCTGATAAAAAATATTTAAACTTTGAAGGTCGTCCATTTAGTGAAGTAGAACAAGCGATTTTTGAAGAATGTCATGAAGCCTTAATTTTCACTGTCGGAAATATTCACGGCACAGGTAAACAAGTCATTAATTTAATGGAAGGGTTGGATTAATTTTGATAGGTTCAGAGTTATATTTCTCGCTATTCGTAGGTATTGTATTAAGTTTAATCTTCGCCGAAAAATTTGGAATTACGCCTGCAGGACTGGTGGTTCCGGGTTACTTGGCTTTGATATTTGATCAGCCAATCATGTTGCTTTCAATTTTAGTGATTAGCTGTCTTACATATTTCATCGTTGTCCACGGTGTAAGTCGTGTCGCTATTTTATACGGACGTCGTAAATTCGCAGCGATGATTTTAACAGGGATGATTCTTAAATTCCTCTTTGATTTAATTTATCCACTCACCCCTTTTGAAATTGTGCAGCTTTCAGGGATTGGTATCGTTATTCCTGGTATCATCGCCAACACAATTCAAAAACAAGGGACAATCACAACACTCGCATCATGTATGTTGCTGACAGGTATGACTTATATCATTCTATTCGCTTATAGCTTTATTAAGTAAAAGGGAGCTAAATTATGTCGAAAAAGAACAAATTAAATTTAGAAGAACGGATTCTCCGCAACTCTAAAACGCAAAAAAAGCACAATTCCTTATTGATGATTTTCGTGACAGTGATTGCCATTGGGTTGCTCGTCTTCTTTATGCTTACGACTAAAACTGAAGAAGTTAACGTCTTTGGTAAAGAAGATAAAGGCTTACACCTGACGTACCTCGGTAACATCACATTAAATGAAAATATTCGTCAAAACGACTTGAAAAATATGTTTAGCGCGGTCTCAGGCATTATTAAAGAAAGTGACTATGCCACAGCCAGCTTAAACGTTAACAACTTCGCAAAAGATCCAAAACGTAACATCGATAAAAACTTAAAAAATATTAATTTCTTAAACCATTTAGATCTAAGCACGATCAATTTAACAAACAACTCTGTGGACCTTGAACAAATCAAACAAATCACAAGACAAGCCGATGCCAAACATGGCTACAACTTCACAACAGGAAATGGGTCTAACCCATTAAACAGTAAAATCACAAATAAAACCGTTCATGGTAAAAAAGTGGCAAGTGTGTCGTTTACAGATGTCAGTTCAAAATACATGGACCCTCGTAAAGCCACAACGTCTATCGCCCTTGAACCTAAAATCTTTATGCCTCTCGTTCAAAGACTTAAAAAAGATAATGATGTGGTAATTGTCAATGTCGACTGGGGGATTCCTGATGAACCTAACGTGACGAACCGTCAAAAACAATACGGTCGTGCGCTCGTTGATGCGGGTGCCGATGTGGTGGTCGGTCATAATACGGTCGTTCAAAAAATCGAAAACTACAAAGGTTCAAGCATTTTTTACAGCTTAGGTAACGTGACTTCAGATAAATTCTTATCTGAAAACAAAAAAGGCATCGCTGTACAACATACAATGAATGGAGATAAAAACAAATTCCAAATCACTCCGATTCGTACGACTGGCGACCAAGTCACTAAAGACAATATGAACGCGATCGAAAAACAAAAATTCTTTAACCGTATTTCAAGCCCATCAGTTAATTTAAAAGAAACCAATGGAGGTTACACATATGAGAACTAAAAACTACATTCTTTATGGTGTTATCGTGTTGCTGATTTGCGGCATATTCTTCTTAATCATCAACAGTAATGCTAATGACACTTTAGATAAATATGAAAAACACGATTTAAAACAAGAAAGACACGTCTCACAACAACCTACCGCTAAACAAACAGAAAACAAAAGTGAAGAACTTCATGCGTCACTCAAAGAAGCTCAATCACATCCAGCTGATACGACATCGCAAAATAACCAACAGGTTGCCTTAGACGGAGGTCAATCCCATGAGTATTTACAATAAAAAATTACTCGGTGTGATTTTAATTGTCATGATTATCGCATCGGTAGGATTTTATTATCTTAATCGTGAGGAACAAGTCGATAAAGACCAATTATATGAAAATAAACTGGCATCTCAAGATTCTAACGATAACGCTATAAAATCATATGGCGTGTCGACAAACAACGAAATCGCAAGACAAGTCGGCAACAAAATTATTAAAGACGGCGGTAACTCAGCCGATGCCGCTTACGGTGTGGCTTACACATTAGCCGTGACAGAACCCTTTGCGGCAGGCTTAGGGGGCGAAGGAACAACCCTCTCATACTCTGGTCATAAAGGAGACAAACCAAAAGTCTATGATTATAATGCCGTTTCTTCTCACTATTACAAAAACGGAGACCAAATCGGGGTACCCGGCTTTGTAAGTGGGATGTCTCATATGCATGCGAAAGAAGGAAAAATGAGCGAGAAGGAAATTTTAAATTACGTCATTCCTCTTGCGGAAGATGGTTTCCAAGTCAATACAGATTTAGAAAAGATGTTGTTAAAATACAGCGCCATTGTCGATAAAAAATCACCTTTTGTCAAAGATGGCAAAGTCGTAAAAGCCGGTGACGTTGTAAAACAACCGAACTTGGCCAATACGTTAAAAACAATTCGCGATAACGGTGCAGACGGCTTTTACAAAGAGCTCGGTCCTAAAATCGCTGAACAAACAAATGGCAACTTAGACGCACAAGACTTCAAAGACTTTAAAACAAAAGAGAAAAAGCCGATTGCGACAGAATATTTAGGCAACCAAGTCTACACATCACCAAACCCAACCGGCGGTATTTTCACATTACAATCACTGAAAATCGATCAAATGATTAACGGTGAATTAAGCGAAGATACTCCACAATCTTATGTGGACGGTACTGTAAAAGCACGTAACGTGAACTTTAAAAACCGTTACATCGTCAATGACGAAAAACCGATTAAACAACAAAAACTGAACGATGCTTACCTTTCAAATCACGCAGAAGAATATAAAGACATTAAAAATAAATTTGATTTACAAGGTGAAGCCAATACAGCCGGTTCCCATTTCGTCGTTATTGATAAAGACGGCAAGATGATTAGCTCAACCAACACGTTGAATAATTTCTTTGGTAACGGTCAATATACCGAACAAGGCTTCTTCTTAAACAATGCACTTGATCGTTTCTCTAAGTCACCTTCAAGCGACAACAAAGGGGGTCCTAATAAAACCCCACGCTCTTACATCTCTCCTATGATTGTAGTAGGCGAAAATTACCACTTTGGTACAGGCACACCTGGCGGTAACAAAGTTCCAACGTTACTGCAACAAACAATGTCTCAGTATTTACGTGATAAAGGCTCACTCCAAGACATTATTGAAAAACCACGTTTTTATAACGATGGCGATACCATTTATTATGAAAATGGTATGAATGAAGACAACATTAAAGAGTTCAAAAAATTAGGTTATAAGACGCAGAACAGCTCAGATAATCCAAATTACGGTAGTGTCCAAGGAGCGGCTTACTTTAATAAAGATAAAAAAGTTGAAACCGGCCAAGACGTAGAAGTCAGATAACCAAAAAGACGACGCTCAAACGAGTGTCGTCTTTTGTTTTATCATGTTAACTTACTTTGGCATATAGCCCTTTTACTCAAAACTTCTCCATGCTTTGAAAATGTCTCTAAGCACGAGGTATGCTAGTTCACTTAAAATAACCTCCCTAAAAACCTGCACGAAAAAACTGCCTACAAAACTCATGCTTTGTAGACAGTTAAAATCCTTTTCATTGAAGCCACTTACTTTTGTTGCTTTTTAAACCGTCTCGCAATCCAAAGTGTATAGATGGTGCCAACAATGATACCGATGACTGTCACTATCCATAACAATGTTCGGTGCGGTGGCGTATACGTCAATTCGATGTGTTCTTGTCCCTTGTTAACAGGAATCACCGTCTGCATCCCATTCCCTTTTTTAACGTCCACAGATTTTCCATCCGCTGTCGCTTTAAATCCTTCAACGTAAGGGGTCGGTACGACAAGATAACCCGAATCTTGTTTATTTTTGGTAAACGCATAGCCGTCTTTTGTATTTTTGACATTTACTTTTTGTACTTCTTTCGTCGCGGATTTGAGCGTTTCATAGTTTTCACCATATATCCCTTTAAGGTGGTATCGGTACGTCCCTTTTGAAAGTTTTAATCGTAACGTCTCATCGGCTTTCACACGGAAAGTAATCGGTGTGACCGCACGACGATACGTATAATTTAGCGAACTGCGACTTTGTTTATATTCGTTCAGTGCTACTTGATGTGCTTTATCTTTCGGTGTGACCATTTCTAAATCCATTTCAACGTATAAATCTTCATTATCTTCAGCGACTGTTTTAGGAACTTTAAGTTCTAAACCACCCTCATCTTTTGCTACTTTTAAGAAACGTTGGCCTTCTTTAAAATCAGCATCTTTCGTGTTCGTTTCGACAAGGCTTTTGTAGTTGGTACTTTCTTGAATTTGACTGTTAGGTTTCGTGCCATCATTCAAGACGACCCCTTGTAACATGGCGTGTTCACGATCTATCGGTGATTTTAAATCTTTAGGGTCAAACACTTTATTTGTAATGTGGGTACTTGGATAATGAATCATGTCTTTTGAATATTGATATTGATTATCCTTTCCATCCACTATTTTTTCTGTTTCAAACCCATACGGAAGATTGTCATCTTTAGGATTTTTAAAACGATCTTTCGCATCCCATAAAGCCATTAAGTTCGCTCGATTTCCTAATAAACGATGCGTACTGTTTTTATCAATCGGCTGCGCAATTTGCATCGTTTTATCATAATAATGCAGGACATCGCCATTAAATAAACTTGAATAAATGGACAAGCCATTATATCCATAAATAAATGGCGAATTCAGCGCAGAAAATGATAAATATTCAATGCGTGAAAATGGATTTCCTTTATGCTGAATTTGGTCAAATTCTTTCTGAAGCGCTTCACTATGATATTTATCTTTTGTCATAGAGGCAATCGGTCGTTCATATATAGACATATGCGATTGGTGATAATCAACAATCATCATCGCTTGTTGTAGTAATATCAATCCAATCCATACGTAATACATGGCTCGGTGCGTCATCCATTGACGTTGCCACAATACCACACCCATAACGATGATGATAAGTAACGTCACCCACATCCAGTTCATCGTGGCATCGTAATGCGCATACATCAACGCCATGACAATGACAGTCGGTATAGCGGTCATCATCAATTGTTTGAGATGCACTTCTGAGAGATGACGTATGAATAACGCGATAAGAACGCTCGAGGATAAACATAAAATGTAAATCCAGCGCCTTGCTGGAAGTGAAAATCCATTGAAAAAGCTATCAAAATACGGGGTTAACGACCCGATTAATAAAACCCATGTGAGTATCGCAAATAAACGATAATAATAGTATTTATAAAGATTCACCGCAAATAAAGCGATAAACGTAATTGTTGAAATCGTAATATAAAAGCCGTTAGAAAAAATATGATATTTCTCCGAAAAATCAATAAACAAGGACATGCTTAAGTGCGGATTGATTTGTCGGTCATTTTCCATGACAGCTGAAATGCCTGTAAAAAAACCAATACTGCCAATCATTAAACTGATCAAGGCAGCCACTGCTAACATCCACAGTTTTTGCATACGGGAAACGATATCTTTGGAATGCGGCACAATCGTACGATAAATAAAGTAAAATCCCAGAATAATCATTTCGTAATAGGCAAAATAGAAATTCGCAAATAATGTGATTGCGATGGCGATAATAAATAGTCCTATTTTACTTTCTCTAAAAAAGCGCTCCATGCCAAGAAGTGACAATGGCAATAAGATTAAAACCTCACCATAAAAGGACCACGTAAAATTAAAATAAATCGTCACGACAGATACGGCATACATCACGGTGGCCAAAATCGCAAAAAGTCGGCGCTCTGGTTGTATGTATCGAAAACAATAGTAACTTGCAATCGTCGTAAGCAACACACGTATATATGAAAGGATGACTTGGTTTTTCGCCCAAAACGTCATCTCCTCTGTCGGCAAATGAAACATGAGGTCAAAGAGGCGTACTCCGAAAAAATAAAGCATCATTAAAGGACTCGTCGCATAGTAATAAGACAGCCCTTTCGTGTAATCGCCACCTAATCCAAAGCCGACATCATAAAAACTTTTGAATTCAGTATAGCGTGTATATAAATATTTTTGAAACGGGATCAGTTGACTAAATCCATCCCCTTTTCCAGCAAATGCGATGCCATTGACAAAGGTGTTATAAAAAAAGGGAATAAATAACACAGTTGCGAGAATCAAACTGAAAAAAGCAATTTTTAAAAATCGTTGTAGCTGTTGTTGAAAATGTCGAATGGGACTCGACCTCCTTCTCTTTCTCTGTCTATACGATTTTCAACATTGTTACGATACTATAAAACATCAGGAGATGCACTTAAAAACATGCGATTTAATACGATTTTTAAAACGTCATAAAACTGAAAAATCATACAATCTTTAGCGCTGTTTTAGAATTAAAACGTGATAAAAAATGACGATAACGCATATTTGCGTCTCGTCATCATTTTGTGATAAATGTCATACGCTTAAGCCTTTAAAGCTTCTGCCACACTACTTGTAAAATCTTGCATCGTTTGACTCCAGTTGGTTGCTTGTACGCGGGCCATTCGACTCGAGTCTCCATTTTTAAAGAAACGTTGTATGGTTTTACTTGAAATTTCTAATTGAACCCCTGCTTGACGTTGGTTCATATTCGTAATATTGTTGACCCCTTCTCCAGCAATACTACCTGTCCCTTGTTTCACTTTGAACCCTTTGTCCGACAATTTTTCTGTTATGATTTGTTTTAATTTAGTATCACGTCCACCTATGAAGACATCCGCTTCGTCTCGGCTCGTTCTGTGGACTGTAACGGTACGTTGTGACTGACCGACCATTTTTTGTGCTTTTGGTTCATCATAATTGACCGAAGTCACATGGAGCTCAGAATTATTTGCTCTTCGTAACCCTTCAAATGTATAAAAGCCTGACTGACTTTTATCAGCGATATCTTCTGCGATTTCCGATGTCCCTGGTTCAATACCTCCCCCATGCGGTGCCACAATCACTGTCGCATTTGTTTCGTCTTTCGTCCGAATTTTCCAATCTTCGCCCTCTTTTGTCGCTTTCATCAAGGCTTTCATTGATGCATAGTGATCATCTGCTTGACTTGGGGTCGAAAAGTAAGTTAAATACGCCATATTAACCCCCATTATTCCTAATATTAATAACAGTGATATTATCATTTTTTTCACGAAATAAAACACCCCACTTTTAAATTTTAATTAACTAATATAATCTACCTCCAAATCTTTACAAACAAATTTAATTGTCATTGTGTTATATATATTCACATCATTATCACATTATAATCATAAAATCAGAAATGAAGCGAATTAATTAACAAACTTTTACATTTACAGCTACTCTGTTCGTTTATTTTTTCAAGGGATCTCCTATCGAAAAGCTTTGTATATATATTATTAACCGTAAAATTTAAATGAATATTTTGTAATTCATGTTGGCCTCATACATCTTTCCCCCCTTTCATAAAAACTTCATCTTGTAAAAGATACACAATATAATGCATTCATTATGTTTGTTTAATGGCATTCCAACGCGTTTACATGAACTTTTTTTTGAGTTATTTCAAAAAATATTACGATTTCGAAGCATTGGGGTTGAAAAATAATACCTTCTATGGTAGTATACTTTATATACCAAATAGAGAAAGGTGATTATGTATGAAAAATTTAACTAAATTTGTTGCAGCAGGAGCATTAGCAGTAGGTGTAGCGTCATTTGCAAGCGGAACTTCACAAGCAGCAGGGCTTAGTCAAAAAGAATACAATGATTTAGCTTCTTCTCTAGACTATGATATTCACACAGCCACTGTTCAAACCAATGACAACGCACAAAGCACTCCTTACAAAGGGTTAAGCCAAGAAGAATATCAAAACTTAGCCTCACAATACATGTAAAAAAGAATTTTACATGTTTCGGAATTAGAATATAATTTCTAGCCAATTTTAGAAAGCCATCATAATTTATCTTCGGATAAACTATGATGGCTTTCTTGATGTAAGTTAAATAAGTAAAACTAATGTGCCAAATTTTTATAATATAGATGTGAAAAAATTTATCACCAATTTGATTGAAGACTAAGCAAAGACTTCTTAAACATCGGTCATATATATAAGTGTTTATATCCTCATCCGCTTTAATACGTCCTCGGATTTCCAATTCTAATTACCTATAAATTCCCCAAAAGCTATCATAGTGTTTCTACTTGCACACTCGTAATATTTTTGTAATAATGTAATAGAATTGTAATAACAAAAAAGAAGGTGCTTTTATGAAAAAATTCTCAAAAGTTTTACTAGCGACAACATTAGCAACTGGAACACTTTTAGGTACACAAGCAATTGCTCCTGTAGCCACTACGCACGCTGCAACAACGCCTTGGTATGTTTACAATGGTCAAACGCAATATGGAGGTGCATTTTTCTTAAACAGCCATTTTAAAAATGCGGTACAACATAGAGGCCTGTCATTTAATGGCTACAAAATTTCAGCGCCTTTCAACATGAAGAACATCAAGTATCAAAAAGTTAATGACCAAAGTATCGCTGTCGTTTCAGGCAAAACCGCAAGTAGTATTACCTTCCCTGTTTCTAAAGGCACATCCATTGAAAAAGTGAAAGCAACCTATGGAAAACCAACAAAAGTATTTGAATCTGAACAAGGCACAGTCTATCGTTACCAATACAAAAATGCGACCCTTGAATTTACAGAAGCATATCATCAAGTAACAATGATAACGGTATTCAATGGCCGCTAAACAAAAAAACCTAGAAGCAAGTTGCTTCTAGGTTTTGTTTTATTAGTGACGATCACGTGGGTCGCGACGACGTTCACGGCGCTGTTCACGACGTTCTTCTACTTCGTCATTTCTTACATAGTCTGATTTTTGTTCAGCTTGACGACGTTCAATTTCACGTTGGTCAGCATCAAATTCGCTATGTTCAAAGTGATCGTTTGCAGATGCGTTGTTATAGTGCTGATCTTCATAATGTGCATTATCATAATGATTGTTATCATAGTGATTATTGTCATAATGCGCATCTGAATAGTTGTTGTAAGCGTTATTTTGTTTTGAACCGAATAATGGTTCGTCTGTATTACCATAGTCTGGGTTGCGTTTGTCTTCTTCGATACGGTTTGAAAGACTGTTTAATTGTTTTTCAGCAAAACCGCGACCACCAATACCAAATGCGATTGCAAATGCAACAGCGACAGCACCTAAGATTAATAAGAACGCAACGTTAACAATGCTTTGTGCAAAGTTTAATTGGTCTAATGTCATAAATACAGCCACAATGATTAATAAATATTTAACCACTTGTGCAAGTAATGTATGACCTGTCGCACGGCGAACAAGTTTCGCTAAAATGTTACCACCGATAAGACCTAGACCTAAAATGATTAAACCAGAAATCACTAATGGTAAGTAACCGATGATTGCTTTACCAATACCATTTAAAATTTCTAAGTTTACTGTTGTTAATGCTTGAACAACAAAGAATAAACCGATTAATACTGTGATAATCCAACCTGTTGCTTCTGGAATATCAATACCGTCTCTTGAATTTTTACCAAAGTTCACATAGTGATTGAAACGACTTACGTTTAAGCTTGCAAGTAAGTTTTTCACTAATGAACCTAACATTTTAGCAATGAATAAACCTAATACTAAAATAATCACCGCAACAATAATGCGTGGTGCGAATTCAAATACGCTGTTCATCATACCTTTGATTGGTTCAGATACTGATTTCATACCTAACGCATCAAATACTGGCGGTAAGAATAATAAAAATACTAAGAAATAAGCTAATTTACCAAGTGTACGAATTAAACCTTCTGATTCAGAACGTTTACCTTGCTGTCCGTCATTTGGACGATTGTTAACTAAGCCTTTACGTTCTAACCATTTATCTACACCAAGTGCATTTAAACCTTTAACGATAATATTTTTCACCACTACTGCAATAATCCATGCCAATAATAAAAGTAAAATGGCACTGATTAAGTTCGGGATGAAATTGACAATTGTTTCAATTGCCCCCTTGAACGTGCTCCATACATTGTTCATATGTACAGCCTCCTTAAAATTTAATTTCTCTAACTCTTCTGTACCCTCGTTAAAGTAAAATAATCACAAAAATATAAATATTTGCTTAAACAATCTTTTTGGATTATCGTGGATGAGGTCAAACCAAAGGTATGATCAACTACGCGAAAAATCGTTATGGTTCTATCGACAATGCCATTCAATTCCGTATCCTTAACGGCTGGTGATAAGCTGTAACTATGATGTTATAAAAATAGAGATGGAGTATTTAAATAAATCATATGAAAATAGCCATCAAAATTTATGTTCGTAAATTTTGATGGCTATTCACTTATGATAAAGCTTTTGTTTGATTTTACTTCGTTTTATTCAAAGAGTTGGTAAGCTTCTCGTTGCGCGTGTAAGCCTTTTTGAAAGCGTGCGGTATACGTTTTAAAAGCATCAACGCGTGCTTCATCTGGCGGATACGTGTCTACCGCTTCATCCGTAAACACATACTGATCTAAAAATCCATCGAGTGTCAGTCTCTCTTTTTCTGACATATAGCTCGCCAATAAGGCAATCCCCCATGCCCCACCTTCATGCGCATTTTTCATCACTTGGACTGGGGTTTCAAGTGCCGCTGCTAAATCTTGCGCCACTGAGACGGTTTTTAACATGCCGCCATGCGCCGTCACCACATCAATATCCAAATATTCTTCATCACTCAATTGAGAGAGTCCTATTTTCAATGTTGTAAATGTGCTGTATACCTGACTTTTCATAAAGTTGGCCAAATTAAACTGGCTGTCACGGTGACGTAAAAAAGCCGGTGTGCCTTGTTTGACGTCTGTAATAAATTCACTCGCCACATAATTGTAGCTTAGCATTTGACCTGCATCTTCATTAGCTTGGTCCAATGCTTGGAACATCTGTTGATACAGTGTGGCTTTATCAAAATCAACATTCATAGCAGTTAACAGTTCACCAAACACCTCTGCCCAGGCATCAATTTCTGATGTGCCGTTATTTGCGTGTATCATCGCGACATCTTCACCACTCGGTGTACTCACAATATCTACTTCTGGATGAGGTCGAGACAGCGGGGCGTCTAACACAAACATCGCAAAAATACTTGTCCCTACCGACACGTTTCCTGTTTTCGGTTTCACACTATTTGTCGCCACCATGCCTGTCGCTGCATCTCCTTCAGGTGGACATAGTGGAACGCCTGCCTCAAGACGGCCAGAAGGATCAATGCGACTTGCGCCTGCTTCTGTAAGATGGCCCGCACATTCTCCTGCTTTTAAAATATGAGGTAACATCGTTTCGATTTTTTGTTCGTACCCTTCTTCTACAAGCAAACGATCATAACGATTCATTAAATCAGCGCGATAGTAGTGTTTTTCTTTATCTATCGGAAACATCCCTGAAACATCACCGATTCCACTCACATGTTCTCCTGTGAGTTGCCAATGCACATAGCCTGCCAACGTCATCAGTTTAGCGACCTCACGTGCATGAGGTTCTTTATTCATAATCGCCTGTTCAAATTGCGCAATGCTCCAACGTTCAGGCACATTCACTTGAAATTGATAGCTTAACAAGCGACTTGCAAAGTTCGCATGGTTATTACGCCACGTGCGAAACGGCACAAGCAGTTCATCTTCTCCATTAAAAGCGAGATACCCATGCATCATGCCACTAATCCCAAGGGCACGAAGTTTTGTGAGAGACGCGCCACATTGGGCTTCGATATTTTGTGCCATCAATCGATAGCTTTCTTGAATCCCTTCCCACACGGTCTCTAAATCATATGTCCAATAGCCATCCACCCATTGATTTTGCCACGTATACACACCTGATGCGATCGGTTGATAGTCCGGTCCCATTGCCACCGTTTTAATTTGCGTTGAGCCCAGTTCAATCCCTACCGTAATCTCACCTGATGTGAGCCATTGATTTATTGCATGATTTCCCAAATTTTTCACGTCCTTCGATGTAGTTCTCTCTTATGCTCGAACCATTTATATTTCTCTATGACATTAAAAAGTATATGCTGACCTACTTTACCCACAAAGCGCCGTTAACGAATCATAGTCCAAAATTCATTTTCGGTCGAACTTGACAGCGTCATATTTAGAATGAGCGTCAGCGTTTAAATGCAATTTTTACAATAATTTTGTAAAAAAGACTTAATTTCTGAGCGCATATGTTTTACATTATATTTATAAACACATATTTGGGGTATGGAAATTTAGAATACAATTTCACAGGAATAGTATACATAAATGTAAGCGTTTACCGCTAATAATTGTCTTTTCCTTATTATTATTGTTTTGTATCACCTGTGAACTGTAAAAAAGGAGTGGGAGAATTATGGATGCGATTGTAGCATTTACAGATTGGTTATGGGGTTTTCCGATTGTCGGATTGTTGCTCCTTTCAAGTTTGTTTTTAACGATTTATTTAAAAGGCGTTCAATTTCGGCATTTCAGTTACATTATGAAACAAACTTTCGGCAGTATTAACAAAGAACCTCGAGGAGAAGGGACGATCACGCCGCGCCAAGCGCTCACGTCGGCCTTATCCTCAACGGTCGGTGCAGCCAATATTGTCGGCGTTCCTACCGCCATCATGATGGGTGGCCCGGGGGCGGTCTTTTGGATGATTGTCATCGCATTTTTAGGGATGGCACTGAAATTTAGTGAAAACGTACTCGGTATTCAATATCGTGAGAAAAATGCGAAAGGTGAATTTGTCGGCGGACCAACGTACTACATGAAGAATGGCTTTAAAAATAAAAAACTCGGCATGATTTTTGCGTCGATTTTTGCCTTTGCGTTAGCGATAGAAATTATCCCAAGTGTCATGGTACAGGGACACTCTGTAGCAAGTACAGTTCATGATACTTTCAACGTCAACGAACTCATCACAGGCCTTGTGATTGCGGCACTTGCGGCACTCGTTGTGTTTGGCGGTGTCAAACGCATTGCGACATTCACTGAATTTTTAGTTCCAATTATGGTCGGCATTTATTTAATTTTAGGCTTTATCATTATTATTATGAATATTCAACATTTTCCAAGCGTCATCGCATTAATTGTTGAAAAAGCCTTCAACCCTGATGCCGCACTCGGAGGTAGCTTCGGCGCAGCACTTGCCGCAACGATTCGTTGGGGATTTGCGCGTGGGATTTATTCTAACGAAGCCGGTTTAGGGACATCCCCTATTGCACACGCTGCAGCCAAAACAGATCACCCTGTGCGACAAGCCTTCTGGGCTGTGAGTGAAATCATTGTCGACACCCTCGTAATTTGTTCAACAACGGCATTTGTGGTCTTAATGTCTGGCGTTTATACTGCAAGTGATGCCAAAGAAAAAGCAGCCGCACTTACAGCACGTGCCTATGAAGATGCCTTTGGTAGTATCGGAAGCGCAACGATTTCAATTTCGATGATTTTCTTCGTATTCTCGACAATCATCGTTGTGATGTACTACGGTTCACGCATGGCAGAATTTTTATTCGGCTTATGGGCCGGCACATTAATGAAAGTCATCTATACTGTCTCCATCGTCATCGGAGCCATCGGCGTCGGAACGCAGTTATGGAATTTGTTAGACTTGGCATTAGCCATCGTTTTAATCCCAAACATTATCGCTGTGCTCATGCTTGCGCCACAAGTCAAACGACTGACTCAAGAATTTTTTAGAGACTATAAAGGCAAGCGTGATTAATTTCTATGAGACTTATAGTTTAAGTTGTATAAAATAGCCAACAAAAATCCCCTCACTATCGCGAGTAGTGAGGGGATTGATGTATACATGCACGACATTTTTGTTAACTAACTCTAACATTGTTTAGTGGAAGCGTTAATGGTTCTATGCGATCATTAATAAATTTTCTCGGCATGGCAGTTGAAAGAGTTTGAAAGTACATTATCAATATCCACAGACTTTCCAAAAGTGGATACGATTCTAAAGGTACAGGTGTTATAATAATGAAGTCGCCTATCTCTCAGGCGTCAATTCAGACGTAGAGAGGAGGTGCATATTAGATGTTCGAAACTTTTGTTCACATCACAACCACTGTTATTAGTGGTTGTATCGTTGCTTTATTTGCGCATTGGCTACGCAACCGCAATGATAAGAAAAAATAGGCGACTATAGCCACACCAAAAATCCCCCTCACTATCGCGAGTAGTGAGGGGGATTGGTGCATATTATGCACGAAACTTTTGTTGAATAAATTATAACACTGTCTAGTGGGAAAATGCAAAAAATATTGAGCCATTCTAGATCAATTACGTGAACTCACGCTTAAACTCCTATCGATACAACCCCTAAGATACAGGTGCTATAATAATGTAAACACACCTCCTCTCAGACGTCAATTTAGACGTAGAAAGGAAGTGTAAAATCCTTGTGCACATCATGTCTACAGTCATCAGTAGTTGGATTGTCGAATTAATTTCGTGTTGGCTACGCAATCACAACAATATGATAAACTAGGCGACTATAGCCACACCAAAAATCCCCCTCACTACCACGAGTAGTAAAGGGGGTGCATCATGCACGACGTCTTTGTTAAATGCGTCATAACACGTTATCGTGTGAAAATGCCAAAACAAAAAATCGTCTATTTCTATTTTTCTATTTGAACGCCTTGTGATTTTGGTATTAGAAAGGCAACGAGTAAAAATGAGATAAAGGCGATGATCACGTTAAACCATAATCCAAACATTGCCCCTGTTTGAAGGTTAAATGCGGATGTGCCAATCGCAAAGATCGTTGTCGAAATCGCAATACCAAAGGCATTTCCGAGGGAAGAAGACATTTTATATATACCTGAGGCCATACCAATATGTTCTTCGCTCGCATTCGCAATGGCGGTATCCATGGAAGGTGTCGCATATAAACCGAGACCTAAACCGTAAATGAAGTAGCCGATTACACAGGCAATGACATATGCCGTTGTTGGTAAAAATGTGAGAGAGATTAAAATAATCCCCACCATATTCAATAAGCTACCAATATACATCGGTTTTTGCGCCCCAAGGTGTTGTAAGATTTTTTCACCGACACGAATTGTAATCAAGACCATGACTAAGTATGTAATCGATAAATAGCCCGCTTGTGCTGATGTAAATCCTTTGTCTTCTTGAACGAAAGTGTTGCCGACAATTAATGTCCCTGCGACAGCGTTCATTAAAAAGTTAGATAATGTCGCACCAGTGTATCCTTTATCTTTAAAGATTTCAAAGTCGACTAATGGACTTTTACGTTTTTTCTCAAGAATAATAAAGACGACAATTGAAATGATAAAGACCGCAATCAATGACAAGATAAACGGTGAACCGAAGCCATAATCAGAACTTTGTGTAATAATTAAGTTTAAACTTAAAATAAACACTAAGAATAAGACTAAACCGACAAAGTCGAATTTTTGACTTGTCACTTCTTTACGACGTGGCACTTCTGGTGTACCTTTAATTAAAATCATTGATAAAATCGCAACGACAATGGAAATAATAAAGATCCAACGCCATCCTAAAAATGTATCGGTCATTCCACCGAAGAATGAGGCGATACCGCCACCCCCCCATGAACCGATAGACCAATAGCTTAACGCCGCTTGACGATGGCGTCCATGGTAGTAAGCTTTAATAATAGACAATGTGGCCGGCATCACAAATGCGGCAGAGAGTCCTTGAATCCCACGACCAATAATCATAGGCCAAATATGGGGTGAAAATACAATAACTAATGAACCTATCACACTGAGGACTAACCCGACATACGTCATTTTAACGTGACCGTATTTATCTGCAATACCGCCAGCCCCTACAACAAACATCCCTGAAAAGAGTGATGTCAGACTGACTGCGACGTTAATTAACCCAAAGTTTGTACCGAGTTCTTTGTGAAGTGTCGGCACAACATTCACTAATGATAACGCAAATAACCAAAACGTAATAACCCCGAGAACGATCCCTAATATTAATCGTCCTGTTCCTTCATACTCTGAATTGTGTTCCATTATTTCATCATATCCCTTTAGTAAATTTGGAGCATCAAGCGTAATACATAAAATATATGATGCTACTTCTTTTGTGCTTTGTCAAAATAAATCCGTTTTTACACCCTACAATTAATGATTTATCGACGCGCGTGACGAAACGCTTTGACTAAAGAAGCTGATCCACACATTGTCCCATATCCAATGCGCGAATGCACCCGAAACGTAAACGCTTTCAACTCTATTAAGGAGAAGAGGCGACCTTAAGCCTGAGATCGCAACTTAAGCTCCCCCTTCTCCTTCCTCCGGTAACTTATGCGTCTATTTTCTATTGAATGCTAATGGGGTTGATTCCAAAGTGATGTCAAAGTTCCGTTCAATTCTATTATGCTAAATATTTAGTAAATAAATCAACATAATAGTCTATAAATCCTAAATAAGACGTTTTTCTCACACGTTCATTCACTTGGTGAGCACGTTCACCTGGACCAAACATCATAAATGAGAAGTTTTCATCCTTGCCACGTAATAAGTTTGAAGCATCTGTTACACCGACTGTTGGTGACACGATGACTTCGTGGTCAAAGTGTTGACCTGCAGTTTCAACACCTAAACGCACAAGGTCGTTGTCACCTGTAGTTAATACAGGGTCAAGATCGAGATAGACGTCTTGTTCAAGGTTTGCGCCGTTGTTGTTCATTTGATCTAAATATTTATTGAATAAAGCTTTAACTTGTTCGTTGTCATATTCTGGAACAGTACGTACGTTAAATTCTGCTGTCGCTTGACTTGGGACAGAGTTCACTTGTGTACCGCCGTTAAAGATAGTATTTGTAATGACTAAACCGTATAAAATGCGAGACACTTCGTCCATGTCCATTTCTTCAGCTAATCTTGGTTTAATATGTTCTAAAAATGTATCGAAGTTTAAACGCTCACATTGTAATTCTTTAGTAATGCTGTCAAATTCATCATCAATGTGTTGAACAAATTGCATTAATGGTTTAATCGCATTTTGACCGATGACTGGCATAGAACTGTGGGCAGCACTACCATTTGATGTGATGCGGAAGTCCATAGATCCTTTGTGCGCATATACGAGCATTTTTTCTGATGGCTCTGCAATTACTAGCGCATCTACGTCATCCATTTCACCATTTTCGTACAATTGTTTTGAACCAAGTTGTTCCATTTCTTCGCCAGTTGTCGCCATAAATTTAATTTTTCCTTTTTTCAAAGCGCCACTTTCTTTAATTTCAATCATAGCTAAAGCTAATGCGACAAGGCCAGATTTCATATCTCCAGCACCACGTCCATAAAGGTAACCTTCTTCTTCAGTTAAAGTAAATGGATCGTATGTCCATTGATCGTGATCTCCTTCAGCTACAACGTCCATGTGACCTGAAATCCCTAATACAGGAGATCCTTCACCAATTTCTGCGATGAGGTTGGCACGTTGTCCTTTAACCATGTCAATACGTGATTCGATGCCATGTTTTTCAAATAAGTCTTTAAAGTAATGGCACACTTCTAACTCATTGTCATTCACAGTTTTAATGCCTACAACATCTTTTAAAATTTGTACCTTTTCTTCATTTGTAAATACACTCATTTGTTACATCCTTTCTGATTGAAATTAGTTTACTGATTTTGCTTTTGTTTCTTTAATAAAGAGTGAAAGAATAAATCCAATGACGATTAAGACTGTTGTGAAGACGAATGCAGCGTCAACACCGCTAATTGTGGCTTGACGTAACGCCCCTGCTGAAGAACCATGTTCAGCCATGAAGTTACGTGACACAATTGAAAGTACTGTAATACTGATTGCTGTCCCAATCGCACCGGCAATAATACGGAGTGAGTTCATAATCGCATTACCGTGTGAAACTTCTTTGTTTTCTAAAGCATTCAAACCTGCTGTATTGAGTGGCATCATGAGTAGCGCTACTGAGAACATCCGTATCGCATAAATTAAAACGACATACCAAAACGGTGTATGTGCCGTTAAGAAAATATGCAAGATGGTCATAATAATTAATAAAATAAATCCCGGAATGACGAGGACTTTTACACCATATTTATCATAGATTTTACCTGTGTATGTGGACATAAACGCATTGACCACCGCACCCGGTAAAATAACAATCCCTGATAAAAAGGCGGATAATCCAAGTCCTGTTTGGACATAAATTGGGATTAATAATGCGGGTCCAACAATTCCAATGTAAATTATCATGGATGCAATAGCTGATAAAGTAAATGTTTTGTTTTTGAACACAGCCATACTTAATAGAGGATTATCAATACGTAATTGACGCATTGTAAAGATGGCTACTATTGCTATACCCAAAATCAAGCTGATGATAAATAAAGGAGAAAGTGGTCCAACATGTCCTACGATACTGAACGCATAAAGGATAAGTCCAAATCCAATCGTAGAATAAACGACTGAACGTTTATCAAGCACTGTCGGTTTAGATTGACCTAAATTTTCCACATAGAAAATTCCCACTACAAAGGCGATTAATGAAATGACCGCAACGACGATAAATGGCAAATGCCAACTTGAAAAGTCGATGAGCACCCCTGTAAGTGTTGGTCCAATCGCAGGTGCAGATTGTGCGACGATTCCTGTAAGCCCCATCGCAAATCCTCTTTTTTCAACTGGGAACACCATAAATACGATAAATTGCATTAATGGTAATAAAATTCCGGCACCAATCGCTTGTACCACACGAGCCACCATTAAAATACTAAATGATGGTGCGAATGCCGCTACAATAGATCCAATTAAAAAGGCAGCCATTGAAAAAATGTAAAGCTGTCTTGTCGAATATTTATCAATTAAAAAAGCCGTCAACGGAATCATAATACCGTTCACAAGCATAAATCCTGTTATCAGCCATTGTGCAGTCGTTTCTGGAATTCCTAAGTCTGCAATCATTGCTGGTAACGCTGTATTTAAGATTGTTTGATTTAACATCGCTACAAATGCACTTAAAAGCATAATCGTAACGATTAAATTTCGTTTGCCTTTCGTCAAGCCTTCTGACAAATTGTTAACCCCCATTCATTATTATTTTCACAAAATATATTTTAACGTTTTGTAGTTAGCGAAGCAAACCATTTATTCGTAAATCTAGTTACACGGAACTTTATTATAAATTTGGTAACTTTTCGTCCATTTGATTGACATCCTTAAAAATTAAATTTACGCTAGATTCAAACATCAGTCTATCTAAGGGGGAATTACTATGAAGCATATCGCAATTGCCGGCGCGGGTGCCATGGGTGGCCGCATCGGAAGTCAACTCAAAAAAGCAGGTTATGACGTGACCCTTATTGATTTTTGGGAAGCGCACGTCAACGCCATCAATGCCAACGGACTTGAAATTCAAACTGAAACAGAGACTTATAGCATCGACATTCCCGCATGCCTACCTGAAGATGCTGACAAGGCCTATGATTTAATCGTCATTTTAACGAAAGCCATGCAATCTGAAGCCATGATTCAAGCCTTACTCGATCGTGGTGCGATTCATGAAGATACTGCGATTCTGACAATGATGAACGGACTCGGTCACGATGAACGTTTTGCCAACATCGTCCCTAAATCACAAGTCTTTTTAGCAGTTACGATGTGGACAGCAGGACTTCGTGGACCTGGTCAAATTTTATTAGAAGGGACTGGCCGTATTGATTTACAACGTGCAGATGGTGCCTCAGATACACGTACCGAAGCCATCGCAGACATGTTCAACAAAGCGGACTTGAATGCCCATGTGAGTGGCAACGTCCTTCAAACCGTATGGACAAAAGCAACATTAAATAGTGTGCTCAACCCACTCTGTACGATTCTCGACAAAACCATTTTCGAATTTGGCGAGTACAAAGATGCGCGCAAACAAATCGAACCGATTGTTGAAGAAATCGTCAATGTCGCACGTGCCAAAGAAATCACACTCGACAAAGACACACTCATTCAAAAAATAGAAGGTGCCTACCCGAAAGAAACACAAGGTTTACACTATCCATCGATGCATCAAGATTTATATCATGGACGTTACACAGAGGTGGATTACTTAAACGGTCAGATTAGTGCTTATGGTCGCGAATTCGGAATTGGCACACCGAACAATGATATGCTGACACATTTGATTCACCAACTTGAAATGGCGCACGTTAAAGCTTAAAAACAAACACCCCATCTTCCAAACGGATGGGGTGTTTGTGTGTATTTTGAAGTATTTTGAAGCATTTCATGTTTTAGCATCTTCATCTGTCCATTGTGCGACCCAAGGGTTTAGAGCGTGATTGATGATTTTGTGGCTACGTGTGGTTTCAATCCAACTTGTAGGGATGGCCTCTACGCCAAGTTCAAGCCCTTTCAATTGTCCTACTAGCGAGGCAATCGTATCGGTATCCTCACCTAACGCCACTGCTGCCAATGTCGCAGAATCAAAATCTTCATATTTAAGTGCGCACCAAATCATCGCTTGAAACGTATCAACGACGTAACCAGAAGACGCAATCTCTGTGCGTGCACGCTTGTCAAAATCAGGTTGAAAGACGGCTTCGTAATGCGTCGTATATTCGTGTTGGGCCTCAGCGTGATTTTCGAAAAACGGCTGTACCTTATCTCTGACACTGGACAGTGCTTCTTTAAGCGACATGCCATCTACGAGATGTTCTAACACCACTAAATATAAAAATGAAGCGACAATCGAACGCATATGCCCATGCGTTAACGACGAATAACGTTCAGCAATTTGAAATTGAACGTCTAACGGTTGGTGATACGTCAATGAAAGCACGGGGGCAATACGCATTAAGGCGCCGTTACCATTCGCATATTCAGACTTTGGCCCACATACCGTCGCTGCTAGACCTGAACGTGACCACGTACGCAATGCTTCTGACGTTTGATTCCCTATATCAAACATCCCTGAAGGCGTCGTCATATAATCTTTTGTCGTCCAAGCCACAAATTTCTGCATTAAATCCTCTAAATCCGTCTGTTCATTTAAATGGGCCAATGTACAAAGTGTCATGGACGTATCGTCAGACCACGTGCCTGGCGGTAAATCATACGTGCCATAACCGACCATATCTGTCACAGAAAAACTATCTCTTGTACGAAATTCAAAAGGCACACCGAGCGCATCTCCCACAATGCCTCCCCATATTAATCCTTTTAACTGATTGACCAGCATCGTCAACACACCCTTTCTCCATCGATAGGCTCTTTTATTTATTATATACACTAAAAATCATGAAAAACACAGACTTTGTGTTATTTTTTATGCCGATATAATTTTCATATTTAATGTGAAAAATGCGACGCTTAAGCGCTTCTTCTCGCTACCAACTTAATAATGGACACATTTTCATTAAGTTTTTAGAAAAATCCGAAAATTTATGTTGCATTCTTTATCGAAAGGCTTTATAATCAAATCATAGAAAATATTTAGTTTTGTTACACTTAATTTCAGACATAACTTATGTTTTCTTAGCACATGTCATCTTGTTCAAACATCAGGAGGTGCAAATCATGTCTGCGAAAGACTCGGTTGACACATTCCCCGCCCGCTACCTATATCAAGTGGGCACCTACCACACGTTAGCCAATGGCCAATATAATAGTCACATTACATTAGAAGCACTATTACGGCACGGCAACTATGGCTTTGGCACTTTACCCAATGCCGATGGTGAAATGGTCATCTTAAACGGTGCAGCTTGGCATATCAATACAGAAAAAGAGATGACGCCCCTCACTTTAGATTGTACACTTCCTTACGCCCTGGTTGGACAATTTTTCCCACAACGAATGAGGTCGCTTAGACAGATAAATGCACGCGACACCTACAAAAAATTTACACGCTTAATCCCAAATGAAGCCAAATTTTCGATGGCACTCATTCGCGGCACCTTTTCATACGTCCGTGTAAGCATACAACCTGTTATAACGGACCGACGTCAACATTTCTATTCACAGGAACGTCAACACGTCGAATATGAAAAACGCCACATTACCGGTGACATGGTGCTGTTGTTCACACCTATGGCCTATCATGGACTCCATCCGACAGGGACAATGGCTTACTTTCATTCCGAACGCGCGCACATCCAAGGGAAAGTCATTGATTTTAAGATAGAGACAGCAACCCTCACGATGGACGTCTTTGATGGGGTCACGTTGACAACACCTTATGGAGATGCGCTGTACTCCTGATCATAGTACAACATCTTCCCTTGCCTATTGAACCTACGCACGCCGAGATACACAACACAGAATAGACATCTTACGTTGAAAAGACCCTCACATTTTACAGCCGTCATACACTCATCTAATAAACCGACGTGTCACATTTGAAGATACTCATTTCACTGTGAGGGGGAGAACGATTCGCGCTTATCGGGACCCCAACTTTGAAACGTCCGACACGACATCGCTTTGTCCCTCGACGTGCTTACCTCTTAAGTTGCAACTGCTTTGATCCTTCAATAGGCAATATAGGTTGTATGCTCCCCCTGTATATCTGACTGTCACATTCATATCTATTTCGGGCCACCTTTGACACCCCACCTCAGGTCAAGGGTGGCTTTTAGTGCGCAAACCCTATAGGAGAAAAAAGAATGTACATCACAACCACTAAACCTATCACCCCTATTCCCAGTACATAACGATATTTCCACGGAGTTAAATCAACTTTCGCATTAACAGATTTCAAATCAAACGTATTCGTCGGCCGAGTGCGATTAAATAGCCATAAAATCATTAAATCAACAAAGAACAACACACTTAATACATAAAGATAATGCACTTCTGAAAGAAAGCATTTAGAGAGCACATAAAGTACCACATGACTCACAAACATCACTTTCGCCCCTATGTTGGATATTTTTCTAGAAAAGAAGCCAACTAAAATTAGGACAAGCAAGGGCATATTGTAAATACCATTAAATTCTTGAACCACCGCATAAAGGCCCTGCGGAAATAGCGAAATAAGTGGGGCTATAACGACAACAATGGCTCCCACGACCAATGTCACGATATGTCCAACGCGTGCCACTTGCCGTTCTGACGCCTCTTTATGAAACATCTCTTTGTAAAAATCTAACGTAAATAACGTAGTCGTACTGTTTAAAGAACCTACAAATGAACTCAAAATTGCTCCGAAAATGACTGCCCCAAACAATCCATAAGACCAATCCGGTAACACCATATTCACTAATGTTGGATACGCATTGTCTGGATTTTTAATTTGTTGACCGAACAAATTAAAAGCTAATATTCCAGGAAACACTAAAAAGAGCGCCCCAAACACTTTAAATACGCCGACATAAAGTGCACCTTTTTGTGCTTCTTTCAAATTTCGACCAGCAAGTGCTTTTTGTACCACCATTTGATTGGTACACCAGAAAAACAAATTGTTGAACATCATTCCAAAGAACAGTGTCGGCCAAGGGACAATGTCTGAATCTATAGCGCCAATCGCATTCAGTTTTTCAGGCGTGTGCGTCACAATGTGATCCAATCCTTTTAATAAGTGTCCTTCACCTAATAGATAAAGACCAATAATGGGAATAGCCAAGCCCCCTATCAACAAACCTACTCCATAAATCGAGTCGCTGAACGCACTTAAAGACAGTCCCCCAACAAAAAGATATATCATCCCCACTACACCGATAGATGTTGAAATAATTATAATGGCAGTGAGCTGACTGATATGTAATGTTTCACTCACCCGAAAAATTTTATCAAAAACGAGTGCCCCAGAATACAAGACCACCGGTAAAAAAGAAAAAACATATGTAAAAATAAATAAAAAAGAGACTAACTTTTGTGTAAATTTATCATAGCGCAACGCAATGAAGTCTGAAACTGTGTCAATACCATATTGATAATAACGGGGTAAAAAGACCCATGCGAGAATAACAATTGCAATCGCTGCCGTCACTTCCCAAGCCATCACTTCCATACCCGCTTGAAAACTTTGACCATTTTGACCAACAATTTGTTCTGTTGATAAGTTGGTCATAATAATAGTAGAAGCAATCGTAAAACCAAACAAGCTTCGGCCACCCATAAAATAGCCTTCCGCATTGTCCGTATCTACCCGTCGGCTCCGCCTAAACGCATAAAGACCGACACCAATGACAACCACAAGAAAAGATATCAACGAAAATCCATTCATTCATACCACCCCCGAAAGATTCGACAACTTACAAACATCGCTTTAAACCTCCAATAAATTTTAATCCTATTTGTTCTATCCATAATTAAAAAAAGAAAACATAGATATACAAACCAAAAAAATAAAACCTTCCATTTCACTCGTGTGAAAGGAAGGTTTTTGTAATGAGAGGATCCTACTGAAAAGAAAGTCTCCTTTCTCTCATGAGAGGGGCCCCCATAGTCGAAATATAGTTTTTACGTTTAAAAGAAAAACATATCAATGCTGGGGTAGAGATTCTAAATAATAATAAAATAAATATAGTAATAAAATAAATTTAATAGTAAGTGACTATGGAGAACCCTCTCATGAGTCAGTAGAATCCTCAAATGGACTTAAACACTAAGGCATTGAAAATACATTAGGAAGCATACAATTGATGTTCTTTGTAGAGTGAGAGGAAAGTTTCGAGCGTGGTCTTAGGAATCTCTGTCTCTTGAGCTAAAGACGTGAGAGATTGCTGTTCGAGCAGTTCTGAAATTTCTTCTACTTCTGTTGGCGTAAAACGATAACGTCCAAAGTCAACCAACTGTTCATCAACAATAAAGCCATATTGTTGATATTCACTTTCAAAATAACCAATCAATTCTTCAATCACACTGTCCGTTAAATCCTCAGGCGAAAAATCGAATTTGTGATCCAACACTTTGAAATGAATATTACGACGTTGAAACATTCTTAAAAGCTGTTCGAACGTTTCTACCGAATTACACAATGTCGTCAGTTCGACTGTTGTGACCGTATCACCCGGTGTGAGTGCCTTGACGAACTCCAAATCATCAATCGTGAATGGCTCGTAAAACGCATCACAGTAATAGACATACGTTTCATCACAACCGTGTTCCTTTAATTTGTTTTTGTAGTACGCAATCATCGGTACCGAATTTCTGACTAAAGTTATTCCAATATTCATGAAATCACCTCGAATGTATATTTCAAGAATGATCCATCACTTAAGTTAAAACTTTTGTTGTCTCATCATTGTTGTGCGTCTCTTTTTTCAACTTAAACTAGTGTATTCCTAAATAAAGCTTAAAGAAGTGACGTTCCAAAAAGGAGAAACGAGAAGTATAAAAAGCGACTTCTGTTCTTGATGAATTTAATATAACACATAACTTTAATTCACACAATACTATTTTAAAGTTAATTTAAAAAAGACATTCTTTATGAGGTGAACACCCAAAGCGCTGAAAATTTTCGTTTTGAAGCAAAAATAAGAGAATTTATGAAAAAATGAAGGAGATAACGGGGTCAAAAATAAATTTTGGGGCAACGATTTTACCGGTAAAAACTAGAAAAACACCCCAAAACGACCTCTCATATCGTAATGGGGTGAGTATTTAAACAACAACTTAGACAAGATATATCATCTATTTAGACTAGAGTAAAAAAACCCGACTTCGTATGAACAATTTTAATACATACTTTATAATCAGTTAACATAGAAAGACTTATCAGAATTAGATGAACATCTTTTGTAATAAGCCTTGTTTACGTTGTTTTAAATAATCTATCTTAAAAGTTTTGATTTCTATCATTTTATCTATGTTTAATATAAAATGACCAATTTTCTTTTGTTCTTCAAAACTTGATGGTATTTGTATTTTTTCTTTTGAATAATCTTTGTAATATAAATGTGGGATAGTGCTTCCGATGACGTACTTTTTAAAATTCAACATATTCATTTTGTAATATAAAAACTGAAGGTCTACATTGTTAGGTTGTAAATAGCCCATAGTACCAATTACAGACGACTGACCAGCTCTTAAATTTAACCTTCCGACTCCAGCTCCATCTTTCAGGATAGAAATATACGGTTCTTTCATATCATATTGTAAATCCTTTCCTATTTCTTGAATTGCATCATATACAGGATAGCCTTCAGAGTCATTACTTTCAGTATACTGATTAGAACTTTTTTTAGAACTTGAATATTTAGTTGTTTTTTCTATAGTTGTTTCTTCCCACTTTGGATATTCATTCCCATTCTCATCTTTAAATCGTAATTCTTGTGAGAAAATCTTTTGCATATAGCCTTTCTTTTGTTGCTCTAATAGTTCAAGTTTCTTTTCTTCAAGCTCAATCTGACGGTCAAGCTTGCTAAAAAACGTACCTATTTTTTCTTGTTCATTCAAATTTGGAAGTGGAAAACACAAATTTTTTAATTCCTTTACAGGGATTAAATTGGTAATAGCTGAACCTGGATTAACTTCTAAGATTTTTCTTTGCATAATATTACTTCTCATATAAAACAAAAAATATTGACTTAGAATATTTGATTTTGTTCTAAACCTTATAAGAGCTTGATTTATAATACCCTTTTTATAATCCTTAGGGATTTTTGATAATTTACCGATTGTACCAGAACAGCTCATTATTAAATCTCCAGGTTGAACTTCAAATGATTTCATTTCCTCATATTTATCTTTGTTAATATAATATCTAAACTCTTGATTATCATAGATAGCATTCCTTTGTTCATAAATAGCATATCCCTCATTAACAAAAATTTCTTTTTTTAGCGCACCACCAAAAGGGCCTCTTTTTATTCCCTCAGTCTTATCTAATAATACTTCATTCAACTTTAGAATATTCCATTCTCCTTCGAATTCTGGAAATCTTAATTCTGGCACATTGTGTTGTGGTGTCTTAGTCATGTTTCACCACTCCTAATTCTTTAAGATAGGCGTTGATTTCTTGTTCGATATTCGCAATTTCTTTATCGATGTCCGCAAGGTCTTGTTGAACTTGGTCTAAATCAATCGGTGCTTCTTCTTCAAAGGTATCGACGTATCTTGGAATGTTTAAGTTGTAGTCGTTGTCTGCGATTTCTTCGAGTGTTGCGTTGTGACTGAATTTATCTAGTTCTTCTCGGTTGCGATACGTGTTGACGATTTTCTCGACGTCTTCATCTGAGAGGTGGTTTTGGTTTTTCCCTTTTTCGAATGATTGGGAGGCATCGATAAAGAGTACAGAATCGTCTTTTTGTCGACATTTTTTGAAGACAAGGATGCTTGTTGGAATGCTTGTCCCAAAGAACAGATTCGCAGGTAAGCCAATAATCGCATCTAAATAGTTTTTTTCTTCGATGAGGTAACGGCGAATTTGACCTTCTGCTGCACCCCGGAATAATACACCGTGTGGCAACACGACGGCCATCGTTCCATTGTCGTCTAAATGGTGAATCATATGTTGGATAAACGCAAAGTCGGCTTTTGATTTAGGTGCGAGTTTACCATAGTTACTGAAACGTGGGTCATCCATAAATTTTGGATCCGCACTCCATTTCGCGCTGTATGGTGGATTCGCTACCACTGCTTCAAATTTTTCTTCATCTACGGCTGGGTCTTCCAACGTGTCCGCATTATCAATTGAAAAGCGATTGTAATTCACGTCATGTAACAACATGTTCATGCGCGCCAAGTTGTAGGTCGTACTGTTGTATTCTTGACCGTAATAGTGACGCACACGCGCTTCACGACCGACACGTAATAATAAGGATCCTGAACCACACGTCGGGTCATACACATTACGTAAGTCTGTTTTATCTGTTGTTACGATTTGAGCTAAAATTTTAGACACTTGTTGTGGTGTGTAGAATTCTCCTGCTTTTTTTCCTGCAGTCGCCGCAAATTGACCGATTAAATATTCGTACGCATCCCCTAACATGTCTATTTCTAAATCACTGTGGACGAATGGTAATGTCGATAAGTTCACCATCACTTTACTAATGAGTTTTGTACGTGCGGCATTAGAAGTACCCAAGCGTGAAGAGTTTAAGTCCATATCTGCGAATAAATGGTTAAAGTCATCTTCACTTTCTTCCCCACGTGTAGACTCTTCTACTTTATTCACGGCTTTATGCAATTCTTCAATATCGAATGTTTGGTTTTCGATTTTCCGAATGAAATTACTGAATAAATATTGTGGTTCTACGACGAATCCAATTTGTGAAATGAGTTCTGCTTCGATGGCTTCACGATATTCTTCATCTTGCCAAGCTTCTTCATATGAAAGGTTGTCGTCTGATAAGAGTTTGGCTACTTCTTCTTCCGTTTTTTCAGATAAGTAACGATAGAAGATAAGACCTAAAATATAGTTTCTAAATTCACTGGCGTCCATGTTGCCACGTAAATCGTTGGCAATGCTCCATAATTTCTTTTGTAATTCAGCTTGTTGTTGGCGTTGTTTTTCAGTTGTAGACATAAAGTTATTCCTCCCCAAATAATGTATGTGCTAAATAAATATCCATTTGATAATCTCGTTTGGCTTTTAAGTATTTTAACGCTTTCCGTTTTTCAGCTATCGCTCCGATGTGACGTTGTTTTTCAATCGGTGGACAGTCAATATCGAGTTGTTTCAAATGTTGTAACGTCAGCTTTTTAACGAGAGAGCCCCCTTGTAAAATTTGGTGTAACTGTGATTTAGCCGATTTTGAGGCATTGAACCAATAGGCAAAGTAAGCCGCATCAAGTCGAGTAGCGTCCACTTCAATGTGTGTGTAATTGTACGGAAGCACACTCCCCTCATGACGTTCGCTCACGATGACACATTCTCCTGACATCATGTTTAAGACGATATCTCCTGTATGAACTAATTTGGCATTATGATTGGCCTTTAAATATAAATATTTGGGTTCGTGCGTAATCGCATCAAATTCCCCTTTATCATATTCAAACATGTACTGGTCATACACTGGAAATGCATGTCCTTCCGCTTTGTCGACCTCTTCTAAACGACGTAATAAAGAACCATTATGATAAGTCACTAAAGTCCCAATTGCGCATACCCCTTTCTTGTATTTTTTATTAACTACATTTATATCATACATTAAAAATCTCTTGTAGTAAAGTGAAAATACAAGAGATTTTTAAATTTATTCTTTATGACTGTATTTGTTCGTAGTATTTTTTACGAATTTCTCCATTTCATCCGCTTGTTTCCGACGAACGAGGAGACCTCCTTTAATCCCTTCTTGGAGTTCCGCACGGTCTAAAATGCCACTATACTCATATTCTCCAATAATCGATAACAATTTACTGGATGAGTATTCTTTAGATTCGGCGAATTGTTGGACTTCTTTCACTTTTTCTTGTTCTTCATAATCATAGTATGCCTCATTAATATCGGCATCCGTCGCTAATGTTGGAATGACTTTATCTAAGAATTTGCGGATGAGGTCGGCTTTGAGTCTCAATTGTTCATCGTCTGCTTTATCTAGCAATTGATGAATTTGACGACGACGATGGTCTCGGTCCGCTTCATCCGTTAGGTCAATACTTGCGAGTAAATCAAGAATATATTGAACATTGATCAAGTCATTGCGCAACAGCTCTACTTTAAAATCAATGTCGTCTAACACAGATTCCCCATCGTCCGTCGGTTCTCGGTGGGTCACCTCATCGTAAAGATTAAAATAGACGCTCTTATAATCTTCAAATGTTTGTTCCCCAATGCCGATGTGTTCTTCAGAAAATTGGAACTGATCGAATGTTTTGAGGCGTAAGAGAAGGCCACCCAATTCTCTAAAAGCGAGGACGAATTCTTTTTTATCATCTTCACGTTCCAAATCACTCGCCGCTTTAGGCGTCGGTGCAATATGAAAGACACGGTCTAAACATTCTTTAAACATCGCAAGGTATTCTTCATATGATGGACTGAGAACAGTTTCGGTATTATCCGTTTGCGAAAAGATTTCTATCGCTTCATCAGTTTGTTGTTTCAAATCACGATAACATACGATATTGCCGTACGGTTTCGTCTCTTTTTCAACCCGGTTCGTCCGAGAATAAGCTTGAATAAGGTCGTGATATTTTAAATTTTTATCGACATATAGGGTATTCAATTTCTTACTATCAAACCCTGTTAAAAACATGTTCACTACGATTAAGATATCTATTTTTTCCCCGGGGATCACTTTCTTCATTTTTTTCGAAATATCAGAGAAATACCCTTCATAGTTATCGGTGTGAAAGTTCGTCCCAAAGGCCTTATTATAATCATTCATCACTTTATCGAGGACTTCTCTAGAACGTTCTACTTCCGCCTCATCTTTGTCGTGCGTCTCTTCGTTCGGCTGATACGTAAATATCGTCGTGACATTTAAATCATGTTTACCTGCGTCTTTAAGCTTTTTAAAAATATGATAATATTTAATAGCTGTCGGAATGCTTTGTACGGCGAACATCGTTGTATATTGACCATTGTTCGTTTTATTTTGGTAATTTTGAATGATATGTTCGGCGACCGCTTCCATCCGTTGATCTGCTTCCCACAGTTCTTTCGTATTAATTTTTGATAAATACGCTTCCTCAATCTCATCTTTTGGCTCAAAGGTTTTATGGTATTCCACCGAAAAACCTAAGACGTTGCCATCACGAATCGCATCTTTAATTAAGTAATGGTGTAAACATTTTTCAAAAATGTCTGCCGTTGCGCGACCATCTTGGCTTTTGTTTTCTTCAAAACGAGGCGTCCCTGTAAAACCAAAATATTGCGCATTTTTAAAATGCTGGCGAATCGACCGATGCATGTCTCCAAATTGCGTACGGTGACACTCATCAATGATAAACACGACTTTATCCTCTTGGTAACGCTCCATCACTTTTGCGCCTGATTTTACCGCATTGGCCATTTTTTGAATAGTGGTCACGATGAGCGGCAAGGAGGCATCCCCTAACTGACGTAATAACGTATGGGTGTTTCTCGTTAAATCTACAGAATCATCTTGAAATTTGTTGAATTCCGCTAAAGTTTGACTGTCCAAGTCTTTCCGGTCCACAAGAAAAATCACTTTTTTAATCTCTTTTTCTTGAGATAATAACTGACTTGCCTTAAATGACGTCAACGTTTTACCGCTTCCTGTCGTATGCCAAATATAACCATTGTTGTTCGTTTCAAGCGCTCGGTTCACAATCGCCTCTACCGCATAAACTTGGTACGGACGAAGCGCCATCAAAATTTCATCTGTTTCATTAACAATCATATAACGACTAATCATTTTAGCAATGTGACACGGCTCTAAAAAGGCATGTACGAAATCTTTTAAATGATTAATGCGTTCATTTTTGTCGTCACTCCAGTAAAACATGTGACTTTTGTACCATTCTTTGTCACTATTCGCAAAATAACGCGTTTCCATTTTATTACTCACGACAAATAATTGAATAAATCGAAATAACCCCGTGAAATTTTGCCTACGATAGCGTTTAACTTGGTTAAAGGCTTCCGTAATCGCCACCCCACTGCGCTTTAATTCAATTTGAACGAGCGGTAAACCGTTAATTAATAACGTCACATCATAACGACTTTTGTAGCGATCTGTCACACTGATTTGATTCGTGACTTGGAACTTGTTTTGACACCACTTACGCGTATTTAATAGTTCAATATAGGCCACTGTTTGTTCATCATCACGACGTAACACATACTTATCACGCAACAGTTTTGCACTGTCGAACACCGTTTTGTTGTTAATATCTGTCATAAGCCGATCAAATTCACTGTCTGTGAGGGGTTTCCCTTCTAATTTATCCCAATGACGTTCATTAATAATTTGTCGTAAGTTTTGATGCATCGCTTCCACATTATGGATAGCGACTTGTTCGTAACCCAACCCCACCAATTGTTGGATCACTTCATTTTCTAACGCAAACTCACTCTGATAAGCCATAATATCTTCCCCTTAGAAACCATATATATCTTCATAAATTTCATAAGCTTCATCTATTTCTTCATTAATCATATTTGTAAAATCCTCATCTTTATAGCTAGGACTAAATTCAAAAAAATGTAAGTTATGATCTATTGCTAATTTATCTGTTTTATTGTTATTTGAGTGATCTTTAGGATATAGGACGGCGACTTTTGAAATAATTCTATGATTTCTTCTTCTAAATACCTTAGCCCCTTCTAAATGTAAATTGGATTTGGGATGAGCCCAATAAGCCAACAGTTGTTCTAAAGATCCTTTTTCTTTTTTAGTAATATTTTTTAATTTTCGATATTTTACATCCATCGGTATACTTTTAATATATATATTATTTACATGAATATCTATACGTATATCCGGTTTATTTTTCTTATCCCCTGTATATAATGGATGTTCTTTAGTCGTTTGACTTCTTTCACTCTTGATAATGGAGTTAAAGTGCAACTTTAATCTTATATCATTTTTGTTGAGTGTGATGACGGTATTATCAGGCAAATCATTATAAGAGTAATCGTCAAAAATCCATCCATCTATCGGGTCAAAATCATTTCTTATCAATAACTCTAATACATTGATAAAACACCATATTTCATAAAGTTCATCTGTTCTTTTCCAACAATTTTTCACTTTTTGAGAAAATACAAATTCTAAAGATGACTTATTGAACTCAGAATACCATTTATAAATAATATTGTATTTATTATCCATTAATGCTGAATGTGTGATAGAAGCATGGCTTTTATTTTCAATGTTTTGATACCATTCTGACTCTATAATCATCTGCAACATATGCTGAATGCGATTGATGTTTTCTCTAATTGTCCAAATATTTTCTAATGATTTCGTTGCAATAAGCACATCACTACTATATCTTGAAGTTTTATGTCCAAGATGAATTTCTTCTGCCAAATTTAAGTAATCTTTAATTTCAACTAGCTCATATTGGAGAAATTTCAGTACTTTTTTCAACCATATATTTTCCTTTAGATTATAATTTAACTCTTTATTATAAGAATAGAGCTCCTCTGTTTTATCTGGTCTTTTTGAACGATATTTCAAAGTATTTTTATCTACTTTAGGTTGTGTATAAATCGGTCGCCAAGCATATCTTTTCTGAACTTGATACCTTGGTGAATCATATATATTTTTCAAAGCAAAAATAATATGAGTGAAATTCACTTCTAAGTAGTCTATCTTCTCCACAATATTGTTATTTCTCACTGTTGGAGAAATACTTGAATTATTTTTATGATATAAAGAATTTGATAAGCCTTTAATATAATTATTCACATCTTGATATATTGTTTTCCATTCAACGTTACTCACGTCTTTTGGAACAATCTCGATAACCGCATATTTATAATCTTCTTCTTTTAATGTTAAAAGATAATATCCAGGTACAAGATTGTTAGCAATGTCGCTATCCACAATATCTATTTCACCATTACCCATATAATTTCGGTTATCTTCATCAACTTGAATTTTGGGGTCATCATATAACTCGAACAAATCTGAATAAACCTTAATCGATTCTTTCCCATTAATACGCAACTTAAAATGGGTATATTCTTTTATGCGAGAAATGTCACGGTTAAAGTCTATACTTTGTAGACTATCAAAGAATTTTAAAGGTTTTAAAGTTTCATGATTATTATCGTTTCCAATGACAATAGCGACCTTAGAATGTGTATCCATTAATCTTCAATTCCTTCGCTTTGTTTCGAATTAAACTTCTCGCATTCGTGAAATCTGAAATAGATGAAAACTTATCCATCAAATCAATGATTTTAGAATTCACAACTTCATCATTATCAGCATCATAGAGTCCCACTAAATCCGTCAATTCTTCACGTGATCCTCTGACCTTGGAGAGCACTCTTTGTGAAAGTTGAAAATCAAAACCTATGTCATCACTTAAGACTTCAGATTCATTAGGGATATTCTTCAAATAGTAATCGATATGTTTCACGACGCGTGGTCCTATGCCAATTTGAGGATTCACTTTCACGAGCTCATTATGTAATTCTTGAAGAAATTCCGCATTATCTTGGGACAAATTGATTTCGCTAGACTCCTTACAAAAATATTCAATAAATTCTTTTTCATATGAGTCATCTTCAAGGACTTTTCTTTTTTCTTTTTTACTTAATTCTATTAATTCTTTAATCGGCATAACATCTAATGAAATTAAGTCTGAACGATCTAGCACTTTGTTCGAAAAATGATGTGTTGTATCATCGATATTAACAGTGCCTACAAATCTTACATTTTTACCAATCTTTATTTCATATCGGTATTTAGTAGAATTATACAATTTACCGCCCATTTCTTTATTATAGAGTTGTAATTGTCGACTACCGATATCTCCTTCAAGGATGGATAAAAATTTAGAAAAGTAATGTTCTACTCTCGATAAATTCATCTCATCAAAACATACGATATAGAGTTTATCGGGGTTATCACTCGCTTGAATTAGCGTTTCAATTAAGCCATTATCATCTGGTCTATAAATATTGTTAATCGTATCTACATATCCAATTAAGTCTGAATCATCGTTCCAACTCGGACTTACGGGTATAAACTTAAAATTATCCTTTAAGCCTAAGGCAGCCGCATAAGACTTAATTAATTTCGACTTTCCTGTACCACTCATCCCAGATAGAATGACAAGTTTTGACGTTTTCATTGAAACGTGAAAGTTAATTATATCTTTTTTATCGTAAAGTAAGTTTTCACTTTCCAGTTTCTTAAATAAATGTTCTAAGAACTCTTTTTCTTTTTTGACATTTTGATGGTTGTCCTCGACCATTTTTTTAATAACAGGCGCTACGACTTCTTTTGCATCAATATTCTCTTCAAATTTTCTAATTAAATCATTTGTAATAAACCCAATATTATTATCAGTCACTAACATTTCATTGAAATCAACATCTTCAATTTCATATTTTTTAATCTCATTTTCAAAATCATATTTAAATCCTGCATTTTCAATGTATTCGAATGATTTTACATTTCCATACACATAAAATCGATCCTCATAATCATCGATAATATCGTTATAAATGACAAATTGAGGGTAATCTTCTTTTTCAATTGATACATTCTGTAAGTCACCAACCACTTTCCCAGAGGCTAATAATTTTTCAAATTCTTCCACATTTGTAACTGAATTATGTTTGTTAAAAATGGGGATAGGATTCAAGGATCCCTCGTTTAGCATTTTGTCGTTGGCATAAATGATTTCTTTTACGTAGCCGTTGTAATATACTTTTTGGTTAATATCATAGTCGACTTTCTTTTGCACGTTCAATCTTAATAATTTATTACTGATTTCGTTATAAAAATTTTCAACTCTTTCTTCATCACTTGCATAAAAATTATCTTCAATTTGTGTGAGGTTCGTTTGGTAACAAGCGATATATTTTGAACGATTATCTGAACTTGGATAGTCATACGGCATAGAAAGTAATTTAATGTAGAATTGAATTCTATCGGTATTATTCACAAATATATTTTCTTTCCCATACACTCTTTGCAATTCTTCTTTAGTTGCTAATACCCCTATCATATCGACATTTTCCCAATTTTCCTTAATCACTAGAAGTCCCCCTTTATATCTTTAAACTCTTCAAATGATGAAATAAACTTCATACCTCTTAGCTTTTTTAACCGTCTGAAATCATAGAGTGCAATGCCGCTTCTAAATACAATAAATATATCTCTAGGTTTTTTATGAAATTCCTCTATAAAATAATCAACTTCCGTCGGCTGATAGACTTTACTATTTTTATGATCGTCAATCCAAAATTGAGGAATTCCCAACAAATGAAATTGATATTTTGTACTTGCTTCCGCGTATTGGTGTATAATCTTATTTTTTTCGCTCTTTAGCTCTGCGATTTGCAGATTTAATTCATCATTCTTTTTGTTAAGTTCACTGTTTACTCTTTCTTCTTCATCTAAAGAAGTTTTCATGGTTTGCCATGATTTTTTGGATTGGTAATATAGTTTTTCAAGCTCTTCTATTCTTGAATTCAATGTTTTTCTTTCAAACAAAAGACTATTTATCTTACTGTCTTTTTCACTTACTGTTGTTTCTAAATCACTGATAATTTTTCTTAACTTTTTTAATTTATCTTCATGTTCTGATGAATTTAACTTCTCTTTTCCATTGCTTGGCGCCTCTTTTTGAATGCTTGTATTATTATGTTTTTCGCTTAATTTGTTAATTATGTAATTTGAAAGGTCCCCGTATTGATCTTTTTCAAAAATTGTCAAAAGCTTTGTGAAATCGTCACCGTAGCGTTCAATAATTAAGTCTTTATCCAAAAGATTAGAGAGATCATCTTCAATTCTTAATTTACTTTTAATGTATTTTTGTATTCTTTCAATATTTTGTTTATTTGAAGCCTCACTTACAATATACATTTCGCTATTACTATTAATATTATGTACTTCAATATTAGAGAAACCTCTTATAGTTAATTCATACTCTTTTATAATTTCAACTTTTTTCTCATTACTTTGTAGCTTAAAAAGCTCTCGAATGGTTTTATTTCTATCCAATTTCATCCCCCTGCTCCCCATTTTATTTATGCGGTTATCTATACGAAACTCATCTATATAAATGAATCTTAAATATCTATTGACTACATCAAATATATCATAATTAAAGGAATTTTCAGTCAAATATTTTTAGAAATTTTAAGTCTTATATTTAATGTTCTCTTTCTAAAACGGTGATTATCAAAATCATAATAGTTTGTATCAATTTCCCCCCCTTTTCTCTCCCCTTCTATTTGTACAAATGGTAAAAGTCATATATATTATTCATATGTTCCTATTATTAAGATATAATAATTGAGTAAGACAGGTTGCCCGTACTTTGCGAAATGAAGTACGTGGGTGACCTTTTGCATCGATATACATATGATTCGTATTGATGACATGTCATCGATGTCTAATTCTATGAGTTTAAGGATGTTATGAATGACACAAAAGGAATTAAAAAGAACAAAACCTGTTCATGCGCAACGTTATCTTCCTGGTCTCGACGGTTTTAGAGCGATTGCCGTCATCGCAATTATTATTTTTCACTTGAATCCTCAATGGTTGCCAGGTGGTTTTCTTGGTGTAGATACGTTTTTCGTGATTTCTGGGTTTTTAATTACTTCGTTATTGATTACGGAGTATGACAAAACAGGGAAGATCGATTTACCTGCTTTCTGGCTACGCCGTGTGAAGCGTTTAATCCCTGCCGTGTTATTTATGTTGGCAGTGGTATTGACGTATACGCTTATTTTTGAGCCGAGTATTATACTCGCTTTGAAAAAGGATGCCATTGCGGCCATTTTCTATGTGTCGAACTGGTGGTATATCGCGCAAGATGTCGATTATTTCAACCAATTTTCGATCGCACCGTTAAAACATTTGTGGTCGCTTGCGATTGAGGAACAATTTTATTTGTTTTTCCCATTTATTCTTTATATGATATTCAAGTTTAGAAAAAGACAGTATACGTTTATCATATTTTTTATTGTTTCATTAATTTCATTAGCGTTAATGATTTATTTATCGAGTGTGACAAGTAGTACTGCGCGTGTGTATTTCGGAACGGATACCCGCCTTCAAACCTTATTGTTAGGGGCGATGCTTGCGCTTGTGTGGCCGCCCTTCCGATTAAAAGTCAATGTCGCCCATCGATTACGCCTGTTTGTCGACGTGATTGGCGTTTTGAGTTTCGCACTTGTCGCTTATTTTATTTTCAATGTGAGTGAACATGACAAATGGATTTATCATGGTGGTTTTTATTTAATCTCGTTTGTGACGTTGTTTACGATTGCCAGTGTGGTGCACCCTTCTGGATTCTTCGCAAAATTCATGGGTAATCCGCTATTCGTCGCTATCGGTAAACGCTCATACAGCTTGTATTTATGGCATTATCCGGTCATTGTCCTTTTACATCGCCATTTTGTCGCAGGACAAATTCCAAGTTATGTGTATGTCATTGATATTGTGCTAATGTTTCTGTTTGCCGAATTATCGTATCGCTTCATTGAAAATCCCATCCGTAAAAAAGGATTCCGTGCGTTTTCGTTCAAACCGACACACGTTCAGCACTTTGTACGCTTAGCGCTCGTCGTAATTTTGGCAATTCCTTCGCTCCTCTTTTTGAGTGGGCAGTTTGATGCTTTAGGTAAAGCACATAGTGATCAAAAACAAACGGAATTCCAAAATCAAACGGCGAAAAAACCTAAAGCAGAACCGACCCCTACACCAGAATCTTCTAAAGTGGACGCCAAGCAACTTTCGCCACTGTTAATTGGGGATTCGGTCATGGTAGATATCGGTAATGTTTTCCAAAAAGAGGTACCAAATGCCACAATTGATGGTAAAGTGGGTCGCCAATTATCCGAAGCGAACGCTCTCATCACTTCGCAATATCAAAGCTTTGCGAAACCGAAAAAAGATGTGGTGATGCAGTTAGGTACAAACGGAGCCTTTACCGAAGACCAAGTGAATCAAATTATTGACGATTTAGGCGATGCCAACATTTATTTCGTGAATGTTCGTGTGCCTCGTGATTATGAACAAAACGTCAATGATAGCTTGAAAAAAGCCGCTGATAAACATAAAAATGTGCATCTGATTGATTGGCATAAAGCTTCTGGGGGGCATCCTGAATACTTTGCGTATGACGGTGTTCACTTAGAATATGCGGGACAAAAAGCATTAAGCAAACTGATTATTGATGAACTGAAAAAACAACATGAACATGACAAATAATGTGCTAAGGATAGGATACTACGGTCGCCTATAATTTAGAAGCCGTCAAAATTTATCAACAGGATAAGTTTTGATGGCTATTTTATTACAACTTAAATCAGTATAAATGAGACAGATTTTATAGCTTTGAGGTGTGATTTAATATAGCAAATTTGATTGGTTCCTAAGCCGAGACTTCTGAGGCGACTAGAAAAGCGAGGCTTTATGGAACAATCAAACAAATAACATTTTATATCCCACCCCATTTGGTATCCAAAAGGGTTATATGGTAGGATAAATATAAACTAAAATACGTTGTTATTACATTATTTTTTTATCAAAGTGAGATGCATATCAACCGAGTCAAAGAGGAGGAATTACTGTGAAACGTCAAGATCGCAATCGGGATTATCCAAGAATTGAAAAGATTTTAGATGATGGGACGATTATTGCTTACGACAAATTTAATCAATTGAATACCGATTTAAATATTAATACGTTAACCGATCATCAACAACATGAGGTCTTCGGTGGTATTCTCATCCGTCCTCAGCGTCGCGCTAATGATTACAATGAAAGAGACTATCGCCGCGAACAATATCAACAACAAGAAATTGAATCTTCCAAACGCAAAAACAAATGGTTAATGGTCCTCCTCTTTATCGTGGCCATTGCGCTCGTCGCTTTTATCGTCAAAGCTTGTACGGGGGCCAACGATTCGGAACAAACGTCTAACACTGAACCACAGTCGGAACAAACGAATCCAAACGATTCCCAAGTGGTTCAACAAAAAAATGATCAACTCCAACAACAAGTTGAAGAAGCGAAAAAAAGTATTGAAAATAACCAGTCTGATACCCAAAGTAAAATCGATGCGCTCAAACAAGAAATCGCGAATTTAAAAAATAGCGCAAACAGTCAACAAGCCGAAAAAGTAGTCAATGACTATAACAAAACCGCAGACAACTTACAAAATGCGGAAAATGAACGCCAAAATGGCAATAGCGATGAAATGCAACGTGAACTCGATAAAGTAAACAGCAAATTACAAGATATTAAAGATAAAATTACGGAATACTTTAACAACAAATAAGAGATGAAATGAGCGTATCAACGCATTTTATATAAGTGTTCCATAAAAAAGCGCGCCCATCTATTTGAAGATGAGCGCGCTTAATTTTATTCACACATTTTTAAGAATAAAATGTTTTGCCACGACGTGATTCTAAAAATTTCATCACGTCTTGATCAATGTTGTTGTCGTATTTTTCATGAATTTCAATGACTTTATCAATACCTATCGCATCCATCATTTCGAATGGTCCAATAGGTGAACGTGAGTTGATATGCCAAGTGGTATCAATGACATCGTATTCTGCAATTTCGTTAACGTATAAATCTTCAGCGGCTTTGAATAAAGACAATAACAATTTAGATAACACGCCATTGTTGTCATTCGCGACGGCTTGTTGTAAATGTTCGTCAGATGGTTTTTCGCCTACAGGAATATCCCAAGTTTTATATTCAGGGTTTGGATATGTGTAGAATCCTTTACCTGTTGCTTTACCAAGTTCACCATTTTCGATTTTGACGTTATTTTTGTCAACGTACGCTTTTTTCCAAGGTGTGCCGTCTTTTTCATATTCTGCTTGTACGATCGCAGTATTTGTATTTAAACCAACGACGTCAATCGCACCGAATGGACCCACGTTCATATGTATAGCGTTCATCCAAATTTTATCAATTTCTTGTGGTGTTTCTTCTTCATTCGCATACATTTCTTCAGCCACGTGGAAGAATGGCACAAGAAGTGAATTTTGAACGTAACCTGCATGTTCTTTTTTAATTGGCACTGGGTGTAAGCCCATTGCTCCTGCATATTCAACAACTTCATCAAATACAGCACGATCTGTGTCTTTAGTCGCCATAATTTCGCCGACATTATTTAACCAAATTTCGTTCGCAAAGTGTAACGCTAAGAAACGATCTGTACGTCCTGTCGCATCTTTAAAATCACTTGGTAATAATGTTGAAGAGTTTGTTGCGAAAATTGTTTTTTCTGGCGCAACTTCTCCAAGTTCTTTATAAAATGATTGTTTTATTGATAATTTTTCAGTAATGGCTTCAATCACTAAGTCCGCATCTGCGACAATTTCTTTTAAATTTGTTGAAGTTTGGATGCTTTTAACGGTTGCTTTTAATTTGTCTTCTGGCGCATCTAAATCTTTAATATAACGCGGTACTAATTTTTCTAAACGGTCTTTTGCCGCTTCAAGCCCTTTTTCATTCACATCATAAATTGAAACGTTAAAACCTGAATACGCAGCCTGAAAAGCGATTTGGCTACCTAATACACCGCCACCAGCGACAACTACATTTTTAATATTCATCTCTACACTACCCTTCAGAAATAATTTTAGTAAATAACTTTATTATGACATCTAAAAATTAACAAAATCATGAGGTGTTATTTTTATGGGGTGTCACAATTTATTCACAACATAAGTGTAATTAATATACCTTTGAAAATCAAAAGAAGAGATTTCCACTCGCAACTGTTTAATTTGGAAAACTCTTCTTATTTCGTGGCATTGTTTAAACTTATATAGTAGATATGCGCTTAGTAAAACCTTGTAATCACTAAATCACTAATATTTAAACGACTGTCACCATTATAGAATCCCTTGTTTCATTGATTTTTCATAAACGGCCAACCTTAAAATGGGACTTAGCAAAACCATTGTTCATACACATTCATTTAATAAGTGTTCTTAGTTCTCATTGTTACTTAAATTTTGACTATACTATTTTAATATCACATCTAAGACTTGTTGAATATAGGCTTCTTTAGACAATTTCAAATCATTTTTGGCAAAATAATAAAATTCATTTGAAAAGCAATTCAACAACAAATGTGTTTTAAAATGGCTTTGTTCTGTTTCATCCAGTTGTTCACTAATCGTCTCGGCCAATTGTTGATAAAATGGGATTTGTACGATTGAAATCGAACGGTTAATCGACTTTTCAATAAAAGATAACGTGTGAAAGTGTGTTTCTTTGAGATCAACATAAATTTGGAGAATCCCTTTTACCCGTTCGTAAGCCGTGGCAGTAGCGTGTGTAGCTAAAAAATGTTGAATTTCATCAAACATCGTTTCCACTTGGGCATCCATCATAGCGATACAGAGGACAGCTTTATTTTCAAAATGACGGTACAATGTGCCGACCCCAACATTTGCTTGTTTGGCAATTTCTGTCATTTTCATTTCTGAAATGTCAACGCCTTGTTGTGATAATTGATTGACGGTCCCGAGTATGCGCGCTTTATTTTGACGTGCGTCACTACGCTGTTTGTTTTCTGGCATGAGGGCCTCCTTATATTTCTAGACGTTGAATCTCAACATCTAAGTTAAAATACGTTTTTAAAAGTTGACGATAATTGTCTGATGTGACGTCTATTTTACGTTTTTCATCTTTTTCTGTTAATGTAAGGTGATTTTGTGACATTGTGGCACGTCCTTTTTCAGTCGGCATTGTTATGACTAAGCGTTTCACAAAAACAGAATTCGGATTTGTTTGATTGTATTTGATGTTGTCCTCAAACATATCAATCGTGCGTGGAGAAATATCGGACTCATATTTTGTATCCCATGCGTCGTTTTCCCATTTTTGAACTTCAAATTGTTTGTGCGCTTCATCGATAAACACCGCTCTAAATGTTCCTGTGACATCTTGAACAACATTATGTTCTGCATCCTCTGTCAACGGTATTGCTTGTAGAGGTAGATCACCGAAACCGACATCTGCAATGTAATGTGTTCCATCGATCACGACAATTGTGGACATGTGAGAGTCGGGTTGGCTACGTCCTCCGCCTGGGGTATGGATGGTTGCTGATACATTAAAGACCTCAAACCCTTTTTCGATTAAATACGTTTTAAAGAGCGTATTTAGTTCGTAACAAAATCCCCCACGCTGACGCTCAACGACTTTATGATAAAGGTCGTTAACCTCCACAGAAATTGGAATACCATTTTGTACATCAATATTTTCAAATGGAACGGTACGCATGAAGCGCTCTACATCATGATTTAATGTTTCTTTTGTAGGCGCTTGAAAACGTGTTGTATCTATATTTAAATAACGTTCTAATCCTTGAATATCCATAGCGTTCACTCCATTTCTTTTAAACTACATTTTCTACATGAATATGGTAATACGAAATATCTCCCCTTTCAAACGGAATGCATTCCGAATGTTTTTCTGGCATGATTCCGTTTATAACTACGCTTTATCTTTTTATTATCAACTTTTAGAAAAATATAAGCTTCTAGACTCTCATTTATTGCATCACGCTTGTAGGCACATCCATAGAACTTTATGAAATTCGGCATGTATAATAGGAACATGATATTGAATATAAAGGAGTTATAATGATGATTAATTATAAAAAAACGGCATTAGTATTAATTGATTTACAAAAAGGCATTGTTTCTATGGAGACAGCACCGAATTCTACAGAAACGGTATTGAGCAATGCGGAAAAAATGATTCAAAAGTTTAGAGAAAACGATGGTTTTATCGCCTTTGTTCGTGTGAATTTTCACGATGGCAAAGATGCTTTAAGTCCACGTCTTGCAGAACAAGCGTTACCTGGAAAACCAGGCAAAGACTTTTCTGAGTTTCCTGAACGTTTTAATATTACAGACCGTGACTTTATCGTCAACAAACGTGGTTTCAGTGCGTTTTTCGGAACAGACTTAGATTTACAATTGCGCCGCCGTGGCATTGACACGATTATTCTCGGTGGGATTTCGACGCATATGGGCGTAGATACGACTGCACGTGATGCGTATCAACACGGTTATGAACAATATTTTGTCAGTGATATGATGGCTGCACCTAAAGCTGAATTACATGAGTTTTCTTTAAACTATTCATTCCCATTAATGGGCAAGATTACAACGACAGATGACCTCTTACAATAAGGGAGCCTAAGATGAAACAAAAACCAAGTTTTATATTCATTTTAGTAATGGCAGGGCTCGCTGCTTTTGGTCCACTCTCCATTGATATGTATTTACCTGCCCTACCCCAAGTGGCCGATGCCTTGCATACGTCCACCACGCAAACGCAACTTACCCTTACCTTTTTTATGTTCGGGCTGGCTTTAGGTAATATTATATTCGGTGTCGTTTCAGACCAAACGGGGCGAAAACGACCTTTGATTGTCAGTTTAATCCTCTATATTGTCTTTTCCATCGTGTGTGCACTCGCAACTCATGTTGAACTGCTGATTGCTGCGCGATTCATACAGGGGATTGCTGGAGGAGCTGGCATTGTCCTCTCAAGAGCGATTGCCAGCGATAAATATAAAGGTAATGAATTAACACAATTCCTTGCGTTACTCATGCTTGTCAATGGTGCAGCACCTGTCTTCGCCCCAATGATTGGCGGAGTGTTGACTGATCATATGAGCTACCACATCATTTTTTACATCTTAGCGGTTCTCAGTACATTAATGTTTATCGGTGTGCTCTTTAAAGTGGACGAAAGTTTGGCAAAGGAATACCGAAGTGACGCAGGATTTAAGCCAGTTTTCCAAGACTTTCGTCAATTAATCCAACGTCAAACGTTTATCTTACCAATTTTAATCCAAAGTTTAACTTTTGCGTTGTTTTTTAGTTATATGGCCGCTTCACCCTTTATTTTGCAAAATATTTACCATTTAACACCACAAACCTATAGTTATATTTTTGCATTTACAGGGCTTGGCCTCATCTTTACCGCACAATTGACGGCACGTCTTGTCAAAAAAATGAATGCGTTCAAATTATTTAGAAGTTTTAGCGTGATTCAATTGATTGGGGCAATCATCGTAATTGTGTCCCTCTTAAATCACGCATCGTTATGGTTTCTTATTCCAGGTTTCTTTCTCATTGTGGCCTCCGTATCAGGGGTGGCGACCTTAGGTTTCTCTATCGCCATGGATGGTCAGAAAAAAGCCGTGGGGAGTGCCTCAAGTTTAGTAGGCTTGCTTCAATATTTTGTCGGAGCCGCAACAACGCCTCTTGTCGGACTCATGGGAGAACGGAGTTTTATTCCATATCTTATTGTACTTATCATTACGTTAATCTTGATTTTTATCCTTCATGCCGTGCACATACGACATTTAAAAAAAGCACATCTGTAAATATATAACCACCCGTTTTAGAGAGGTAATGAATCCTTTAAAGGTAGATTTTAGTCTAACTTTTAAGATTACCTTTCTTACCGGGTGGTTTCATCTTTATTTAATCGCTTCAAGTGCTTTTTGTACCGATTCAAATTCTTGCTTCGCTGCATCCACCCAGTCGCCTTTTGCTGCTGTGTGGAATTATATTAAAAAGCGACACTGACGAGAAAATTTTGAAAAAGCATGAATTATTTGAACGTAACTCATGTTTTAGGCATACTGTAGGTGTACGATATTTTTACGAGGAGTGAAACTATGAATACACAACAATTAGAGAAGATTAAAAATGGTAAAGGTTTTATTGCTGCGCTAGACCAAAGTGGCGGGAGTACCCCTAAAGCATTAAGTGGTTATGGTGTCAATGAAGATCAATATCGTAATGATGATGAAATGTTCAATCTTGTTCATGAAATGCGTACGCGTATCGTAACTTCTCCTTCTTTTACTTCTGATAAAGTGATTGGTGCGATTCTTTTTGAACAAACGATGGATCGCGAAGTTGAAGGACAACATACAGGCGACTATCTTGCGAACAAAGGGATTGTTCCTTTCTTGAAAATAGATAAAGGACTTGCAGAACAAAAAGATGGCGTTCAACTCATGAAGCCGATGCCTGAATTAGAATCATTATTAGACCGTGCCACTGAGCATAAAATTTTCGGTACTAAAATGCGCTCTAACATTTTAGAGTTTAATAAAGATGGCATCAATCAAGTGATTGACCAACAATTTGAAGTCGCTCAACAAATTATCGCAAAAGGCTTAGTACCCATTATTGAACCTGAGGTTAATATTGATGCGACAGATAAAGCGGAGATAGAGGCTTACTTAAGTGAGGTTATTCAAAAACATTTAGATGCCCTTCCTGAAGATGCTCTCGTAATGTTAAAATTAACGATTCCGACGAACAAAAATCAATATGAATCATTAATCAATCATCCAAACGTGGTGCGTGTCGTCGCATTATCTGGAGGTTATAGCCGTGAACATGCCAATGAAGTGTTAAAAACAAATAACGGCTTAATCGCAAGTTTCTCTCGTGCACTGATTAACGATTTACGTGTCAGTCAATCTGATGAAGAGTTTGATAAAATTCTTGGTGAAACGATTGATTCTATTTATGACGCTTCTGTCAACAAAGTTCAATAATATGAAAAGCCACACCCCGCCTTTGGAGTGTGGCTTTAGTTTATTTGTTGAGCGCTTTTTCAATGTTTTTAATATTTTCTTTCATTAAAGATTGATATGTCGCATCTTGACTTTGTGATTTAGACACGGATTCCATATTGTTAAATTTCAAAGGTTGTGCGTCTGTTTCTTGGCGAATCGTGTCTGTCACTTTATTGGATACATTTTCTTCGTATAAAATGTATTTTGTATTCGAATCTTTAATCGCTTTCACGATATCTGTCAGTTCTTTTTGGGATGGATCTTCTGCGTTCATATTTTGAACACCTTGTTGCTTAAATCCGTAATGTTTGGCCAAGTAGCCTAAAGATTCATGTGAAACATAAAGTGTATCCCCTTGATGTCCTTCTGTCGCTTTTTTCATATCTTTATCGATGCCATCAAGTTCTTTTAACAATTCATCTGCGTTTTTCTTATATTCTGCTTTATGACTTGGGTCTTTTTTACTTAATTCATCGCGTATGGCTTTAACCATTGTTTCATTCATTTTCGGATCCAACCATACATGTGGATCATACATGCCATGGTGATGATGTTCATGCTCATCGTGGTCCGCTTCGTGATCGTGCGCTTTTTCTCCGTGCTCGTGGTCGTGATCTTCGCCCTCATGTTCGTGTTCATGCTCTTCTTTCAATAATTCGCTCTTATTCAAATGTGATTCGAGTGACAATTTTTTATCGTCCTCTTTAATCGCTCCCGCCACTTTTTTAGCGACTGGATCTAAATTATCCCCTGTATAAACAAATAAATCTGATTTACTCGCGTCTAAAATATCCTTTTGTGAAGGTTCATAGCTATGTAAATCTGTGCCCTTTGGATAAATGGATTCGACATCGACATGTTTGCCGCCAATTTGTTTAATAAATGATTCGACTGGAAACACTGTTGTTTTCACTTGGAGTTTGTCACTTGAAGATGATTTTTTTCCAGAATCAGAATCAGATTGGCCACATGCGACTAAAAGAATACTTACGAATGCGATAGTTAAAAAAGCTAAAAAACGTTTCTTCATATTAGCGCAATCTCCTTCTGTTTAAATAGTAATTATTACGATTTAAAATTATACAGTAAGGTGGGGGTGCTTGCAATAGTTTTTTATGACCACTTTGCTTTTTCAAACGACATTCACATAGTAAAATGACAGTAGTCGCAATCATTCCAAGATATTATGGGATAATAATAAATTATTTTTTCATGACAAGGAGGCAACAAGATGAAACATCTCAATCACATCGCGAAAGTGGCATTCGGTACTGCCGCTGCCACAGCCGCATCTTTATATACTTTAAATCAACTGACACCGATGCCAGGTGTGTTTCTTTCAAAACTATTGTTTAATCAACCACAACATAAAGATTATTTAAAACAAACGATGCAAAACGATCCGCATTATACAAATATTAAAGAGAAAGTCACTGCGCTACACGACATCGTGTATGATGCTACAGAAAGCACCGGTCAAATGGATATTTTTATGCCTATAGGGGATAAAGAAGGTTATCCAATTTTATTTTGGGTGCATGGTGGTGGCTATATGAGCGGGGATAAATCTGACCTCACACCTTATATGGAGCTGATTGCCGCACAAGGGTATACCGTGGTCAATATTAACTATGCCCTCGTTCCAGAGGCGCGTTATCCTGAACCGATTTATAGTTTAGAAAAAGCCGTTCAAGCGGTTCACCAAAATGCCCAGGCCTATAAAGCGGACATGTCCCGTGTTGCTTTTGGAGGAGATTCTGCTGGGGGACAAATTATTGGTCAGTTTATTAATATTCAAGTGAACGAAGCCTATCGCCAAACGACGTCGTTTATGCAAACGGTGGACCCTTCAACGATAAAAGCAGCTGTCTTTTATTCGTCCCTCTTAAATACGCAACGTATGGATCGTACTGATGATCCGATGGCCAATCAATTATTTAGTCGACTGGCTTGGGCTTATTTTGATGACAGACATTGGCGTGTCAGCCCGAAAACGATGGAGGCCAGTGTGACCCTTAATATGAACGCACAATTTCCTCCAAGTTATTTGACGGACGCCAAGCATCGTTCTTTTGAAGATCAAGCACTCCAATTTATTGAGACGATGGAACGCAATGGTGTCCCTGTTGAAGGCACATTTCACGAAAGTCCACTTCAGCACGAGTATCAATTTGATATGTCTTTATATGAATCCAAAATCAACTTTGACGCCCTAATCCGTTTTCTCAAACAACATTTAGCATAAAAAAGGATCCGCCTGTCTTTATGACACAGGCGGACCCTTTTTTTGTCGATCTCTGATTAATATTATGATTGACGCAATGAATGCGATACTGATAAGACCCGCAAGCATTAAAAATTGCATAGACCATGAAGGCTGTTGCTGAACCCAGCCTAAAGTCACCGGTGCTACCGCTGTTCCAAAGAAAATAACAAACGTATTCAATGTCGTATAAAATCCTTTGTTCACATCGACAGATTGCACGACTTTAGAAATCAGGGTCGGCAGTGCCAAACCAATGCCTAAACCGAAGAGCACACTCAGCAAAATTGCGCCGAGGAGACTCGTATTGACCGCCATAAGTACGATGGCCAAAACGGTAAGTCCAAGCGCCCCCGTGAGAACTTTCGATACAGAATAATGTTCGGACAATTTGCCTGCGGTTAAGGAAACTAAAATGCCCCCGACGCCGAAAAATTTGCTGACCGCAGCAATTGTTTGCATGCCCTGGCTGTTTTTTCCTAAAAGACTTTCTCCGAGTACGACATACACATTAATAAACGTCATCAATAAGAAAAATGCGATAATATAGCACAGGAGAAGGGTTGGCTTTCGAAAAACCGAGACGACACTACGCCCAAAATCTTTAAATTGCACGGAGGTCGATTGTAGGGGCGTATTCGGCAACAACCAAATATTGATGATTGTGAGCAGCGCATACGCATTGCCTAATATTAAAAACACCATGCGCCATGAATAAACGTTCGCAATCATTTCACTCACTACTTGGCCAAATATTCCCGCAAATAAAAAGCCCATTGTCACAAAGCTCGTTGCTGTGACACGTTTTTGAGCTGGGAATACGTCTGAAATGTACGCAATAATGATGGGTGCATAAGCTGCAGCCGCCAAGCCTTGGCAAGCACGAAGCACGACAAACATGGTAAACGTCGTCGAAAATACTGAAATGACTGTAAATATCGTATGTGCGATTAAGCCATAAATCATGACACGTTTACGCCCCAATTTGTCTGATAACAATCCATAAACGAGACATCCGAAGGCAAACGCAAATGAAAATGCCATACTCGCATACGGCGCTTGAAAAACAGGAACTGACAAATCTTGTGCGATGAAAGTACCTGTAGTAATCGTGCTATATAAGCTAAACATGACGAGTAACCCCGTAAAAAATAATACGAAGGTAATCCATTGATAATGGACCCGATTCATATATGCTCACCTCTCAAAATATCATTCCAATGATGAATTAATGCTATTCTATTTTCACATAAACCCTCACGGGAATGCTATTCAAAAACCTTTCTATATTTTTCACAACAAATCCTCTTCGTCAATCTCAACACGTGTAGGTTTCTTCTTTTCATCGCGCCTCTATTGAAGAACAATCATGGGTCGAGTGAAACTCCTACTAGAGAAAACGTGGGCATTAAAAAACTGTCTACAAAATCAATAATTTGTAGACAGTTTTCCCGAGGAATCCTCGAAATTTATTTTGAAGCTAATGCCGCTTTGACCGCTTCAGCCACTTTTTTCGCAGAAGCAGGATTTTGGCCTGTAATTAACGAATCATCTGTTTGGATAAATCCTTTCATCGGCACTTTTGATTTTTCATATTTCGCGCCTTTTACTTTCAATTCAGATTCTAACTCGAATGGCACAATACTTTTACGATTGGCTAAGACTTCTTCCGCATTGGAAAACCCAGTTAATCGCTTGCCATCAATGAAAAATCGGTGGTTCGGACGTTTTACTTCTAATAATGCTGCCGCCCCATGACACACGGAGGAAACGATACCGCCGTTGTCATAAATCGTGTTGACGGCTTGATTGATATATTCATTTCCTGGGAAATCATACATCACACCGTGACCACCCGTAAAATAAATCGCGTCATAAGCCGTGGGATCTGCGGTTTCAATACTTGGCGTAAGTTTCAATTGCGCCATAAACCGTTCGTCTTCATAATAGCGTTTTGTCACTTTATCTAAAATGCCTGGAATCAAACTTACAGGATCTAAAGGCGTTTCCCCACCTTTAATGTTATACAAGTCAACTTGGAAATTTTCATCATTTTGAAATTCATCGTAAAAATGCACGAGTTCACTTAACCATAAGCCAGTAGTTTTATCTGTGCCGTCAAAATGTGTATGGCTTGTATTGACAATCATTATCTTTTTCATGTCACCTTCACCACTTTTTATAAGATTTTCATCTATTATAAAGTAGTTTTGGGATGCTTACGAATCATTTGTTTGCATATTTATCGTGTACGTCTCTATTTTGGGATGGGGTCACCATGCGTTACCCCTCATTATTGCGTTTGAAGACGTTGAATTGCGCGTTCATATTCTTGTAATTTTTGATCTTTCATCATTTCTGCCGCTGTGTTAATCGGTTCATAAGTTTGCCATTCTTCTTTTTTATTAATCAATTGTTTTAAATGTTCTTCTATCGTTATCGTCACCATAATCCCCCATTTGTTAAATTGCAGCGAAGCCTTTGGCCAAATCATCGATAATATCATCGATATGTTCTAAGCCTATGGATAAGCGAATCGTTTCTGGCGCAATACCTGCTGCTAATTGTTCGTCCTCGGTTAATTGTTGATGTGTGGTTGATGCGGGATGAATGACGAGTGACTTGGCATCCCCGACATTCGCAAGTAGTGAAAACAAATCTAAAGCTTCGATAAATTGTTTCCCCGCTTCATAACCGCCTTTAACCCCAAATGTAAATACTGAACTTGCCCCTCGAGGTAAATATTTGTTTTTCAAATCATAATAACTACTTGAAGGAAGTCCCGCATATTTTACCCAAGCGACTTTCGGATGTTTGGATAAATAATGGGCCACTTTTTCAGCATTTTCGACGTGACGTTCCATACGTAGCGATAATGTTTCTAACCCTTGTGTCAGTTGGAATGCATTGAAAGGTGACAGTGCCGCCCCCGTATCCCGTAATAATGTTGTTCGTATTTTAAAGGCTAATGCCGCATCTCCAAATTTCTCGCTAAAAACGATACCATGATAGGACGGATCTGGTTCACTTAGTCCTGGGAATTTTCCGTTTGTCCAATCGAAGTTGCCCGCATCAACAATGACACCTCCCATCGATGTACCATGTCCACCAATAAATTTTGTCGCAGAATGCACCACTATATTCGCCCCATACGCAATCGGACGGAGTAAGTAAGGCGTCGCAAACGTATTATCTACGATGAGTGGAATACCGTGGGCTTTTGTCACTTTCACAAGCGCTTCAATATCTTCAACATTTCCTTCAGGATTGCCAATGGTTTCGATAAATAAAGCTTTCGTATTCTCTTGAATCGCCTTTGCGACATTTTGAGGATCAAGTGTGTCTATGAACGTCACGTCAATGCCAAATTTTGACAACGTATGTGTGAATAATGTATGTGTGCCTCCGTATAAGGTTTCACACGCCAAAATATGGTCTCCTGACTGCGCAACCGATTGGATGGCATATGTAATCGCCGCCATACCTGACGCAACAGCGACGCCTGCTACGCCCCCTTCTAGCTCTGCGACACGTGCTTCTAATACTGCTGTTGTTGGATTCATTAAACGTGTATAAATATTGCCCAGTTCTTCGAGTCCAAATAATTGTGCGGCGTGTTCCGTATCGTCGAAGTTATAAGATGTCGTTTGATATATCGGAACTGCGCGTGAATTCGTCGTTTGGTCCACTTCTTGGCCGGCGTGCAATTGTAACGTTTCAAATCGATAGTCTTGAGTCATGAGTACTCCCCCTTAAATAAATAAAAAAAGCCTACCTTGAAAGATAGACTTTACGCATTAAGACTCATCTCTCAGGTTCATCACCTGCAGGAATTAGCACCTAACTGAATAGGTTGCCTGGTTTCAAAGGGCCTGTCCCTCCACCAATCTAGATAAGTAATTATGAAATTAAACTTAGTGTATAACATACTCATGTAGAAGTCAATACGAATTCCGATTTCTTGAATAAGATTAATAATATCTAGTATTTCCTATTTATACAAAACTAAATATTATCGTTTAATAATTTTGAAATAATTAAATTGTGTAATGTGGTAATAGTATGTTAGTTGTGATAATCTTAAATTGTAAAGGGTGCCATTTAATTAATTATGCCACTCAAAAATTTACTTATTTTTTGGAGGATGAGAGAATGTTTAAAAAGCAACATTTTGGGATTCGCAAGTTTACAGTAGGCGCAGCTTCTATCGCAGTAGGTGCGACTTTATTCTTTGGCGCAAATGCTTCTGCAGATGCAGCTGAAGTTGATGGTCAAGCTTGGACAAACGACAACTTAGGGGAAAGTTACGGCACAGCTTATGTAGAATCTAACGGCAACGCTGAAGGTCAAGCTTATGAACCAACATTAGCAGAAAGCAATGCTGAAGGTTCTGCTTGGGTTGCAGACAACGCGGTTTCAAGCAACGTTGACGGTCAAACTTGGACAAATGACAACTTAGGAGAAAGCTATGGTTCTGCTTACGTAGATGCTAATGGCAACGTCGATGGTCAAGCTTGGGAACCTACATTAGCAGAAAGCAATGCTGTGGATTCTGCAGTAGAAAGCAATACTGAGGGTTCTGCTTGGGTTGCAGACAACGCGGTTTCAAGCAACGTTGACGGTCAAGCTTGGACAAATGACAACTTAGGGGAAAGCTACGGTTCTGCTTACGTAGATGCTAATGGCAACGTCGATGGTCAAGCTTGGGAACCTACATTAGCAGAAGGTCCTGAAACAGGCTCTGCTTGGGTAGAAAACAACCTTAACGAAACAGTAACAGCAACAGGAGAACCTGCATATGCTGAACCACTACCAGAAGGTCACATCGGTATTAACGGTGAACCTGCTTATGCTGAAGCGCTTCCTAAAGGCTCTTTAGATGGTTATTTATATGACCACGGTACGGGTGTTACTCATGAACTTCCTGAAGGTGACATCGCAATCAACGGTACTGGCGTAACACACGAATTACCTGAAGGCGACATTTCACTTAACGGTACAGGTGTCACTCATGAATTACCAGAGGGTACTTTAGATACGGACAACGATGGTTACACTGATGACGTAGAAATCGCTGAAGGCACAAGCACAACTGATGCCTCTATCACACCAGCGGCAACTGTCGATACTGATTTTGACGGTTACACTGATGCTGAAGAAGTGGCTGCAGGCACAAACCTTTACGATGCAGCATCTACACCAGTTGAAACTGCTGTAGGTCAAGAAGCAATTGCTGCTGATGCTCACGTAGCAAACGAAGCAACTGCTCAAGGATCTGTTGAAGCAACACCAGCACAAGCTGAAGGTCAAGCAGAAGGACAAGCTTTACCTGAAACTGGTTCAACAGAACAAGGTACATTATTCGGAGGACTTGTTGCATTCATCGGTGCTGTATTAGCTTTCTTTGGCTTACGTCGTAAAGCGTAATTCAAAGCGATACACCTTCGACATGCAACAAAAACGGATTGGGTGAATTCCCAATCCGTTTTTTCTTGTTATATAAGTTTTTTTCGCAATTTGTTAAGATCTCTTTGATTTATACTGCTTTATTTGAACGTTTTTGTAAAAAGATAGCTAAAGCTGCAATAACAATAATAGTTAAAATAACACCAATAACACCTAGTGTTTTTACAATATTACCAAATACGATACCCACCACTAAAAAGTCTGTATCAGAAAATGTTGTTGAAGCAAGACCTAAATCTCCAAGGAAAGGTAAGAATAATAAAGGTAAGAAAGTAATTAAAATACCGTTCATCATTGCACCAAAAACAGCACCTTTAATACCACCGCGTGCATTTCCAAACACACCCGAAGCTGCGCCTAGGAAGAAGTGTGGAACGACACCTGGTAAAATAACCACACCGCCAAGCATAAACATGATGAACATACCTACTACACCTGTCACAAAGCTAACAAAAAATCCAATTAATACTGCATTTTGCGCATATGGAAAAACAATTGGGCAATCCAATGCAGGCTTAGAATTAGGAACAAGTTTTTCAGAAATCCCTTTAAAGGCAGGAACAATTTCAGCTAAAATCAATCGGACACCTGTCAAAATAATGAAGACCCCTGCCGCAAAAGTAACTCCTTGAATCAGTGAAAAAACGATAAAGTTTTGATCATGGCTAATCTCTTTATGAACAAAACCTACCCCCGCAAATAAACTCGCAATCAAATATAATGCAACCATTGTAATTGAAATACTAATGGTACTTTCTCTCAAAAAGCTCAACCCTTTAGGAAACTTAATTTCCTCAGTTGATTTTGATTTCCCTTTAAACAATTTGCCAATTTCTCCTGCCGCCCAATAGCTTACCGTACCAAAATGACCTAACGCTACTTGATCATTGCCGGTAATTTTTCGCATGGTTGGCTGTGCCAACGCAGGAAAAACAGACATAATTAATCCTAAAATAATCGCTCCAATAACTATAGTTAGCGTACCGCTTACTTTTCCAACAGTTAAAATTATGGCTAAAAATGCTGCCATATAAAATGTATGGTGTCCAGTAAGAAAAATGTATTTCAAGTTCGTAAAGCGCGCAATTAAAATATTAACAATCATACCAAATACCATAATAAGTGCTGCGGTTGTGCCATACTTCTCTAATGCGATGGAAATAATAGCTTCATTATTTGGAACTACCCCTTGTACACCAAATGCATGTTGGAAGATTTTTCCAAAAGGTTCCAATGATTGAACAACCACCCCGGCACCTGCACTTAATATTAAAAAACCTAAAATGGTCTTAATGGTGCCTGTCGTCACGACAGAGGCCGGTTTCTTTTGAACTAAAAGTCCAATCAATGCGATGAACGCCACTAATATTGCAGGTTGGCTTAAAATATCAACGATAAAATCAAGAATGCTTTTCATGATGACACCCCCAGTTTTTAAATTTTATCTAAATCACGTAATTTATCCGTTAGTTTTTCTTCTAATTCTTGCTTATCTAAAATATTATCTAAAATCAAAACTTCGCCTAAACGGGCTGCGTTTTCTTCTAAATCTCGTCCACAAATGAACAAATCAGCCATCTCTGGGCTTGCGGTCATAATATCACTATGTTCAACTTCAATTTCTTGCTCAATATTCAAATTTTTTAGAACCTCTTGCACATTCATTTCAACCATAAAACTACTTCCTAAACCATGTCCACATACGACTAAAATTTTCATATTAATCTACTCCTTTAATAATATTGATAATTTCTTCTTCATTTGAAGCCTCTAATAATGCTTCAATATTTTCTTGTTGCCCTAGCAACTGAGCTAAATTTTGTAAAACCGTCAAATGCGATGTAGAATCAGTAGCACTAAGTACAAAAACCAACTCTGCATAGTGACTGTCAGTTGAAAAATTTATCGCCTCATCTAGCTTCAATAAACTGAGGCCCACTTGATGCACATCATTTCCTGGCCTCGCATGGGCAATAGCGACATGTGGTGCTATAACTATATAAGGCCCTAGTGTTTTAACACTTTGAATCATAGAATCTATATAGGAAGATTCAATATATTTTTGTGTTAACAAAGGTTGTGCTGCGAACTCAATTGCTTCTTCCCAACTGTCCACTTGATCTTTTACTATAATTTTATCCTTTGTAAGGACGTCTAAAGTCACTCTATTTCCCCTCCATTTTTCGGATATTCTTTTTAAAGTCTTCTAATTGACCATTAATTAATTGGTTTCTTATTTCATCTCTAAACAAAAGTTCACTTAATTGCTTTAATGCTTTTAAATGAACGTTTGTGTTTTCAGTTGCTAAGCATACAATGATTTTTACTGGATCAAACCTATCATGATTAAAAACAACGCCTTTTTTGAAATATCCTAAACTCATTCCTACGCCTTTCACATGAGTTGTACTACCATGAATTAATGCAATATGCGGCCCAATAACCATATAGGGGCCAAGTTCATGCAACTTGTTCATAATTTCATCTTTGTATGTGTTTAAGACAATCCCATCTTGTTCTAACGGATATACTGTTTGGGTAATTGCTTCTTCAAATGTCCTTTTGACGGAAATCTCAAAGATACGTGAATCTGTAAGAATGTCACTGAGTGACACTCCTGTAGTGTAATCTAAGCTTGCATTTTCTACGCGTTTGGAATTAATAATATGATTGAGTTTTTTTATGTCCTCCTGTGTTAACAATGGAGAAACTGTAATGCTTTTAATTGTTTTATATTGCGTCGGTACAGTTGAAATAACCATATCCACATTCATTTCCATTAATTCAACTTCATCTATTTCGTAAATTGAATACGCTTCTATAATGTCAAACTCAGGATATATATTCGTTAACTTCGCATTTAACAATTGAGAAGTTCCAACCCCAGACCCACACAATAATATAACTTTAATCTGTTTACGTTTTTGATTTAATAATCTTTCAAAGCTTGATGCAAAATGAAGCGTAAGATAACTGATTTCATGCGCATTGAACTGGATATCGAAATGATTTTCAAATAAAGTTACATGTTTTTGAATCATATCTATCAATTCACGATACTCATTCACAATATCTTCATGTAAGGGATTAATATGATTGAGTTGATTTTGCATTCGATAAATTGCGGGAGATAAATGAATCGATAATCCTTGAATTAATTTGTGATCTGTAAAAAATTCAATCCCCATTTCGAAGCTCAATCTTTCTACAAATTGACTTATTAATTCTTCAAGTTCTGAAACGTGATGTCGTTCTACATTCAATGTAGATTGTTTAGAAGCAAGTAAATGTAAAGTAATCAATTCAACTTCAGAATCTGGAAATTCAATATTAAAATAGTGTTCTATTTCCGTTTTTAACTTTATCGCTACTTGATATTGCTGATTAACCTGATGGAATGCATCCTCTTTAGATGTGTATGGTAAGGGATAATTCTGCTTAAGGCGCTTGATTGCGATAAATAAATGTAATATAAGCCCTTCGATTGCAGTTTGAACTAATTGATACTCTTCATTTTTAAGTACCTTAATAACCAGTTTACGAATATTCTTTAAGTCTTCAGTACCATTAAAGTGAGCAATTATGGCATCATTCATCTCTTCATAATACCTATGTAGAAGTTGGGCATACGCATTTCGATAGTCAGATTCTTCCCCTTTGATAATGAACCCTTTGTTTTTAATATAGGTCATAGCAAGTTTGTTGACTTCAAACCACTGGATAGCTTCTTTAATGTCACTCGCTATTGTACGGCGACTGACACGCAATTCCTCTGCCAAAGTTTTTGAACTTAATGGTCTCTCTTGTTCTAACAGTATTAGTTTGAGCAATGTTAATCGTTCATCTTTTGAAAAATGATACTGTTTAATTTGGGTAGGATTCATTCCATTTATATCAGTTTCATTTTTTTCATGAAACGCTTTAACTCCTTCAGATTTACTTCTGACAATACGATAGCCTAACGTTTCAGACATAGCTTCTAAATACTCAATATCGTATTGAATGGTTCTCTCAGAAAGATTGAATTCTTTAGCTAGTTGGCTCGTTGTGACAAATTGTGAAACGTTGCTTATTCGATTTAAAATCTGATGTTGACGATTGCTTAACAAATTTATGCCTCCTATACTTTTATTGTAAACGCTTTCCAGAAGAGGTAGATATGCAACCTTTTGCATTTGAAAATCCGCAAAAGTTCATATCTAAAATCATCATTTCATTAAAGAGCTAGGTTATAACCAACTTAAAATTAGAAAGCCACCAAAATTTACCCTTAGATAAATTTTGATGGCTATTTGAGTAACACTTAAATCAGTAAAACAGAATTTTTAACTTTGATTTGTAAGTAAATATGGCAGATTGATTGATTCCAAAGCCAAGACTTCTTAAGTTTTAATTGCAACTAAAAATCCGTTTTTAATGTTTAAAATGTAAATAAGAGATGCCCCATCAATGCAATAATCGGTAATGCGATAATCGTACGCATTAAGAAAATCGCAAACAGTTTTGGCAAGCTCACTGGGATTTTAGAACCTAAAATTACGCCACCCACTTCGGATAAATAAATCAATTGACTGACGCTCAATGCCCCTACCACAAAACGTGTTAAATCACTGGATACGCCTTCAATGAGTAATGACGGTAAAAACATATCCGCAAAACCGATTAACACTGTTTCAGAGGCTTCTTTTGCTGCAGGAATTTGCAAGATTTCAAACAGTGGCAAGAACGGCAACCCTAATATTCGGAAGATCGGTGTATACGTGGCGAGAATTGTCGCAAGCGTTCCAATCGTCATCACGACGGGTAATACCGCAAGCCACATATCAATCACTGTTTTGAAGCCATCTTTGAAAAATTGTTTTGCACCTGGCGCTTTAATGCCTTGTTCTGTCGCTTGTTCAAAACCATAAACGACAGGATTTTTATTTCCTAAATCCTCTTCTTGTAACGTGGCATGTTTTTTGTTATTTCTAAATGTGTCTGGCACACGATTTAAAGGCCATAAACGTGGCAAAATAATCGCACAGGCCAAACATGCGAGTATCACTGTTAAATAGAAATAATAAAAATGATGTGATAAATGAATGGTTTCCGCTATGACGATAACAAATGTGATAGAGACCACACTGAACATCGTCGCAATCGTCGTTGCCTCACGACGGGTGTAATAGCCTTGATTGTATTGTTCACTTGCGATCATGACGCCGATTGTACCATCGCCTAAAAACGAAGCCAAGTTAATCACGGTTGAACGTCCTGGCAATTTAAATAAGGGACGCATAATTGGTCTGAAGATCGGCCCGAAAAATTCTAATAAACCGTAAGACATTAAAAATGGTAAAAACAAACCTGCAAAAAAGAAAATAGTGACTAATGTCGGTAATAAACTGCTAAATACAAGATCTCCTGTATCACTAGAATAGATGACTTCCGTGCCAACTTTGAAATAAACTAGCCACACAAATACTACCGCGAGTAAACGCACAATCACCCATAATGGCCCCACAGAAAATGTTTTTGCCATTTGTCTTTCTGGATCAAGCTTGTCTTTATAAATGGTACTACAGAGGACCGTTAAAATTCCTGAAAGTGTAATAATCGCTAAAATAATGATGGGCATCGCCCCACCAATCAAATCTTTCATTAAATTGGACAACCATGCAATCGGAAGTGTTGTTTCTGATTGTCCTTGATCATTAGGGAGACTAATCGGTAATAAAAACAAGAAAATGCCGATTAATGACATAATAATAAATTTTAGTCGTCCTTTAATGATCTCTTTTTTACTATACGTATTCACATTTTCCACCCCTTCTCATATGAAGTTTCTTTTCTTAATAATGTCATAAATCCTTGTGGGAAGGAGGATTTTTTTACATTGTGTATTTCAAAAACAGCGCAATCTGTCTTTATATTTCGTTCTCTATTTGTATGTTTATCATTCACGCGACGTGCGACTCCTCACTTTTGCGTATAAATATGCAATAAAACGCTTATTTTCACTTTTCTATTTTACATGAATTATAGGTCAAATGCACTAGTTTCAGAAATTGGAAAGATGTAATTTTATCCCCTCAACTCTTTTGAATTTTCTTTTCCGTTTTTCATAATCTCATCCCTTTTTATCAAGAAGACATCAAAAACGCCTAAAGCATGGGTTTGGCTTTAGGCGTTTTCATTATTTATCGGCTAAAATTTCATTATAACTGATTTCTTCTCGAAGTCTAACGGCGATGTCATGTTCAGTAATTTCACCATTTAAGACCATTTCATCGAGCACTTCTCGTTGTGTATAGACCGCATAGAGTTTCATTCGGCGCGTTTGTTCTTTCGCTTTAGGTTCTTTCGGTTTACGACGGGATTTACTGCGGATTCTTGTGAAGTAAGACGTATTAATCATCCCTATTTCTAATACGTTTTGACTGTTTCTTTCTTCGGCCAAACGCGCGGATACATTACGATACACTTGGTCCAACGTTTGGTCTAACGTTTTGATATCGATGTGCTTTTTCATTTTACCTGTTCTTGCACGATAACGTAACATAAACATTTTCATCATCATTTTTAATTTTTCAATAAAATCCGCTTCTTTAAAATGTTGCGAATTGTCGACGATGATGCGATATTGCGTTAAACCCTGTTTATCTATTTTTTCTTCTTGGACAAGTTGTTCTAAGGTGTGTTGTTCGACTTCGCTCGCAATTTCACTTAATCTCCGAAACTCTTTCGCATCTTTACGATGACTTTGATTGCGCAATAAAAACATGTATTCATTGTAATATTCTTGAACGACCGGACCAAAGGACGTCATCGTACTCGCTTCGGGTGTCATTTTCATCCGATGAATGACTTCGGCTAATATCCGCATTTTAGCATCTATAAAAGTTAACCCTTTATTCGGCACAATTTCTGCAGATTTCGTCACAAGCGGCAATACGATTTGTGCCATAATTAGGCTCAATAATACCATCATCGCAGCGATAAAAATCAAATCATTTCGGAACTCGAATAACTGCTGATGGGCCAAATAGACAGGTAACGTTAAGGCCAATGACACTGAAATCGTCCCATGAATCCCACACATCGTCATAATAAATGCATAATGGAAACGGCTCATCGGTTCAGGTGTCTCATCATTATTAAACGAAAACCGTGTATTTCTCGGGTAATAAAAAGTCTTGAAAAAGGCAAAGACCCACAAAAAGCGACAAACGTAAATGGCAATCGCAATGAGCACCGTAACGCCTAATAAAAAGACTAATTTTTCAGGTTCATTTTGGATGATTTCCACAATCACATTCGGAACGATATAACCTAAAATCACAAACACAAATCCATTGAGCACGTAACTGATCGTACTCCAAATTTGACCATAACTCATTTGCACTTCAGGTTGTGCCCGGACGAGTCGATCGCGTTCGAAGCCATGAATAAGCCCCGCCACCACCACGGCAATAATTCCTGACGCATGAACCAGTTCAGCGACGATATAAACAACAAACGGTGTCAATAATTGGATGAAGATGAGGGTATTATTGTCTTTAATCCCTTTCGTCTGCAACATAATGCGAAGACGTACAACCATCACACCAATAATTAGACCGACCAGTATCCCTAAAATCGTCGACAATACAAACTGCTCGATCGCTTGAACTGCTGAAAACGTATGTAGAATTAAAGCAGTGATGGCAATTTTGAATGAAATGATCCCTGCGGCATCATTCAATAATGACTCTCCTTCTAAAATCGTCATGGCGCCTTTAGGTAAAATCTTCCCTTTTGTAATCGCTTTGACGGCAACAGCATCTGTTGGACACAAAATCGCGGCAATCGCAAAAGCGGCAGCCATCGGTAAATCCGGCCATACCCAGTGGAGAAAGAATCCCGCCCCAATCACGGTCACAAACACAAGCGCCATCGCCATCAATGTGATGGGCTTAATGTATTGGAGTAATTTCTCACGGTGCACATTCGCCCCTTCGACAAATAAGAGTGGCGCAATCACGGCTAACATAAACACTTCGGAACTAAATTCGAAATGAATCGTAATCGGAATTAAAAACAACAACACCCCAAGTGCAATTTGTATGAACGCGACAGGTACTTTTGGTATTTTCATGCTTATGACTGAACTGAGTATCACCGCCACAATAAAAAAGATATATGCTTCTAATAACTGCATTCAAAAAACCCCTGTTCTCAACTTTTATTGAATCACGCGATCTCCTCGCTAATATTTATGTAATAAGGCGTGTGGGATATGACAATAATCGTCAGGAAAATGATCCAAGCGGTCCTGATGTTCCGCCGCACTCGGAACATATTGTGTTAAAGGACAGACTTCCACTTGAACTTTATCATAATCCTCGCGTTGCGCGATGTACTGGCGCGCAATGTCAAGATGTGCTTTATTTTCGCTATATACACCTGTTCGATACTTCGGCCCGACATCGTACCCTTGACGATTGACGGCGTATGGATCGATAATGTCAAATAAGTCTCGCACAAGCGCTTCCACTGACACTTGTTCGGGGTCGAATGTCGTCTTGACGCATTCGACATAGCCATCATAAGGCCCATCGAGACTTGTCGTTTGACCATTCGCGCGCCCCGCTTCAGTATGAATGACACCGGGGATCGTCTTCACAAAAGCTTGCACGCCCCATAAACATCCCCCCTGCAAGATAGATCGTTTCCATCAGCGATTCTCCTTTTATCGTGATTAGTTTTATTATACATGACTGTTATCCTAAATCTGAAGTAAGAGTCACTATGCCCCATTTTTAAACATGATGCATCAAATAGGAAATAAACCTTTGGACCGTCGCATGACGCGAGGCATCGTTGTGTTTGGCTGTAAATGCCGCAAATGACATTTTGAAATCAAAAGGCGCACCAATGGGTATCGCCGCAATCTCTCCCTGTAAAATAAATGGGTTGTCTTCAATCATGAGATTTGAGACGACACTTACGCCTAATCCCTCTGATACAGTTCGGATAACGACACTCGGATTAGAGGTGCGAAATACAATTTTTAATGGACCGTTTTTCGCTTCGTAAGCTTCGAAGTTACTATGATAAATATTACGATCAAATAATACAAAAGGATACGGTTGCACCTCTTCTAATGTCACCTTTTGTTTGAGCGCAAGTTTTGATTTTTTAGGAGCAATCAGTCTAAAATCGGTTTCTATATTTAAGGGATGGATGTGAACCTCTTGACTTAAATTTTCATCAGCTCGCATGCCTCCTAAACCGATATCCACTTTTTCGTTTTTGACCATGTGAAGGATGTCATCGCGTTCGCTTTCGATGACTTCCACTGAAATATGCGGATAATCTTCTTTAAAACGTGACAACGCTTTTGGAATAATTTTATGAAAGAGCGTAGGAATTGTCGCAATTTTAATCGTGCCACTGACGTCTGATTGCATCGCTTTGACTTCGTTTTTCAATTGGGCTTCGGTTTCTATCATTTGAAGAATGTACGGCATTAAATGTTTGCCCATTTCGGTTGGGAGTGTACCTTTTTTCGAACGGTGAAATAGGGGGTAACCAACTTCTTTCTCAAACGTTGCGATGGATTGGCTCAACGCTGATTGTGTGATATTCATTTTTTGTGCCGCATGAATGATGGATTCTTCTTCAAATATTGCTTTAACATAATGTAATTGTTCAAAATTCATAAGTCACCTCTATCCATTAGCAAAACTAATGTATCTATCATTATTTCTAATTATACATAAGATTTCCAACTTACTATAATAAAGAGTGTCTTATTTTAGGAGTTAAAGGAGTCTTTCAATTGAATACACAACTTTGGTCAAAGCCATTTATCTTTGTCACAGGTATTAACTTTTTAATGTATTTGATTCATTATACGTTAATTGTGACGGTAGCTACGTATACGATGGCTGAATTTCATGCGCCAGAAAGTTTAGGTGGACTAGCGGCGGGGATTTTCATTATCGGCATGTTGTTAGGTCGTCTCGGCACAGGTCGTATCATTGACAGCCTACGTCCAAAACAATTGATTATGTTCGGTATTGTCTTTTCTATCGTGACGATTGGCCTATATTTTTTGACACAATCGCTCACTTTATTGTTGATTGTGCGCTTTTTACATGGGGGCGCTTTCGGGATAGCCTCTACCGCTACAGGGACCTATGCCTCTCGAATTGTACCTGATGCGAAAAAAGGAGAAGGGTTAGGATATTATGCCTTAAGTGTAACTATGGCCTCTGCACTCGGTCCATTTTTAGGAATCGTCTTTAATCAAACCATGGGCTTTGCTTCCATTTTCATCATGAGTACACTCGTTATTATTATTGCGCTAGGTTTGAGTTTCGGGTTAACAGATCTCCCAAGCACATTGAACAAAGAGGACCATGAACGTCCAAAAGGTTTGAGTGCTTTTTTCCAAAAAGAAGCGCTTCCGATGTCGTTTGTGATTGTTTTAGTCGGTGTGGCTTATTCAAGCGTATTATCCTTTTTAACGATTTATGCTGAGACCATCAACCTTTCGACAGCTGCAAGCTTTTTCTTTGTGGTCTTTGCGATTTTTACATTTGTGACGCGTCCTTTCACCGGCAAAATATTTGATTACTACGGCCCCAATGTCATCGTCTATCCTGTGTTATTTGCGTTTGCGTTAGGGCTTGTCTTTTTATCTCTCACACATGAACCAGTGCTGCTATATCTCGCAGCCGGACTTATTGGGATTGGCTATGGTACGATTGTGCCAAGTGGGCAAACGATTGTGATTCAACAATCCCCCAAAGAAAAAATGGGTCTTGCGACATCCACCTTTTTTATTTTTCTAGATTTTGGGGCAGGAATCGGTCCTTTTATTTTAGGTGCGCTAATACCATTTACAGGTTATCGTATGTTGTATCTTTTAATGGCGATGATCGGTGTTTTCGCTATTATTGGCTACTTTTTCGCACATGGTAAAAGTGCATCAAAACGCCATATATCAAGTTCTAACAAATAATTTTTAGGTATACCTAACTTTTTATTTTACATATTCTAAAATTTGTGTTATCTTAAAGATGTTCAAGATGATACCCTTACATTTTGAACACATTTCCCTTCAAAAGTATGAGCTGTGATTTTCTGGCATTACATCCTCCAAAAATGCATCGTAATTCAGAAATTAGTCTCACATGCTCGTCGTCCAAATCTGAAGACCTTCTAGGGAGGTTGGGTCCCCTACTACATATCCACCTCACCTCAAAAGGTCAACCTAATAGGGTGGTTATTGCGATAAAGCGATACACACATATGGTTCTCCTAAAAAGCGGTATGTTACATACGGTTGTAACAACCGATACGTTCAACCTATTTTAAAACCCTCAATAATACCCCTGACGTCTGGTCACGTCAGGGGTTTGTTGTGGTAAAAAATGAGGAGTAGCTCAAGAATTTTCGATTTTTTGAGGTCTATAAAAATCTGACGGTGCCATCAATGTTCAAGTCTTTTTGCTCCTAAACAAAAAGAGTTAAGCAATTCATGATTGCCTAACTCCTTAATTTGATGTGACCCGTCTGATTTGACAGAGCGCTTTTTTTCACATCTCTTCTTATTTCGCTGTTTCAAGTTTCAATGGGATTTTAATGGCTTTTTCTACTTTTTTCCCGTCCATTAATTTCAATACGGTCTGCACCGCTTCTTTCCCCATCAATTGCGGTTGTTGGGCCACGGTCGCATCGAGTTGATGATTTTTAATGGCTTTCATCGCATCTTCATTACCATCAAAGCCCACTACGACAATGTCTTTATCTCCAATCGCTTCAATTGCGCCTAATGCCATTTCATCGTTATGCGCAAAAATCGCTTTAATATCCGGATGCGCTTGAATCATATTTTGTGTCACATTTAACCCTTCTGCACGATCAAATTTGGCACTTTGTTTAGAGACAATATTTAAATCTTTATCGGCAATCTCATGGAAGCCTTTGCCTCGTTCGCGTGTCGCACTCGCTCCTGGCACCCCTTCAAGCTCGGCGACTTTCGCTTGTTCCCCAACTTTATCAACTATAAACTTACCGCCCATTTTACCGCCTTCAACATTATCTGAGGCAATAAATGAAGCTACTTCGCCTTTATCTACCGAACGGTCTAACGTAATGACAGGAATGCCCTCGTTATTCGCAGATTGGACGGCACTGGAAATCGCACTTGAATCAGTCGGATTGACAATTAAATAATCGACCTGTTGTTGCACAAGATCTTCGATGTCATTCGTTTGTTTTGCGGAATCATCCCGTGCATCAACGACTTTTACTTGCATGCCTTGCTTTTTGGCTTCTTTTTCAATATTATCTTTGATTGTCACAAAAAATGGGTTATTTAATGTGGAAATACTTACACCTATTGTGATGTCAGATTTGTTTTTATTCGTTTTGCCACTTTTGTCTTTTTTGACGGGTGATTCTAAGGAACATCCCGCTAATAGCAAAAGACATGCCAAAAAGATGACGATAGTTTTTTTCATGAACGTCTCCTACTTTCCTTATTTTTTTCGATCGATGAGCACCGCTATTAAAATAACGACCCCTTTAACGACTTGTTGATAAAACGAAGACACACCGAGTAAATTCAACCCATTGTTTAACACACCAATGATAAGCACCCCTATCAATGTACCCACAATGCGCCCTTTACCGCCTGTAAGTGACGTTCCACCTAATACCACGGCCGCAATGGCATCGAGTTCATAGGCCGTTCCTGCTGTCGGTTGTGCAGAGTTCAGTCGTGAAGTTAAAATGGCGCCGGCTAATGCAGCCATAAATCCTGAAATCCCATAAATCAAAATTTTGACGCGATTCACTTTAATACCTGAAATTTTAGCTGCGATTTCGTTGCCACCAATCGCATACGTATGGCGTCCAAAAGTTGTTTTATGTAAAATGATAAACAAAGCGATAAAAACAAGGGTCATCGTAACGGCTGGCACTGGAATACCAAAGAAATAACCTTTACCAAAGAGTTGGAATAAGTAATTGTCCCCTAAATTCGTAATCGGGTTCCCATCCGTCACGACAAGTGTCAGTCCACGGAAGATGGTCATCGTCGCTAGTGTTGCGATAAATGGTGCCATGTTGCCTTTTGTGACAAAAATTCCGTTGACTACACCTAGAACAAAGCCAATCAGTACGCCGATGATAATGGCAATGATTGGGTCAACCCCACTCGTAATCATTAATGCGATAAATGCCGACGAAAGCGCTAAAATAGACCCCACGGATAAATCAATGCCACCGGTTAAAATGACAAACGTCATCCCAAACGCAATCAGCCCATTAATTGACACTTGTCTTAATAAATTGAGTAAATTCGATAAATCTAAAAATGCTGGATTCAGCACACTAATCATCACAATCAATAAGATGAGTCCTACGAATGGAATCAGCTTTTCAAATAAAGATGTTTTAGCGGTTAATGTTTTCATGTAATGTTCCTCCTGTCGCCAGTGTCATAATTTTTTCTTCTGTCATATCCTCTCCCGTCAAATGACCGGCAATGCGCCCTTCATGAACAACCATGACACGGTCACTCATCCCAATCACTTCTGGCAGTTCTGAGGAAATCATAATGATAGAGACACCACGTTCGGTCAATTCATTCATCAGCTGATAAATTTCACGTTTCGCCCCTACATCAATGCCGCGCGTCGGTTCATCAAAAATAATGATACGCGGGGCGGTACCTATCCATTTCGCGAGCACGACTTTTTGTTGGTTGCCTCCTGATAAAGTGCCCGCAGGTTGCTGATGCGGTGTTTTTATATTTAGGCGGTCTCGCATGCGATCGACAAATTGATTGGACTCTTTTTCTTTCACAAAGCCGTATTTTGAAAAGCTTTTTAAGGAGGGCAACACCATATTGTCACGAATTGAAAAATCTAAAATGAGCCCTTCATCTTTTCGATTTTCTGTAATCAGTGCGAGCCCATGTTTCATGGCATCTTCGGCTGTTTTAATAGACACTTTTTCTCCATTGATTTCAATATGATGCGTTCCCTTATCTAAGCCAAACAGACTGCGCATCATTTCAGTACGCCCAGCGCCCATCAGACCACTGACACCTAAAATTTCTCCGCGTCTTAAATCAAATGCGACATCCTTAATCTGATGTTGAGGATTGGTGAGGTGTGACACGTTTAAAATGATATCTTGCGGTTCATAATGGCGGTCCGGGTATTGATCTTCTAAATCTCTGCCGACCATGGCGCGCACGATGTCATTGTAAGCGGTTTCTTGTGTTGGTTTATAAAAAACGGTTTGCCCATCACGCATCACCGTAATTTCATCCGATATTTCAAAAATTTCCGCCATCCGATGTGAAATGTAGACGAACGCTACACCTTGTTTTTTCAAATGGCGTATCATTTTGAACAATTCTGTAATTTCTGTTTCTGTTAAAGTTGCAGTGGGCTCATCCATAATAATGACTTTCGCCTCAGTCATGAGGGCTTTGGCGATTTCAATCATTTGTTGTTCCCCGATAGAACAATGTTTGGCTGTTTTATGAAGCGGAATATGGAAATTTAATTTTTCAAAAATAGCCTTCGCTTGTTTTTCCATTTCTGCTGTTTTCAAGAGGCCCCATTTGTTTTTAATTTCTTTACCGATGAACATATTTTCTAAAACAGTTAATTCAGGCCAAATGTTTAATTCTTGATGGATAAAAACAAATCCAGCGCGTTCGGCTTCTTTCGGATTATTGAATACTTTGGATTCCTCTGAGATGAGAATGTCCCCTCGATCTTTTTGATGAATCCCTACTAAAATTTTCATCAGTGTCGATTTACCTGCACCGTTTTCGCCCATTAAGGCGTGGACAGTACCTCGTCGGAGAGTAAAATCGACGCCTTGTAACACTTTGTTTTCGCCAAAGGCTTTATGAATTTGACGCATCGTAATCATGTCGCATTCCTCCTAAAATAAGACATCGCTCTGTAAAATGATGTTAGCGTATGGGGTCGCTTCTCCAGTCCGAATAATCGCTTTGACATTGTGAGATTGGCGTTTCAATTCATTATGGGAGACGGTCTTGAAATCTGAAAAGTCCTCTTTAAGATTTTCAAATAACAAATTATTATGGTATTGCATCTCTTTAGCCATCGTTGCTGAGGCGATGGCCATATGTTTTGAAATTTCGGTGTAAACGTCCATAAATGACGGTTCGCCAAACTTTAACGCAAGGTCAATGCGCTTGACCCCTTCTGGAATAGGTAACCCACAATCCGCAATCATAATACAATCCGTATGACCCAGTTGGCTGAGCACCGTGGAAATGTCACTGTTTAAAATGCCTGTTTTATACATCGAGTTCACCTCTAATCTCGTCCCACGTTGGCATGCCGCCTTGTGCACCCATGCCCGTCACTGAAACACTTGCAGCAAGGTTTGCTAGCGCGATGGCTTTTTCTAGCGGCCACTCTTTTTGTAAGCCGACAGCAAGTGCACCGTTAAACGTATCCCCTGCCCCAGTAGTATCTTTGACTTCGCGTGTATAGCCTTTTACTGTAATATGGTCTTCTCCGTTAAAGTAACGCGCCCCTTTGTCGCCAATCGTGACAATCAATTTATTAGGGTAACGTTCTAAAGCTTTTTCGAGATCTCCTTTAAAAAGGGCCTCACTTTCTGTTTCATTCGGCGTAATATAATCCGCATGCGCAATCACCGCGTCACTGACTTCCCGATACGGTGCTGGGTTTAAAATAGACGTGATGTGGTGTTGGTGACAATACGCCAACACTTGCTCGACTGTTTCTGCTGGAATTTCTTGCTGAATTAACACAATATCGCCAGACTGCAGTTCTGCAAGTTGCGCTTTTATGTTCGCATAGGTCACTTCATGATTCGCTGAAGGGACGACAATAATGCTGTTGTCGTGGTCTGCTAACGTAATATGCGCTGTCCCGGATGGCATATTTGGCACGACTTTCAAATGGGTAACGTCCACACCGTTACGTTGGAAATTTTGAACAATCTCTTGGCCAAAATCATCATCGCCGATGCGTCCAATCATATGAACATTTTCTCCTAAACGGGCAGCAGCCACCGCTTGGTTCGCCCCTTTACCCCCAGGCGCGGTAAAAAAGGATTCCCCTAAGACTGTCTCGCCCTTTTGAGGCACGACGTTTGTTTCAACCACTAAATCCATAGAAACACTACCGATGACATATATTTTTTTCATTTTTATGACCTCCTTGTTGATGCACGATGCACCATGTCGACTTCTAAAATAGTAGACGTTGGCGCTACACGTCCTTCAAGTTCATCGATTAATTGTTGTGTCGCTTGTTGGCCCAGTTCATAAGCCGGTTGGCGAACTGTCGTTAATGTCGGAATAAACATTGTTGCAAATGGAATGTCATCATAGCCCACCACTTGCACCTCTTCTGGCACCTTGATATTGAGGGTGTACAACCACTGCATGACTTTAAACGCCATCACGTCATTACTACAAATAATACTATCGATAGTATAGGTGTCGATGTAGCGTTCCAGTAATTTTTCTGTCAAGGCGCCTTCTAATTGGGTTACCACCGACACATTTGCTTCTTCTAGCACTTTTTTTGCTGCATCGAACCGTGCACGAAAGGACGTATAATCTAAGTTTTGATAGAGCAGTAATACAGAAGTCGCGTTGCCCTGTAGGATTGTTTCAGCTTGAAGTGTGCCCCCTTGCACATGGTCCGCTTCAACACATGTATCTCCTTCGGCCGCTCGGTCAATAAGAACACATGGAGATTGGAGCGCATGTAATTGTTCAAAAGCGTGCGGCGTCGACAGTTGTGAAGCGATGACTCCACTACATTGATTGACTTTGAACATAGACAAATAATTTAATTCTTTCGTTTCATCCATCGCACCGTTGCCAATCATAATATGATATCCTCGTGCCATCGCCATATCTTCCACCCCACGCGCGACAAGTGTAAAAAAAGGATTGCTCATATCTGGCAACAATAAGCCAATAAGTTTTGATTTTTTCATATTCAGTGAACGTGCCACTTCATTCGGTTGATAGTTTAAAGCTTGAATCGCAGCCTCAATTTTGTCACGTGTCTCTTGTTTCACATAACCATTTCCATTAATTGCCCGTGAGACCGTCGCTACAGACACTTTGGCGTAATGCGCCACTTCTTTAATCGTTGCCACAGCGTTCACCTCTTCTAAATGTGTAAACGTTTACATATAAACTATCACGCTTTTTACAATTTGGCAAATTGAATTTTCAAATAAAAAACACACCTTAACCTAGATTAAAGTGTGTTTTAATTGAACTTTATACGCGTTTCGCTTTATCTGGAATAGCTTGGTAACCTTCACGCACATTAATAATGTTTTTAAATCCTTGCTTTTCTAGTATTCCAACTGCTATTGAGCTTCTTACGCCTGATTGACAATGGACATATAAAGGGGCATCTTTCGCAAACGGAACTGTCGTTTCTAAAAGTTGACCATGTGCTAAATGTTGCGCTTGACTTAAATGACCCGCTGCCCACTCTTTATCGTTACGAACATCTAAGACATGCTCTTCTTCCCCAGTTACTTCATAACTGTGTATCGATTTTGTCTTGACTTCAAATGAAGGTTTTTTATAACTTTTAACACGATCATATCCAATTAGTTGAAGCGTGTGTACTGCTGCATCAACTGTTGGTTTATCTCCAATAAGTTGAATGTCTTCATTGTAATTTAAATACCATCCGATTTGGTTAATGAAATTTTTATCATATGGAATATTCATCGTTCCAAATTGATGGCCACCATGGTAAGCTTCTTTTGAACGTAAATCAAAAGCCAATGTTTCATCATCTTGACTCATATAAACTTGATAAGGTTGGTAATCCTCCATTCCAAATTGATTAATTTGCTTCATTTTGGCAAAATGTTTTGGAGGTGCAGGTTGGTCTGTCGTTAATGATTCGATGAATGCGGCTTCATCTTCTATTTGAAAAGCCCAATTATTTATTTTTTCATAGCCTAATGTTGACATAGGAATCGCGCCTAGCGCTTTTCCACATGGACTTCCAGCGCCATGACCTGGCCAAATTTGAATATAGTCAGGATAATTTTTTATCATTTGAACCGACTCATACATTTGTTTAGCGCCTTTTTCTGTAGATCCTGCCACTTGTACGGCTTTTTCAAGTAAATCCGGACGACCTATATCACCCACAAAAAGAAAATCTCCACTGAAAAGTCCCATTGGTATAGAGGCTCCTCCTCCAATATCAGTTAACAATAGACTGATGCTCTCTGGGGTATGACCAGGTGTGTGTAAAACTTCTAACTCAATATTTCCAACCTTTATCTTATCTTTATGCCCTACAAATTGTGTTTGTTTAGGCATGTTTCGATATCCTAAACTTTCCTCTCCTTCTTTTGAAACATAAATCGTTGCCCCTAAGCGTTGAGCAACCTCACGAATACCAGAGGCATAATCCGCATGAATATGTGTCTCTGCAGCCTGTGTAATGGTAAACCCTTCTTTTTCAGCAACTTCAACATACTGCGTTAAATCACGAATCGGATCAATAATCATTGCTTCACCCGTGCGTTGACACCCGATTAAATAAGATGCTTGTGATAAATGGTCATTGTAAAATTGTTTAAAATACATTGAATTCTCCTCCTAAATAAATAGATTATGTCGTGCGTTTTCAGTGTCTCCAATATAGGCACCGACACCACCATAAGTTACATCTTCTCTAAGTTCTTCTGTTGAAATGCCCATCACATCCATACTCATTGTACAAGCAATAAGCTTTACATCTTGTTCGACCGCTTTTTCGAGTAATGTAGGTAATGTTTCGACATTTTTCTTTTTCATGACGTAGCGCATCATTAAGTTACCTAAACCCAACATATTCATTTTTGAAATTGGCATGTATTCAGGTTTACTTGGCAACATCATGTCGAACATTTTTGCGATACCTTTTTTCTTTACTGGAACTTGATTGATTTTTTTGAGCGCATTAAGTCCCCAAAACGTAAAGAAAATGCTAACGTCCCGTCCTGCAGCCTTTGCGCCATTCGCAATAATGAGTGCAGCAATAGCCTTATCCAACTCACCACTGAATAAAACAATTGTTGTTCCATTGTCTCTATGTGTGACACTCATGTCTTCTTCTTTTGTTTTTTCAATAACCGCATGAATGTGATCCACATTTTCTTCTAACATGACAAGATGATAGCCTCTTTGTTTCACCCAACTTTGCACGTCTTGTTTAAATCCAAAATCAGTGACCGAAACTTCAAGTTGTTCTCCTTCGCCCATTTGATTCATTTCTTTATTGATTTCGACAATAGGCCCCGGACATTGTAAACCACTATAATCACGTTTAATACGATTTTCTTTCAATTCATCACTATGAGAAATATTTTTACGTATCATAGGTGTCTCAACATTTGAAAGTTGCCCTTTTATCGCATCAAATCCCCCATCTAAATTTACAACGTTGTAACCCTTTGCCGATAATACCTCTGCTGCTTTTCGACTTCTCCCCCCGCTTTTACAATGAATATAGTACGTACGGTCTTTAGGTAAATCAAACGTTTCTATTTGTTGTACAGGATATAAAAGCGCTCCGTTAATATGTCCAATTTCATATTCTTCTTTTGTTCTTACATCTATTAATTGTTGTTGTTCCCCTAACTTTTCTAATTCACTTTGATAAAATTCCGTAATGAGTTTCGTTTTAAAACTTGTCATTTTTGACCTCCTTTTAATACCTATAGGGGTATATTAACAAGGCGATTTCGATTTGTCAAATACGGTATGGGGTATTTGACAAAATAATTTTTTCCACTTATGCTAGGATTACTTAAAATTTTATGGAGGACAAAGTTATGGAATATGATAAAAAATTAGTCAATCGAATTAAACGTGTACAAGGGCAATTAAACGGAGTCATTAAAATGATGGAAGAGGATAAGGACTGCAAAGATATTGTCACACAATTGAGTGCATCGAAAGGTTCTATTCAAAGATTAATTAGTATTATTATTAGTGAAAACTTAATAGAATGTGTGAAACAAGCTGAGGAAAATGATGCAGACGCTCAACAACTTATAAATGAAGCTGTTGAGTTACTCGTGAAAGCTAAATAACAATGACTTACGAAATCATTTTACTCTTTGCTATTGGCGCTGTAGGTGGTTTTATTTCAGGCCTAGTTGGAATAGGTGGGGCCATCATTATTTATCCGGCTATACTTCTTATTCCTCCACTATTTGGGTTTTCGAGTATGAGTCCTTACCTTGCCTCAGGATTGACTTCAGCTCAAGTATTTTTCAGCACATTAAGTGGCGCTTATTCTGCAAAAAAGAAACCTGAATTTTCATCTCATCTCGTTTTAAATATGGGTTCAGGAATGTTTTTAGGAAGTATAATAGGCGCTTCGATGGCCAACGCTTTAAACGCCACTTTTGTGAATACTGTTTATATTATCATCGCTATACTGGCTTTACTCTTACTATTTTTTAAAGTCACTCCAAAGCCACAAAAATCTAATTTTAACCCTATTTTACTCATAGGGATTGGCTTAGTGATAGGTACATTATCTGGTATTGTAGGTGCTGGAGGAGCATTCATTATTACCCCCATACTTCTAGCCGTATTTAAATTACCAATGAATACAGTGGTTGCTAATAGTATTGTTATCGCCTTTATTTCATCAATTGGGGCTTTTGCGATGAAAGCTTTCCAAGGCCACATCCCTCTAGATTTAGCTATAGCTATTATTCTAGGAAGTATTATTTTTGCACCGATAGGCCTTAGAATCGGTCGCCGAATCTCAAGTTCTATTCAAAAAGGGATTATTAGTTTCTTGATTATTATCGCTATTATTCAACTGATTTTTTAAACATTAAAGCACCGCCACTGGAGAGTGACGGTGCTTTAATTATATATTAAACAAATCGTTAAACGATTCCATCATCGTTGGATGCGTATAAATCATATCCCGCACAACATCATACGTTGTTTGTTGCTTCATGGCAAGGTGAATGAAGTTAATCATTTCTTCAGAATGTGCGCCGTAAAGGGATGCCCCTAAAATAAGGTGTGATTTGGCATCGACCACCACTTTGAAGAGGCCACGGGCATCGGCGTTAATTTTGTGACGTGGAATTTGATTGACTGGAAGAACGCCTTCTTTAATCTCATAGCCTTGTTCTTTTGCTTCTATGGCTGTTAAGCCGATACGTGAGAGCGGTGGATCAATAAAAACCGTATAAGGAATCTCACCACGATTGTGGGTTGTCCGTTTTCCGTCACCGAACAGATGATCACGCACAATTCGGAAATCGTCTAATGAGACATACGTGAATTGAGCGCCTCCTTTAACATCTCCCACCGCATAAATGTGGGGCACTGTTGTTTGTAGGTGTTCATTCACTGGAATTTCACCTTTGTCTCCGAGTGCAATGCCGACGTTTTCTAAAGCAAGATCTGTATTCGGTGTTCTGCCTGCCGCAAGTAAAATCGCATCAGTATGGAAAGTTCCTTCAGAAGTTTCCACAATGGCTTCATTGTCTTGATCCTTGATGCTTTGCGTGTCAGCATTAGTCACGATTTGTACACCTTTCTCTTCTAAATCATGAATCACTTGTTCAGCAATAACTTCATCTTCTTTGGCGAGCACTTTGTCATGACGTTCTAGGACCGTCACTTCTGTACCAAAGCTTGCGAAAAGTGAGGCAAATTCTAGCGCAATGTATCCCCCACCAATAATCACTAAACGTTTTGGTTGTGTTGAAAGTGCCATAATCCCTGTAGAATCATAAATAAAGTGAGAAGTGTCAACACCTTGAATCGAAGGGATGACTGGTGTTGCACCCGTATTAATGACAATAATTTCTCCACGAATCGTCGTCACTTCATCATTTTCATGTATGAGCGCGATTTCATGTTCGGTTTGAAATTGACCTTTCGCATCGTACACATCAATGTTTTTTTCATCAGCAAGGTTATGATAATTTTTATTGTTCAGCGCTTCGACAACCGCTGTCTTACGTACCATTGCCGCATTAAAATCTAGCGTCTCACTCGCATGAATTAACGTTTTTGAAGGAATACATCCAATATTTATACATGTTCCGCCGTACATTTTAGGAGATTGTTCAATCATCGCCACTGTTTTGCCTTGGCTTGCTGCGGTTTTCGCAAGGGTTTTCCCTGCCTTCCCAAATCCTATAATGACAATATCGTAGTTTTTCATCGTATAGACTCCTTTAATAATTGGTTTAAAATCGTTTGAATCGTTTGTCCGTCATACACTTTTTTCGCATAGTCGTGCTCGCTGCGATAGAAGGTCGACATGGTGTGTCCGATTTCTCGGGAAATTTGGCAGATGTTATCCGTAGCCCCTGTAAGTACACGTTGGTTCGTCATATCTTGGGGGACAAACACATCGTACAAGGTTGTTAATGAAACTTCAGCTGTACGGACGTTCGCTTGATAGCCCCCTTGTTTTCCACGATGCCCCTCTACCCAGCCCGCTTCAATAAGTTTCGTCGTGACGCGACGAATTTGTACGGGGTGAATACACACCGAATCGGCTAATGCTTGGCTACTCCATCTTTCTTCTGAGTGTTTAACTAAAAAACACATAACATGAACTGCAATGTTAAATTCTAAATTCATGTGGCCACCTCTTATTGTAACTTTTATAGTTACATTTAAGCATAGTTTTGTTCCTTTGTCACTTAACGCCATGCCTTCTTCCACTATTAATGACTTTATTCGGCGCTAGAATATGAGATTCAGTTAACTTAAAAAAGCCATCAAAATTGACGCTCAGGTCAATTTTGATAGCTATTTTAAAACAATTTATATTTGAAAAAGGCGTCTGCTTATGATGACATATCGTAAAGTTGATGGACGCCTAAGCCGAAAATCCTTTTAAAAATCTTGCTCGCGCATCTGACCAACATGCTAACGTTTGATCTTTATTCGATGATCATCCAACGACATTCAGTTTTATAGGTCTCATAGATTCGATTCATTTCAGGAAAACTTTTTTCAGGGAAACGCCAAATATATTGAATAAAGCTCGGTTCTAGACTATCAGGATTGGCCCCCGGTCCTTTTTGCCGTTTACCTTTTAAATATCGATAAATCACAAGAAGTACACATTTCCATCGCGGGGCTTTCATCCAAATCACGAGGTCAGCTTTGGCGACACGCATTTCGAGTGTGTCTTTATAATTGCCATCAATAATCCATTTTTCCTTTTGTAATAGGGTGTCTAACCGTTCTAAAAGGACGTCATCAGAGACGTTTTGCGTGCCCTCCCAAAAGAGCGCATCCATATGATATAAAGGTAATTTCGTCTGTTGTGCGATTTTGTAAGCCAGTGTGGATTTCCCTGTGCCAGGGGAGCCCATAATAACGATGCGGTTTAGGCTCATCATGTTGTCACCCCTCTATTGTTCTGTTAGGCATCCATCTTCCATATGAAACACACGGTCACAATAGTCTGTCAGACGTTCATCATGTGTCACGATAATGCCAATTTTTTGGCGCTGTTTCGTTTGGTCTTGTAAAATTTTGATGACTTCGAGTGCGTTTTCCGTATCGAGTGCGGCGGTCGGTTCATCGGCTAAAATAATCGCAGGATTGGTGTACAAGGCTTTGGCGATAGCTACACGTTGTTTTTGTCCTCCTGATAAGCCACTTGGCAATTTATTTTCAAGTGTCGAAAGACCTAACTGCTCGAGCAATTGTTGATAGTCTTCTTCGTGCAATACGTCTTTTTTCTTTTTCTTTAACAGTTGAAATTGTTGTTTGACGGTGAGAAAAGGCACTAAATTTGTCGATTGTAATACAAAACCAACTTCATTCAAGCGAATACGGGCCAATTGTTTTTCTTTCATCGCTGTAATATTTTGACCGTTAATGTGAATTTCTCCAGATGTCGGCGTTTGAAGCGCGCCGGCCATCGTTAAAAAAGTACTTTTTCCTGAACCTGAGGGTCCGACAATCGCAATCAATTCGCCTTTATTAAACTGTAACGATGTCGGTTTAACGGCGTCAATCGTTTGATTCCCATCTTTAAATGTTTTCTTAACCTCTTTAAATATAAGCATGTTGCCACCTCCTTATCCGATTGCTTTGAGTGGATCGATTTTCCGTATGCTCAATACTGAGAATAGACTTCCGAGTAATGAGACAAAAATGAGTACGACCGCAAATACCACAAGTGTCACTGGATTAAATTTTATAGGGACAGCTTCTGGTAAAAATGCGCCGGTCAATAAAGTCAACGCTAAACCGAGAACCGTGCCGATAACAGCGAGGATTAACGTTTGTGCAACGACCATGTTCGCTAAATGACCATTCGTAAATCCTTGTGCTTTTAACACGCCAAATAAATGTGTTTTTTGTAAGGTCATGACATATAAAAAGATTCCGACCACAGTCGCTGAAATTGCAAATAAGAAGAAAATCATAAAGTTTAACGTCATATTTTGCGCTTGATAACCTGGTAAGTTTTCAATAAATGAATCTATTGAAATCGCTTCTAAATCCTGATTTAACTTTACCTTTTTCCAATTCGGGTCTTTTACCACGACAGCATTCGTTTCTTTTTCCGAGAGCATCGGGTTCACTTTTGCGATTGTCGCATTGTTGCTAAAAATGACGGGGGAGGCGTTGAATTTCGCACTTTCACTCACACCCACCACTTTTAATTTTTCGTCTGACTGTGCAAGCGTGAGCGTATCCCCGACCTGAAAGCCTTTTTGTTTTAATGTTTTATCAATCACGACTTCATTCTCTTTTGTAAAATTGCGCCCCTCAATGAGATGTGGCACTAAAAATGACTGCGCCTCCACACCAAATAACAAGGCATTTTCTTCTTTCTGACCATTGGCTACGATAAGCGCCGTTTGTTTCAATGTCGCTTTATCCTTAAAATCATCAGGCACCTCTGACACTTTAAACTTCGATTGTTGAATCGTTTGGTTCGCATTGTCATTCATGATAATGGCATCTGCTTGCCAACGATCAATGCCTTCACGGTTCATGTTCATCAACCCACTCGCCAAACCAGATAACAAAAATAGTAAATAACTGATCATGACGAGCACGCCAATGACTAAACCAAACTTTAATTTGCTGCGTTTAATTTCATTCCACGCTAAAAACATAACTTACCTCCTCTTCTACTTCATCTTCATCTTATCTTAACATTGAACGTCTTTTTCTTATACCCAATGCTATACTTATTATTTCGCTATCTCAATAAAATCAAGAATTGTTTGAAAATTCAATCATTACATTTTTACAATTTTGTGACATATGTTATATTTTTTGTAAGGGTTTACACGATGCGATGCAGTTTAAAAAAATTAAAGGAGTGAATGACATGAAACAAGTGACTCAGACGGAATTAAAATCAATTGTGCAAGATGGAGATGTGATTGGACTTGCTGCATTGACTGTGTCAAACCTCCCCGCCGAAGTGTTGCAACATCTTTTAACGCAATACGATGAGACCCAATCACCAAAACAATTAACAATGATGCTCGCAAAAGATATTAGTAGTGGCGGTCTGACGGTGGAACTCGATGACTTTGTCGAAAGAGGGATGGTTCGACGCTTGATTATGAGCATTATGACCGCATCGCCTAAAACGGTCGCAGCCATTAAGGCAAATGAAATTGAAGCGTATTTCATTCCGCAAGGCGTCGTCGCTACCCACTATCGTCAATCGAATGCACTCAGTCCTGGCATCATCACAAAAATTGGCTTAAACACAGGGGTCGGACCCGCACTATCAAGGAGGCAAAGTGAACGAAGCGACGACTGAAGATATCGTGACATGCATCGAGGTGAATGGGGAAACGTATTTACATTATCAACTCCCTCCTGTCGACGTGGCCCTCCTCCGAGGCACATATGCAGATACGAAAGGCAACATTTACATGACACATGAAGCCCACCTCGGTGAAAGTTATAGCGTCGCACTCAATGCAAAAGCACACGGAGGCAAAGTGATTGTTCAAGTGAAAGCAATCGTTGATATTTGTCAACAAAATCCGAATGACGTCTACATTCCAGGTAGCCTTGTCGACTATGTCTATGTCGCAGAAGAAGCCAAACACCATCGTCAACTGATTCAAACCTATTATCAACCAGAACTCTCAGGTGAACAGCGCATCACAGACTATCCAGAACCGATATTGTCTTTTACTACACGAAAATTGATCTTACGCCGTGCCGCTCAACTGTTACAACCCGGCGACACGATTAGCATCGGGTACGGCATCAACAACGAGCTCACAAACCTCCTGCATGAGGAAGGGGTAGAAGAAGCAGTACAGCCCTTGATGGATACGGGCATTTTCGGAGGATTTATCGGCAGTCGTCAACATTTTGGGATGAATTACAACACAGAAGCACGTATGCGGCATGAGTTAACGTGGGACTTTATCTATAATGGTGGGGTCTCTGTCGCCTATTTAAGTTTTGCCGAAGTTGATGCCAAAGGCAACGTCAATGTGTCGTATTTCGGGGACCGTATGAATGGTTGTGGTGGCTTTATTGATATTAGCCAATCTGTGCAACGGCTCGTCTTTTGCGGAGCTCTCGTCGCTGGTGGTAAATTGACCATCGAAAACGCGAAACTGCACGCACATGACGAGACACCCAAACAAAAATTTGTGACACAAGTCAGCCATATTGATTTTAATGCTGCAGAAGCCATTGCCAAACACCAAGACGTCACCTTCGTTACCGATCGTGCGGTTTTTGAGCTAAGAGACACAGGACTCACCTTAACCGAAATTGCACCCGGTCTGGATTTAGAAAAAGACGTCCTCAAATATATCGCTTTTAAACCTAGCATTGCAACACCACTTCAAACAATGGATTCAGCAATTTACAACGAAACATGGGGACAACTTTCCCAATCGATTCAAACGTATTCGAACCACTCGCACAACGCATAAAGAAAAACTGTAAACAAGACGAAAGTGGATTACCACACACGTCTAAAAAAGTGTAGCGTCAATAAGGTTTTTAAGGGGAAGACCGATTGACAACGCACTGACTCAAGGGGGTATACACAATGAATTTTGATTGGATTAAAACGCGTTCTGATTTTGATATTGAAAAGCCAGCGGTCATTGATCCGTTGAAAGGCACCCAATGGTCCTATCAACAATTGAACATTCGCGCAGATCATATGGCCCATTATTTAACAGAACAAGGCCTTCGACAAGGAGACGTCATCGGGGTCTTTGCGCCAAACGATGTCGCCTTACTTGATTTACTGTTTGCGTCATTTAAAATGGGTGCCGTCTTTCTTCCGATAAACTGGCGTCTCAATCCTACAGAGATTGCTGCTGTTGTGCAAGATTCCGGGTTAAAAATTTTATTTTACGCCGAAAAACATTTAAGTTCGCTCACAGAAATCGATGAGACTTTGCTGCATATGGATATTGATAGCCCAGAATATCAGGCTATCGTGAATCCTGAGACCCATCGCCCTTTTAAAGCTGTGAAAGTGAACGCTAATGATTTAGCGGCACTGATTTACACGAGCGGGACAACAGGTGAACCTAAAGGTGTCATGTTTTCATATGATTCTTTCGTCAACAACGGTACGAACATCGAATTAACTTACAAATTCAATTCGGACTATACAACGATTATTTCCACACCGATGTTTCACGTATTGGGGTTTAACGATACCGTGTTACCGACCTTGATGGCTGGTGGGACACTGGTGCTCCAACGCTATTTCAATGGCGAAGCGTTAAATGATTTAATCGCCCAATATGAACCCGATTTTATCATTATGATTCCGACGATGTATTATTCAACGCTTAAACAACCGAATTTCAGTCCAGAAAATTTTAGAAAAATGAAATACGTCATTCAAGGAGGGTCTCAACCGCTTCCAAGTATCCAAGCCGCTTTTAAACAATACGGAGTCAATATCATTAACGGTTACGGTCTTACTGAAGCCCCTCTCGTCATGGTCAACACGCCCGGGCAGACCAAGCCTGCATTTGTTCACAAGACGACATTGATAACTCTATCTTTTGAGACTCATTTACGTATTAAAATAGCCACCAAAATTTATCTGAGGGTAAATTTTGGTGGCTTTCTAACTTGAGCGCTCTGCTTTTTATAACACGATTGTGTAACGATGAGCTTCAACGGCATGTCCTGAAATGGCAACGTGACACGCGCCCTGTACTTTTTTCACAGCAACGCCAATGGTGCCATCTTTATTCATTTCCTGCCCTTGTTCAATATTTAAGTACACCGTCGTTTGGTCAGGATGAATATACGTCACATAATAGGCACCCATCACCCCTGCTGCTGTGCCAGTGACCGTATCTTCAACCGTGCCCGCAAAAGTCGATGAAAAATGACGTCCATGCATGTCACGTCCGATTTTTGAGGTTTCCAAACAAAACGGATGGACGGACGCACTCGGTTCTTCAGTTAATATATCCGCAAAAGCTTGATTATGGGGTTGCATTTTTTGACATACGGCGAGCGATTTCACAGGGACCATTAACGTCCAAACCCCTGTATTGCCGTAAACGATGGGAAGTTTCGAATCAAGATCCTCACAATCAATGCCAATCGCAGTTAATAATTGAGAGACCTCACCTTGAAAGGATTTGAATTGTGCTGGGTTTTGACCCATAGTCACTTCCCAGTGCCCTGCCTTTAATTTGAGGGCGATGTCTTGCACGCCTGCTTTCGTTTCAATTTGAATATGATTGACATCCTCTTTAATCAGTTGTTTGGACTTTGCGGCAACGACTGTCGCAATCGTGGCATGACCACAAAGATCTACCTCGGTTTGGGGTGTGAAGTAGCGAATTTGAAAGTCAGCGGTAGATGAAGCGATAAGAAAAGCCGTTTCATTGAACCCCGCTTCATAAGCAATAGCTTGCATTTCATCAGTAGTCAACGCATCCCCATTTAAAACGACCCCCGCCGGATTCCCTTTATTCGGTTCAAGGGTAAACGCATCGTACTGATACACTTGTACTGTTTTCATAACACATTCCTCTTCGTTCGTTGTAATACCTTATAATTTAACACGTTTGCCTGTGGCATTCGACGGTTAAGCCTATATATTGCACATTTCAGTCTGAAGTCTGACACAGAGGTGACGGCATACAGTTTTACAAAAAGAGAGTGCCCCTTACTTTAGTAGACCGCTAAAGTCATGGAACACCCGCATTACTTATACTGTTAATTGGGACATCAATGCATTAAAAGATTTGATATCTGTTTGATTCACATGTTGTTGCTGATACGTTTCGCGTACTTTGAAGAATCGTTTTTTCTGTTGGATATCTTTGAGTGCTTCTTTTAACGCTTGAGCTCCATCTGCTTTGGTAAAACAATTTTCTGGGGCTGTCACCGTACGATTATGCGCAATTTCCTCATATGCCAAAATTAATAGTTGATGATAAAATGCGCGACGGATGGCATTAATAATTTCGCCGCCTTCGTTAATATCTAAATAGACATCGCACAGTTGATATAACTTGTTGACGGTTTCGATTTCAATCGCGGGAAACAACTTAACGTTCGAATACTGATCTAACACCGTTAAATTGCTCGACATCTCTGTAACAGCGCCGATATGAAACATCGCAAATGGGCACGCCTCGATGATAGAGGGCAGATGATGGATTTGATCTGAGTTGGTCATGATCAAAATATTCATCGTATAGCCATTCTTTTTTTGATAGTCATACAAGTAGCCTGCTTGATGTACATGTTGACGCTCTGGCTCCGTCATAGAGGCAGTGAGTGCTTGATATTCGTTCGCATCAGGGACAACTACATCAAATTGACGCGTACTTTTGCCTTGAAGCATCAGTTGCATATTTCCCGGGACATTGCCTCCACTTTGTTCTTGCCAAAATAGTAAATCATGGCCAGGTGTTTCTAGATTGTATAACACCGCATAAGGAAGCCCGAGTGAATTGATGATGAAGCGATGATCTGTTAAGTTGAGTGCTTTAATAAAGAATAAAATAAAGCTCACTTTATGTTGAAAATGATATGTTTTCCCTTTCCAATTTAAAATAATCGAACGCACGACAAAATTTTCGTAAATGACTTCTTTGCCTTGTTGATCCAAATATTTACGTAAAATCAATGTGCCTTCTAAGTCATAAACGGATTGCGCAAAATGAACACCTTGTTCTGTATAATGGTCGACAAATTGTAAACGCCCGTGTGCATCATACCAGTCGACATGACTGACGACGCGAGGTTTTTGATCTTGTCGATAGTTGATTTTGGCACGGGTCATGCCCATATCTTTCACCCAAGCGACCTCATTATTCCCTTCAATTTCCCAAAAACGCGGGATAGGCACTTCGTTGAAATATAAAGGTTTCGCATGAGGCGCAATCTCCATATCGGCAAAAAAGCGATACGGTGTCACGATATCTTCCGGTAAAAATCCGTCATCTTCAATAACCAATGTCGTTGTGGCTTGTTTCGAAAGCCGTAGCGTATCGTAAAGTGTACGTGCATTTAAATCAAACCGTTCAAATAAATTAATCATGGGACACCTCTTCTATAAATGCTTTCCATTTTTCTTGAATCCGTGGTGTTAAAAATGGACGCGCAATATGATAGGACTTAGTATGCGGGTCATCCGGCCCTTCATTGAAATAACGGACAATATGTGCCGCATAGCGTTTTACGATGTCGTCTGAGGCCTCTTCTTTCGCATTAACCGGAATGAGATAACCATTTTCACCGTCACGGATAAATGTCGGATTGCCATAATTCACATCAAACCCAATCATGCCTAGACCTGAACCGACTGCTTCTAATAACGTCAAACCGAAACCTTCACTTGTTGAGGCCGAAACGAACAATTCATAGTCTTGATAGACTTCCTCTAAATGGACGTGCCCTTTAAGATGAATATAGTTTTCGGCGTGATGCTCTTTGATGAGTTGTTCAAGTTGTCCTTTAACGCCGCCTTCTCCGTAAATATCAAACTGAAGTTCGGGCACTTCTTCTTTCGCAATAATGGCCGCGCGTACCAACCAATCAATATGTTTTTCATTTGCGAGACGAGATGCACTAATCATCGAATACGGACGTCTTGTTTTCGGTTGTTTCAACGCATGAATACTGCCTACCGGAATGGTAAAAATGCGCGGTGTTTTTTGAAAATACTTATGAAATTGCTGCGTCAAAATATCGTTTTGTAACTGCGTCGCTGTAATATAAAAATCAATTTCATCTGCTTGCATAAACTGATATTCATAAAAGTTATTCCACAACACGTGTTGGTCATCTGTCGCATGTTCACTAAAATGTTCAGCATGCACAACGACACCCATTTTACTGTCACCTTTATGTTGAATGAGTGCTTGGCCTATTTCACTGGCACGGTCTAAAATGACAATATCGTTTGAAGTTAAATGGAGTTGTTCCATAAAATACGCAATAAACGCTTGACGACTGTACAATATTTTATGTTTAAAACGATACACATGCGTTTGGCCGTCAATATATTCATTATAAACAATGGACCCATCTTCATTATAAAACTGTCGCATATAGAGTTTAGCAACATTGTCTTTAGGGGCATAATATTCAGAGAAAATGCGCACATAACTGTAATAATCTTTGCGCACCAATTTACCGTCGATCACAAACTCTGCCCGATCCACAAAGGGTTCGCCCGCTTCTTTTAAGTAACAGGTAATAAACGTTGTGCCCTCATTTAAAAATAGTCGATGTACTTTACCGTCCGTTTCTTCGCGAACGATAGGCTCATAGACTTCATCTTTGATATTTTGGAGGGTATAACTTGTCGGCGCTATTGGAATATCCGTGAAATATTGATAGAGCCAAAGGACCTCGTCATCTTGGAAACCTATATTTTCAGTTAATGTTTGGATATTTTCAGAACTCATAAAATCAAGAAACACAAATTTGAGGGGCACATCTAGCCCTCTTAATAGCTTTGCGCGATAACTTTGTGCGTATTCCACACCGCTACTTGCCCATCCAATGCCAAAATTGATATTGTAAATTGTCACGCTACTCCCACCTCTTTAATTTGGAAAATGTACGACGAGCTTCCCTTCTTTGTCAAAAGTCGTGACACTTTGGCAAAGATTATGAATGATATGCCCTTTAATTTCCGTACTCATTGTTTCAAAAGATTCTAAAGCGACTTTATGGTATTCGAAAATGGCATTTCGTTGGCCATTTTGTCGATTTTGAACACTGCTTTTGAGTTGTTGTAAATGGTCGACTTGTTGAATCCAATGACTATCTATGGCTTTTAATATCGCTTTTTGTACAAAGCGTGTGTAAAGATAATTATCATTTAATGCTTGTTCTTGTGCCTGTAACGTTGATTCAAATAGTTTGGTTAAAAAAGTGACGACTTCTTTTTCATTGTGTAATGAGAGGTCACTTAAGTCATCCGCAAATTGAAAACTCACGCGCTGATAAATATAGTCGATTAATTTTTCTCGGCTGTTGAGGGCTTTTTGACGATAATCGCGTCGAAATACTTCTTCCGCAAGTTGTGTTAAATTCAAGCGTCCGATATCCCAGAGTGCTAACACACGATCGCGTTCTTGATAAATCAATTCCCGTTGAATACTGATACTTTTCTCATATTCGTTGGCCATTTCACGTTGAAGCACCCCATGTTCTTCGGAGACCCGTTGTGCACGCGCCACTGTTTTTTGAACGCGCTTTTGAAACATACGGCTTTGTTGGAGCGCGTCACTGTCTACTTGATTCAGCTTGTCATTATTTAACATATGGCCTTTACCCCATCGTTTAACGAGATAGTCTTCGAGTGAAATATAAATTTGAGAAGATCCCGGATCCCCTTGTCTTCCTGCACGCCCGCGCAATTGGCGGTCCACACGACTATTTTCCATATGTTCACTAATAATGACCGCAAGCCCACCAAGTTCTTGGACACCCTCTGCTAGTTTAATGTCGGTTCCACGACCTGCCATACTCGTTGCAACTGTCACCGCACTGAGTTGTCCGGCTTCGGCAATCATTTGCGCTTCTTTCGCTACATTTTGCGCAATTAATAAGTTATTAGGGATATTCAACTCAAATAGCGCCATCGAAAAATATTCAGCCACTTCTGCCGTACGGGTGATTAAAAGGACAGGGCGTTGCGATTCATATAACGCTTGAACACGTTCTAAAATGGCTTTATTTTTGTCTTCTGCATTTTTAAACACACGGTCTTCCTCATCGTGACGTGCAATCGGTCGATCTGTCGGAATTTGTACGACAACTTTCGAATACAAATCGAAAAACTCTTTTTCACCTAGCTTACTTGTGGCACTCATTCCTGAAAAATCGTTGAATTGACGGAATAAATTTTGAAACGTAATCGTGGCCATCACACTCATATCCAGTGACAATTCGACATTTTCCTTTGCTTCAATCGCTTGATGTAGACCCGATTGTAATTTTGTTCCGGGTAGCATACGTCCAGTAATACGGTCGATGAGGACGACCTCCCCGTTATAGACAAAATAATCTAAATTGGCATCAAACAAGTGGCGTGCACGTATCGCTAAATTAATGTTACGTGCCAAGTCAAAATAGCCTTCTTCATAAATGCTTTCGATACCAAAGTAGGCATTTGCCGCATCAATTCCCTCTGGCGTAAGCCAAATTTCTTTTTTAGTTTTTTCCATTTTGAAATGGACGTCTTTTTTTAACGTTTCTACAAAGGCTTTCACGATATGAAACAAATTGGATTGTACCCGAGGTGCCCCTGAAATAACGAGTGGGGTTTGCGCAGAATCTAAAATAATGGAATCCGCTTCATCGATAATCCCAAAATTTAAATCGGGCAAGAATTTTCCTTCTTGACCATCTGCCAAATTGTCGATTAAATAATCAAACCCTAAACGACCATTTGTCGTATAAATGATGTCATGACTATAAATTTTTTGTTTTTCCCCTGGCATGTATTCATAATCCGGAATATCTACAAAACCGAGGGCAATCGTAAGTCCGAGCCATTCAAACAACGGTTTCATCTCTTCATAGTCCCTACGTGCCAAATAATCATTCGTCGTAATCAAATAGGCCCCTTTTCCAGTGAGCGCATTGAGATAAAGTGGCATCGTCGCTGTTAACGTTTTGCCTTCTCCTGTCTGCATTTCCGCAATATTACCTTCATGTAACACAATGGCCCCTAACACTTGGACATCTTTGGGATACATCCCAAGTACACGTCGACTGGCTTCTCGTATCACCGCATAGGCCTCAGGTAACAGTTGAGATAAAGAGGTCCCTGCCTGAATGGCTTTTTGAAATTCAGCCGTTTTTGCTTGGAGTGCGACGTCTTCAAGTTGTGCATACGCGTCACTATAGCTATTGACTTGATGCAAGATTTTTCGAAGGCGTTTAAGACGCATTTGGTTGATCGTATGAGTCATATTAAATTTCATCGTGACGCCCTCCATTCAGCTGATTGATATTGATATACTTTAAAAAACGACTTGGATTTAACAAATTTTCAACAATGCCCAGAGATTGCATCGCATCCTTTTCTTCATCCATATACACTACCCTCTCCGTGCCCCGTCGAGATGGGAAGCTTGGCTTAGTTTGTGCATGGTGATGCGTCATAAAGGCAGTGCCTCCAAATTTTTCTGCCATGTGATAGGCCATTTCATTGGACGCTTCGTGATAACCGATAAAATGTAAGTGTGAGAACTCCTCAACAAGGGGGCTCAGTCTTTCAAACACTGTCTCTTCCTCTACTTGTTGCCAATGTTCAATCCCAATCACATTTTTCATATTTCGAATCGCATCATAAGACAATTCCTGTGCTTCTACAAAAATGATATTGCGTACCGGCAATGTCTGATCTTCGTTGACAACCTCTGAAATCGACAATTGTTGATGAAGCGCATCTCCTTCATGTGGGACAATCTTAATCGTCCGAAACCGAATGTCCTGTGCTGCCGCATTAATCATCTGTAATACATATGAAAAAGCGTCTTTCGGATAAACAACGTCTGCTTCGTGTCCCTTTATAATTTGAGTACCCGCTTCTGTCCCGTTACGTCGTTTAAAAATGAGTTTGAAATAAATATGGTCCGCTGGTTCAACCTCATAGTCAAACAAAAAATGATACGTCTGTCCTCTCTTTAAAATAGGTAATGTCGGAATCATTTTATCTGCGGTATATTGGGTCATCATCTGCCATTCATGAATCACGATTCCTGAAGGCATAAGCGCATTTTTAAAAATGGTTTCATCTTCTTTAAATTGTAATTGTGAGCCATACATAAACGTCGATGGCGTAATTTGTGTCCAACGAATCGTATCACTGTTATTTTGCACGTTGTGTCACTCTCCCAAATCGACTTTCCAAAATGATGTTGTAAAAATTGACGAACCAACTTGTAATTGTCGGTGAATCATCGTTATGTCTTCCCGGTACGCCTCGACTCATCACACGTGCATGTTGTCGCGTCAAAATAGGAAGCAACATGTCAAAGGCATGCATATCATAATCATCATGTTGCATATATGAAATCGCAAAGGTCGTGTTTGAAAAGTCAGCCGCCTCGATCTTTTGCCAAAATTTTTGATTGAGCCGGTCGATATCCTCTTGCTTAAGACCGGATTCATTTTTCAAAAGGACGTCGAGTGCAGTCCCAAAATCTTCCGGACGAAGCAGGGGCATATTCTCCGCCACCGTCCCTATATTGATTAATGGTTTACCCACGACAATCCCTGCCGGATTCAGTTGTGTGCCGTAATACAATGCACCAAATGACCCCATCGACAATCCTGATAAAATCAACTCATCTGGCGCAAACCCAAGGCGATCGAGTCCGTCTTGAATCACTTGCTTTATCGCCGATTCATATTCTTCAGAGCCTAAATAGAAGGCCCCACCTTCAATTCGAGGATCACCGATGAGTATAAACGGTGCTTTAAAACGATTCATCATAAAATAGCCTTCAAATCCTTCCGCAGAACGATAACCACTAAAATAAACGTTGAGCGGTGGTTTCATGTCCCCAGGATTGAAATAATGAATGAATTCATCTCTATTCGCATCGGCATAGCGTTGGCCACCTAAAATAAACTGTCCCATCTCTAAACGTGACCAGCGTTTATGCATGGCTCCCATTTCAAACGTCCCTTGCCCTTTCGCACGTGCACTCAATACAATATAAGCATCGTGGGTACGTCTCGGAATTTCTAAAGGTGTCGCTAAATCATGATGAGATGAAACAAACTCTTCGACAATATTCTCTGCCGTCCCTGAGGAAATAAGACGAAACACAAATTCAACCTCAACATTTCCTGACAACGTGAACTCTGGCCAAACTTGAATCACTTTACCTTCATCATAGAAGAGATGCTTTTGCCAAGACAAAATCGGCGTCATCTCCTCTCCAAAGTCCCCTGAAAGCACTAAAGCTTTATTCCCGACATAGTCAGCTGTGCCTTGAAAGGACGGGTTGACCATACAAAATTTAGGCGACAATTTATCTCCATATTGTCCTGAGAACGTCACCGATTTTAACTTTTCATATAAATCATTTAAATCTTTGTATTCAAGTGGACGTATAATACGTTGTGTGACAAGAGGATGTGCTTCAAATTGATCATCCCAAAACTGACTATCTACATAGGTCGTATAGGGTTGACTTGCGACTTCCAAAGTTTCCATTAGCCCTTCAGAAAAAGGAGTTTGGACAAAAATCAAATTAAATTGACCATGAACATAAATGGTATCTTTGACTGCTCGCTTATAATCTTCATAATTACTAAAAATTTGTGGATTCAAATAATCCCAATCTGTGTTCTTGTCATCTTCAAAATGAGGACCATAGTCGTGCCCTCCAATTTGGAGCACTCTAAATTTACGCGCCATACTCTCCACCTTCAATCAATTGATTTAACTGGTCGATTATTTTTTCAGAAGCATAATTTTTAGCCAGTTTCTGCGAATACGCATAGGAATGATTCCAATGTTTTAAGTGCGTTAAAAAATAATCTAAAGCTGGAATTAACGCTTGTTCCGTATTGATGACTAATCCATTCGTCCCTGGTTGGACATAATCTGTCTCCGTTTGATTGATTTGAGGCAACCCTGCACCTAGACAACAGATTTGTAAAAACAAATCCGGTTCTTCTGATAAATCGATGACAATACGGAGGGTCGTCATCGCTTCGACAATGTCTAATTCAAAAGGCACCATTTTCAGTTCGATGTAAACGACTTCTTCAACTTCTTTCATCAATTCCATAAGTTCTTCAGGAAGATCTTTCTTATGATTAAAACGGTCATTAATCGCTGTAATTTCGTTAAGCAACCATCGAGAGACACGATGTTTTTCCCATTCTGTGAGTAGGACGAGGCGCACCTCTTCATGTTGTTCCATATAATGGACAAGTTGTGGGAGCACACTTTTTAATTGTGATTCGCTGAGACCGTCTATCCATAAACCAATATACGTTTCATGTAACTGATTACTGCGGTTTGGCATGACTTGTGCATCAAAAGGCGTAATCCGCATGAGACGATTCGATAAATGATGTTTGGCTTTATATTTTTCAAGTCTCCGTTCATTTTCCCGGGTATCCACAAGCCAACTTTGCCCCGCTTCTATAGTTTGCAAGTCGTGCTCAGTCATGTCTAGATTACGCTGTTGGAATAAAGAAAAACATAAACGCTGTGTCTTGAACGTCTTCGTAATCAAAGCGTTATGTCGAACATCTGCAGCAATAATGATTTCATCTAAATCGTTCATCGTACGGTCTCGATGATAGCCCAAATATTCTTGAATGACCTCTGACATCGTCGAATAGGTGTATTTTGAAAAATGAATTTCATATTTTTCGTGTACCGCCACAGTTCCTTGAACGAGATTTTCCTCTAAAATCCAATCCCCATCTTGCGTCATGTAACGAAGCGTTTGTGGCGTACCTTGCGCATCAAAATAAAGCACACTGGATAAGCATCCACGATCATCAAAAACAAAACGTCGACATTTGGTTTGATTTTCAAAGTCCTCAATCCAAATTAAATAACCTTCTTGACTAAAGTAAATATTGGAATAACGATTTTTAGCGGTAATCGCCCGAATGAGGTAAGGCGTATACACGAATTCCGTACCACTTGGCCAATTGAGTTGTCTATAATCTACAGATTGTGGGGTTTGATGCGTAAATCCTTGAATTTCATCAAAAACAGACCAATACTTTGATTCAAACAAATCATGACGATGTAAAAACGTGCGCAAATGCGGACTATAATTGAGAATCATCATTTCGAAATCACAGTCATTTTTTTGATGCATCGCCATTAAACTAATCAAATCATCAAACTCTGTAATCGAACGCTTACGATAAAAAGGCTCTGCTTGACTTTCCCACCATTGATGTGAGCTATACCACGCCGGGATAAAACGTTTCATGAAAAATCTCCTTACCAATATTTAGTCAAAAACTGTTGATACTTATCAAAATACAAATACGTCCGCAAAGTTTCAGCGATATTAATACTGATGTAGACCATGATAATCAATTGAATTGCAAAATAGATTTGTTGTGAAAGTTGAGGGACAAATAACGTGCAATACAAAGGAATACCAATAATCAAACCGACAATTATCGAACCTGTCCAACAAATGCGACGTGCTTTACTGTTTAAGAAAGCGTCCGTCTCAGTACCTGGATACACACCGACAAAATAGTTGCCACTTTTCAAAAAATCTTTCGTCTTTTGCTTAGTATTAATCAACAAACGTGACATCCAATAACCTAAAATTATTTGCATCAAAATATAGACAGTAATTCCTATCGCATTATTGAAACTTAAAAATGCGATATGCGTTGTCTTCCCCGTCACGAAACCAATAATTAAATTGATGACACTATTAAGAAGAATAAAGACAGATAAACTGATCATAATTGAAATACTGCCCGCCGGATTTAATTTCCAAGCCAAATAAGAAGGCGTTCGTGTATCCGTTATATGCATGATGTCTCGATAGTTTAAACGATATTCGACCAATTCAATGAGTAATAAAACAAATAAAGCAACTATAACAAGGACAATGATGGTCACTAAAATAAATGTTTGGACGTGAAGTTCAGGGAGACGTTGATTAAAAATCGACCGCACAATACTGAGAAGCACAATCGGCATAGGCCCTGCAATCCCATAGCGTACATTTTGATCCGCCATCCAAACCAATAACATCGCACCGGTCACAACAACTAACAAAAGCAATAAGACATTTGCTTCTTTAATATGATCTTTCACCACTGATTGATGAATCATAAAATAACCTTGAACAATACATAAGGCGAGCGTCAATAATTTTTCTTGGTAGTGTTTTTCTTTACGCGTTTGGCGCATCGCTTTTTCAAAATTACGGTAACGTAACAACATTAAAAAGATCATTGCGGTTAACCACGGTCCAAGACCTAGCGAAAAAATATTGAGTGTATGCAAGTCCCCGCCCATATTTGACACCGCAAGTTTATAAAATGAATTTTCTTGCGCATTCATTTTATCTGAGCTAACGATAGAAATGTGACTACCGAATATGTATATCAATAATATGAACAACGTAAATAATATACGTTTATGTAAAATTTTATATTCGTATTGTCCTAAAATACGAAAAAATAGATTATTCTTCACATTAACCCTCTTTTAATAACATGTTGCCAAAGAGGCTAGAAGCACGAGTCTCTGGCAAATTTTCCAAAGTTCACTTGTGTCTAGCCTCTTTAACCCATGTTGTCTATTTATTATTTGTTAGACTTCGTTGCTTTCTTTTTATCTTTTTTTGATTTTCTGAGTAAACCTAATCCAGCCAACATTGCGGCAACCGCCCCAACTAATCCATTGTTGCTTGTCGCTTGACCTGTATCAGGTAACTGCGCTTTTTCAGTCACTTTTGCCTGTTGTGCTGTCGTTGTGTTGTCACCTTGATTCATAGATGTGCTACCGATAAACGGTGCTTGAGATTCAGAGGATGACATTGATCCACTTGTTGAATCTGAAGTCGATAACGATGTTGATGTCACACTTGACGCTGATTGACTTACAGACGTTGTAGTAGAGTCTGATGCGCTTGCTGAGCTTGAGTCACTTAATGATGCACTCGTTGACTCACTTAATGATGTTGACGTGCTTACGCTTGTTGAGTCTGATACAGATGTTGATGTGCTCACTGATTCACTTAATGATGCACTGATACTTTCAGACAGTGAAACACTAACACTTGTGACATCAATTTCACTCATTGAGTGGCTTTCACCAGTACCTGTTGAAGTAACTGTCGAGTCATTATTGCTTAACGAAATACTTGTCGATTCGCTTAATGAAGTTGAAGTACTTACACTTTCGGAATCTGAAATTGACGTTGATGTACTAACCGATGCTGAGTCGCTCACTGATGTACTTGTTGACTCACTTAGTGATGTTGAAGTAGTTACGCTTTCTGAATCACTTATTGACGTACTTGCACTTGCTGAATCCGATACTGATGTTGACGTACTCACTGATTCTGAATAACTCACTGATGTGCTTGTTGACTCACTCAATGAAGTCGATGTACTTACACTTTCGGAATCTGATACTGATGTTGAAGTACTGATTGATTCTGAGCTACTCACTGACGTGCTTGTTGAGTCGCTTAATGAAGTTGATGTACTTACGCTTTCGGAATCCGATACTGATGTTGACGTGCTCACTGATTCTGAATCGCTCACTGATGTACTTGTCGACTCACTTAATGACGCTGAAGTACTTACACTTTCGGAATCTGACACTGACGTTGATGTACTCACTGATTCTGAATCACTTACTGACGTACTTGTCGATTCACTCAATGAAGTTGAAGCACTTACACTTTCGGAGTCACTTACTGACGCGCTTGTTGACTCACTTAATGAAGTTGAAGTACTTAAACTTTCTGAATCAGAAATTGACGTTGATGTGCTTACGGACTCTGAGTCACTCACAGATGTGCTTGTCGATTCGCTCAACGAAGTTGAAGTACTTGCGCTCTCTGAATCCGATACTGATGTTGATGTGCTCACTGATTCTGAATCGCTTACTGATGTGCTTGTTGATTCACTCAATGAAACTGAAGTACTTACGCTTTCGGAATCCGATACAGATGTTGATGTACTCACTGACTCTGAGTCACTCACTGACGTGCTTGTTGACTCACTCAACGAAGTTGATGTGCTCGCACTCTCTGAATCAGAAACTGATGTTGACGTACTTACTGATTCTGAATCACTCACTGAAGTGCTTGTTGATTCACTCAATGAAGTCGATGCACTTGCACTTGCTGAATCTGATATTGATGTTGACGTACTTACTGATTCTGAGTCACTCACAGATGTGCTTGTTGACTCACTTAATGAAGTTGAAGTACTTAAACTTTCTGAATCAGAAATTGACGTTGATGTGCTTACGGACTCTGAGTCACTCACAGATGTGCTTGTCGATTCGCTCAACGAAGTTGAAGTGCTTACGCTTTCTGAATCTGAGATTGATGTTGAAGTACTTACGCTTTCTGAGTTTGACACTGATGTTGATGTGCTCACTGATTCTGAATCGCTCACTGATGTACTTGTCGACTCACTTAATAACGTTGATGTACTTACGCTTTCCGAATCTGACACTGATGTTGACGTACTCAATAATTCTGAATCACTCACTGATGTACTTGCTGACTCACTCAATGAAGTTGAAGTACTCACACTTTCTGAGTCTGATACAGATGTTGAAGTGCTTACTGATTCTGAGTCGCTTACTGATGTGCTTGTTGACTCACTTAATGAAGTTGAAGTACTTGTACTTTCTGAGTCTGAGATCGACGTTGACGTGCTAACCGATTCTGAATCACTTACTGAAGTGCTTGTCGACTCACTTAGTGAAGTTGATGTGCTTGCACTTTCGGAATCTGAAATTGACGTGGACGTGCTTACTGATTCTGAGTCGCTTACTGATGTACTTGTCGATTCACTCAATGAAGTTGAAGTACTTGCGCTTTCCGAATCTGAGATTGATGTTGATGTGCTCACTGATTCGGAATCGCTCACTGACGTACTTGTCGATTCACTCAATGAAGTTGAAGTACTTACACTTTCTGAAGCCGATACTGATGTTGACGTGTTGATTGATTCGGAATCGCTAACAGATGTGCTTGTCGATTCACTTAATGAAACTGATGTGCTCGCACTTGCTGAATCTGAGATTGATGTTGATGTGCTCACTGATTCTGAATCACTTACTGATGTACTTGTTGACTCACTTAGTGAAGTCGATGTGCTTCCACTTTCCGAATCTGACACTGATGTTGACGTACTTACTGATGCTGAGTCGCTTACTGAAGTGCTTGTTGATTCACTTAATGAAACTGATGTGCTCGCACTTTCCGAATCTGAGATTGATGTTGACGTACTCAATGATTCTGAATCACTCACTGATGTACTTGCTGACTCACTCAATGAAGTTGACGTGCTTGCGCTTTCGGAATCTGAAACTGATGTTGACGTACTTACTGATTCTGAGTCACTCACAGATGTGCTTGTTGATTCACTCAATGAAGTTGATGCACTTACGCTTTCTGAGTTTGACACTGATGTTGATGTGCTCACTGATGTACTTGTTGACTCACTTAGTGAAGTCGATGTGCTTCCACTTTCCGAATCTGAAATTGACGTTGATGTGCTTAAGGACTCTGAGTCACTCACAGATGTGCTTGTCGATTCGCTCAACGAAGTTGAAGTGCTTACGCTTTCTGAATCTGAGATTGCTGTTGACGTACTTACTGACTCTGAATCACTCACAGAAGTACTTGTTGATTCACTCAATGAAGTTGATGTACTTACGCTTTCTGAGTTTGACACTGATGTTGATGTGCTCACTGATGTACTTGTCGACTCACTTAATGACGTTGATGTACTTACGCTTTCCGAATCTGAGATTGATGTTGATGCGCTAACTGATTCTGAATCGCTTACTGATGTACTTGTTGACTCACTTAGTGAAGTCGATGTGCTTCCACTTTCCGAATCTGACACTGATGTTGACGTACTCAATAATTCTGAATCACTCACTGATGTACTTGCTGACTCACTCAATGATGTTGAAGTACTTGTACTTTCTGAGTCTGAGATCGACGTTGACGTGCTAACCGATTCTGAATCACTTACTGAAGTGCTTGTCGACTCACTTAGTGAAGTTGATGTGCTTGCACTTTCGGAATCTGAAATTGACGTGGACGTGCTTACTGATTCTGAGTCGCTTACTGATGTACTTGTCGATTCACTCAATGAAGTTGAAGTACTTGCGCTTTCCGAATCTGAGATTGATGTTGATGTGCTCACTGATTCGGAATCGCTCACTGACGTACTTGTCGATTCACTCAATGAAGTTGAAGTACTTACACTTTCTGAATCCGATACTGATGTTGACGTGCTGATTGATTCGGAATCGCTAACAGATGTGCTTGTCGATTCACTTAGTGAAGTTGACGTACTTGCACTTTCTGAATCCGATACTGATGTTGACGTGCTCACTGACTCTGAGTCACTTACAGATGTACTTATTGATTCACTTAGTGAAGTTGATGTACTTACACTCTCTGAATCCGATACTGATGTCGACGTGCTCACACTTTCCGAATCTGATACAGATGTTGATGTACTTACTGATGTGCTTGCTGAATCACTTAGTGATGTAGAAGCACTTACGCTTTCCGAATCCAATACAGACGTTGATGTACTCACTGATTCTGAATCACTTACTGATGTACTTGTTGATTCACTCAATGAAGTCGATGTACTTGCACTTTCCGAGTCTGAAACCGATGTTGACGTACTCGCTGATTCTGATTCACTTACTGATGTACTTGTTGACTCACTTAGTGACGTTGAAGTACTTACGCTTTCCGAATCTGAAACAGATATTGATGTGCTAACCGATTCTGAATCACTCACTGATGTACTTGTCGATTCACTTAATGAAGTCGATGTACTTGCGCTTTCGGAATCCGATACAGACGTTGACATGCTCAATGATTCTGAATCGCTCACTGATGTACTTGTTGACTCACTTAGTGACGTTGAAGTACTTACGCTTTCCGAATCTGAAACAGATATTGATGTGCTAACCGATTCTGAATCACTCACTGATGTACTTGTCGATTCACTTAATGAAGTCGATGTACTTGCGCTTTCGGAATCCGATACAGACGTTGACGTGCTAATCGATTCGGAATCGCTCACAGAAGTGCTCGTTGACTCACTCAATGAAGTCGATGTACTTGCACTTGCTGAGTCTGACACAGATGTCGACGTGCTCACCGATTCTGAATCGCTCACTGATGTACTTGTTGATTCACTCAACGATGTTGAAGTACTTGTGCTTTCTGAATCCGATACAGATGTTGATGTACTCACTGACTCTGAGTCACTCACTGACGTGCTTGTTGACTCACTTAATGATGTAGAAGTACTTACACTTTCTGAGTCTGACACTGATGTTGACGTGCTCACCGATTCTGAGTCGCTTACTGACGTACTTGTCGATTCGCTTAGTGATGTTGAAGTACTTGCGCTCTCTGAATCCGAGATTGACGTTGATGTGCTTACTGATTCTGAGTCACTTACTGACGTGCTTGTTGACTCACTTAATGAAATTGATGTGCTCTCACTTGCTGAATCTGAGATAGATGCTGAAGTGCTCACTGATTCGGAATTGCTTACTGATATACTTGTCGATTCGCTTAGTGAAGTTGATGTACTTGCACTTTCTGAATCAGAGATTGATGTCGACGTGCTCGCTGATTCTGAATCACTTACTGAAGTGCTTGTCGACTCACTTAATGATGTTGAAGTGCTTACAGATTCTGAGTCGCTCACTGACGTTGATGTACTTACTGATTCTGAGTCGCTTAATGATGTACTTGTTGACTCACTTAGTGAAGTCGATGTACTTGCGCTTTCGGAATCTGAAATTGACGTTGATGTGCTCACTGACTCTGAATCACTTACTGATGTACTTGTTGACTCACTCAACGAAGTTGATGTGCTCGCACTCTCTGAATCTGATACTGATGTTGACGTACTCACTGATTCTGAATCGCTAACAGATGTGCTTGTCGATTCACTTAGTGACGTTGAGGTACTTGTGCTTTCTGAATCCGATACAGATGTTGATGTACTCACTGACTCTGAGTCACTCACTGACGTGCTTGTTGACTCACTTAATGATGTAGAAGTACTTACACTTTCTGAGTCTGACACTGATGTTGACGTACTCACTGATTCTGAATCGCTAACAGATGTGCTTGTCGATTCACTTAGTGAAGTCGATGTACTTGCGCTTTCGGAATCTGAAATTGACGTTGATGTACTTGCGCTTTCGGAATCTGAAATTGACGTTGATGTACTAATCGATTCTGAATCACTCACTGATGTGCTTGTTGATTCGCTTAGTGAAGTCGATGTACTCGCACTTTCGGAATCTGAAAGTGACGTTGAGGTACTAACCGATTCGGAATCGCTCACTGACGTGCTTGTTGATTCACTTAGTGATGTTGAAGTACTCGCACTCTCTGAATCAGAAACTGATGTTGATGTGCTCACTGATTCTGAATCGCTTACTGATGTGCTTGTTGACTCACTTAATGAAGTCGATGTGCTTGCGCTCTCTGAATCTGATACTGATGTTGACGTACTCGCTGATTCTGAATCACTCACTGACGTACTTGTCGACTCACTTAATGAAGTTGATGTACTTGCGCTTTCGGAATCAGAAATTGACGTTGATGTGCTAACCGATTCTGAGTCGCTCACTGACGTACTTGTTGATTCACTCAACGATGTTGATGTACTCGCTGATTCTGAATCGCTTATCGACGTACTTGTCGATTCACTTAATGAAGCCGATGTACTTGTACTTTCTGAGTCTGATACTGACGTTGACGTGCTGATCGATTCTGAATCGCTTACTGAGGTACTTGTTGACTCACTCAATGAAGTTGAAGTACTTGCACTCTCTGAATCTGATACTGACGTTGAGGTGCTCACTGATTCTGAATCGCTCACTGATGTGCTTGTCGATTCACTTAATAATGTTGAAGTACTTACGCTTGCTGAGTCTGAGATTGACGTTGATGTGCTCAATGATTCTGAATCACTTACCGATGTGCTTGTTGACTCACTTAATGATGTAGAAGTACTTACACTTTCTGAGTCTGACACTGATGTTGACGTGCTCACCGATTCTGAGTCGCTTACTGACGTACTTGTCGATTCGCTTAGTGATGTTGAAGTACTTGCGCTCTCTGAATCCGAGATTGAAGTTGATGTGCTTGCACTCTCTGAATCCGAGATTGACGTTGATGTGCTCACTGATTCTGAATCGCTTAATGACGTACTTGTTGATTCACTCAACGATGTTGAAGTACTTACGCTCTCTGAGTCTGACACTGATGTTGATGTGCTAACCGATTCTGAGTTACTCACTGATGTACTTGTCGATTCGCTTAATGAAGTCGATGTACTTACGCTTTCTGAATCTGATACAGATGTTGATGTACTCACTGATTCTGAGTCACTCACTGATGTGCTTGTTGACTCACTTAGTGATGTTGATGTGCTCGTACTCTCTGAATCTGATACTGATGTTGAAGTACTGATTGATTCTGAATCACTTACTGATGTGCTTATCGATTCACTTAGTGACGTTGAGGTACTTGCGCTCTCTGAATCCGATACAGATGTTGAAGTACTGATCGATTCGGAATCGCTCACTGACATGCTCGTTGACTCACTTAACGATGTAGAAGTACTTACACTTTCGGAATCTGAGATCGATGTTGACGTACTTACGCTTTCTGAGTCTGAGATAGACGTTGAACTGCTCACTGATTCTGAGTCAATTACTGACGTACTTGTTGACTCACTCAACGAAGTTGATGCGCTTGCACTTTCCGAATCCGAGATTGATGTCGATGTGCTCACTGATTCGGAATCGCTCACAGAAGTGCTTGTTGATTCGCTTAATGATGTTGAAGTACTCGCACTTTCTGAATCTGATACTGATGTTGACGTGCTAATCGATTCGGAATCGCTCACAGAAGTGCTCGTTGACTCACTCAATGAAGTCGATGTACTTGCACTTGCTGAGTCTGACACAGATGTCGACGTGCTCACCGATTCTGAGTCGCTTACTGACGTGCTTGTTGACTCACTTAATGAAACTGAAGTACTTGTGCTTTCGGAATCTGAGATTGATGTTGACGTACTCACTGATTCTGAATCACTTACGGACGTACTTGTTGACTCACTCAACGAAGTTGATGCGCTTACACTTTCTGAATCACTTACTGAAGTACTTGTCGACTCACTTAATGAAACTGAAGTACTCGCACTTTCTGAGTCTGAGATAGACGTTGAAGTGCTCACTGATTCTGAATCGCTTACTGACGTGCTTGTTGATGCACTTAGTGAAGTTGATGTGCTCGCACTCTCTGAATCCGAGATTGACGTTGACGTGCTTACAGACTCTGAGTCACTTACTGATGTACTTGTTGACTCACTTAATGACGTTGAAGTACTTACACTTTCTGAATCTGAGATCGATGTTGATGTGCTTGCACTTTCTGAATCTGATACTGATGTTGACGTACTCGCTGATTCAGAATCGATCACTGAAGTACTCGTTGACTCACTCAATGATGTTGAAGTACTTGTACTTTCTGAGTCCGATACAGATGTTGAAGTACTGATCGATTCGGAATCACTCACTGAAGTACTTGTTGATTCACTCAGGGTGGCAACTGAAACTGTGCTTGCCTTGCACTTTCCGAATCCGAGATTGATGTTGACGTGCTAATCGATTCTGAATCGCTAACAGAAGTGCTCGTTGACTCACTCAATGATGTTGAAGTACTTGTACTTTCTGAGCCCGATACAGATGTTGAAGTACTGATCGATTCGGAATCACTCACTGAAGTACTTGTTGATTCACTCAATGAAACTGATGTGCTTGCACTTTCCGAATCCGAGATTGATGTTGACGTGCTAATCGATTCTGAATCGCTAACAGAAGTGCTCGTTGACTCACTCAATGAAGTCGATGTACTTGCACTTTCTGAATCCGATGCTGATGTTGAAGTGCTAACCGATTCGGAATCGCTCACTGACGTGCTTGTCGATTCACTTAATGAAACTGAAGTACTCAAACTTTCTGAGTCTGATACTGATGTTGATGCACTAATTGATTCTGAGTCACTTACAGATGTACTTGTTGATTCGCTCAACGAAGTTGAAGTACTTGCACTTTCCGAATCTGAAATTGACGTTGAAGTACTCACTGATTCTGAGTCACTCACTGATGTGCTCGTTGATTCACTTAATGAAGTTGAAGTACTTACGCTTTTTGAATCTGAAATCGACGTTGACGTGCTCACTGATTCTGAATCACTCACTGACGTGCTTGTTGATTCACTCAATGAAACTGATGTGCTTGCACTTTCCGAATCCGAGATTGATGTCGATGTGCTCACTGATTCTGAATCGCTCACAGAAGTGCTTGTTGATTCGCTTAATGATGTTGAAGTACTCGCACTTTCTGAATCTGAAATCGACGTTGACGTGCTCACTGATTCTGAATCACTCACTGACGTGCTTGTCGACTCACTCAGTGATGCAGAAATGCTTACTGACTCTGATAATGAAATTGATGTACTTGTTGATTCGCTCAATGAAGTTGAGGTACTTTCACTTTCTGAATCTGATACTGACGTTGACGTACTAAGTGATTCTGAATTACTTATTGACTCTGATAGTGAGAGTGAAATGCTCGTTGATTCGCTTATGGAAGTAGAAATACTTTCGCTTTCTGATTCACTCAATGATGTACTTAATGATGCGCTTGTTGACGCACTTTGTGATGCACTCAACGATGTACTTAATGACGCGCTTGTTGACGCACTTTGTGATGCACTCAACGATGTACTTAATGACGTACTTAATGACGCACTTCTTGAGTTACTGAGTGACGTACTTGTTGATGCACTTATCGATGCGTTCGTTGAGTTACTCAATGATGTACTTGTTACAGGATCATTCCCAGTGACTGCCCCTGTAAAATAGTTTGGCAATGTTGCCCCTGTTCGACTGGCATAAGGTGAGAATGTCCAATTTAAATCGCCGTTAGGATTGGTAATCGGCACTGACCACTTTGCCATAATGGCATCACCTAAACGTGCATACGTACCATTCATCGCAGGTAACCCTTGCCAATAATAACCACTACCATTACTTTGCATTGGTGTCGTAGCAGGAGCAATTAGATTTTCGTTCGTTGTTGTATAGCCCCCTGTAGTAATAGACTGTGTCACCGCTGACGGTTGTCCATAGCCGCTACCCAAATTCAACATTGTTTGCAAGCTATCATTTGTATTTTTAATATTTGCAGAAAGTGCTATATCTGATGGTTTTTCCACTGTGGCGGTATTGGGATTGTCATAAGATACATAGTACGTGAAGTTTAATGCCGTACCATCACTTGTCACGATCAACTTGTAATAAATTGGCAATTTATACAATGTATCTGTGCCTGTTCCCGTATATGTCTGTGTCACAGGTGCTGTTGCAGCGACAGCAGCAAATGTTGTCGGCGCTGCTCTTAGGCTTAATGAACGTAATGATAACGGTGCTGTACTTTGACTTGTGCTATCAGAGGTTGACAATGATGCCGAAGTCGATGTCGCACTCGTCGAGGTAGCGTCTGTTGATTGGCTACCAGACTTACTGCTTGTTGATGAGGAATCGCTCGTACTCGTGCTTTTTGACGTACTCTCCGAAGAAGTGCTTTGACTTTTGCTATCAGACGATGTACTTCGGCTATCCTTTGTAGACATACTCTGACTATCTGTTGATGTTGCTTGACTGTCTTTTGTAGACGTGCTTTGACTGTCTGTTGATGTTGATTGGCTGTCCTTTGTAGACGTGCTTTGGCTATCTGTTGAAGTCTGACGCTCAGATGACGCACTGCTCTCACTTGCAGTAGAAGTTGATGCATCACTTGTTACAGACGTTGATGCTTGGCTGTCAGTTGTCGATTGTGATTGTTCAATCGTTACAGACGTTTGATCTCCGACTGTTTGACTTTGCGTCGTAAGTTCTGACGTTACAGGGGCTTCAGAAGCAGCGAAAGCATGTTGATCATGCAACATATTAACGGTAAACATCCCGCCTGTTAAGGCAGTTGTTTTCAATGCGTTTCTTTTGATGAATCCACCGATATTTTGTGGTCCCTCATCTTCTTTTTCTACTTTCTCCGTTAAAAATGGCAGACCCATTAAACGGAGCAATTGAATTTCCTTAATGCCAGCTTTAACCCAGTTTTTACCGGATTTGTACAATTTCACTCTTGCTTTTTCTTGACCAAAACTTCTTTTAAATTCCCTTAATTTTTTTGTCATTGCAAAACTCCCGTTAATGTATTCGGGAAACTTTTAACCTTCTCTTTATTTCCGAAAAATTATCCCACTACTTTAAAACTAAAAATATACTTTTACATCATATACCCATTTTAAATTTGGAGCAACTTAAATTTTTTTATAATTTAGTCCGTTTCTTTCTATGGTTTTAATATAAAAAAGATATATATTTAAACAAATTATTTTTAGTTATACTTTTCTTTGAAATTGTTCTAGCAATTCAATCTATCGACGTGCTAGAAAAGCTTTATTATCAATTGTCTGAAAATTCTAGCTTCACATAAGTTGCATCCTAATTATTTGATTTTCACAACAAAATTGTCTTGTTTCGTTAATTTTTTTAATCATTAAATAGAAATGACTAATTCAAAAATAATTTTGGTTTGTCCATTTGTCTCATGAACATATTTGAAAACTAATGAAAACATTGTGCTACAGAGATTTGTCACTGTTGAATTTTTTGTTCATGGGTCAAATGCACGATACCTCATCTTGTAATGCACTTAATTTGTCATTTATGTATGTTTGGAACTAAAAATCGTAATAATTAATTGTTGTGTGCTTAAGTGATTTTAAAAATAAACAATTGATTGCTATATTCTATATCTTATTTCTTGTTGTGTCTATATTTTTTTATCATAATATTTTCGAATCATTATCATTTCATTTCGTTAATTCAAGCGTTTTCACACCCTTAAATAAAAGCTTGCATACCCCAAGTAAACATGCCCATTATTATATTTAAATAAGAAGAAAAACTACACTGTTTTTCTGAATTTGAACTGTCGATATTCCTTCTTTAGTTTAAAATAAGTATTTTTTATGAAATCGTTTCATTTAATTACATAATCCTTAAGTGTACAGTTGAATAAATTCAGAAAAACGCTTACAATTTGCATATCACTATCATCTGGTCATCAGATGAGTGTTGAATGTAGTTTGAAAAATTGAAATTCGAGGTGGGAACTATGTTAATGCTTGTGGCATTAAGTGCAGTTATTGTTCCATTCATCTTTTTAGTCTTACTACGTATGTCTGCTTTAGTTGGGATGACGATTAGTGCAGTTGTAGTAACGATTTTAGGAATGTTTGCATGGGGCATCGAAGCTGGCGTCATTGCTGCTTCTTTTTTACAGGGGATACATAAAACGTTAACGATTATCTTAATATTGTTTGGTGCACTCACATTATTAAATACATTGAGAGAAACATCAGCCGTTGATCGTATCAATGCGGGTTTCCAAAATGTATCCGGTGATATGCGTGTACAAGTTATTATTGTGGCGTTTTTATTCGGGTCATTAATCGAAGGGGCTTCAGGTTTTGGTACACCTGCCATGGTAACTGCACCTTTAATGGTGGCTTTAGGGTTCAAACCCTTAACAAGTGTGGCGACCGCGTTGATTGCGGATAGTGTTGCAGTATCATTTGGCGCAGTAGGCACGCCTGTTATTGTTGGCTTAAGTACCTTAAAGAATGCGAATGCCCATTTGTTTTCAGAAACGGCCATTCGTATTACGATGCTTGACTTATTAAGTGGTATTTTAATACCAAGCATTATTGTCATTACAATGATTGTTTTCTTTGGGAAAAGTGATAAATTAAAAGCAATTTTAGAAATTTTACCTTGGACGTTGTTAATTGGTGTTACCTACGTCCTTTCCGCTTTGGCTTATGCGTTATTAACAGGTCCAGAATTTGTTTCTATTTTAAGTTCATTGACAACGATTATTGTTGCAGTGTTCACAGCTAAAAAAGGATGGCTTGTGCCAAAAAATGAATGGAAAGACGCTTTATCTGAAGTTTATGAGTCGAAACCACAAGCAACGCATCAAATGAGTTTGCTTTCAGCGTGGTCTCCGTACCTAATTGTTGTTGCTTTACTATTATTGACACGTGTGGTTGCACCCGTTAAGGCATTTACGACATCGGTCTTCAACTTATCATGGAACAACATTTTAGGTTATGAATCGATTTCTTCCAGTTGGGAAGTCTTATATTCTCCAGGAACGATTTTAGTCGTCGCAGCTTTTCTTGCGGTACTCATTCAACGCAAATCAATGAAAAACTTCACGAAAGCGTGTAAAGATTCGATTAAAACCATTCGTATTACAGGAATCACTTTAATCGCGACCCTCGCGATGGTTCACGTCTTTAGTAATTCTGGTATTAACACCAAAGACTTAATCAGTATGCCAGAATACATTGCGAATGGTATGGCGTCAACGTTTGGCCAAATGTGGCTCTTCGTGGCACCTTTCCTCGGCGCTTTAGGTTCTTTCATTACGGGAAGTGCCACTGTTTCAACATTAACTTTTGCTCCTGTTCAAGCGAATATAGCCGCTGCGATTGAAGGGAATACAACTACTGTCCTTGCTGCACAAATTATCGGTGCGGCTGCCGGCAACATGATTTGTGTGCATAACGTAGTTGCGGTGTGTGCGGTAGTAAATATGGCAGGTAAAGAAGGTAGTGTTATCCGTAAAACCTTAGGCCCTGCCCTCCTTTACTGCTTACTCGCAGGTATTAGTGCTTATCTATTTACGACATTTTTCTTATAATATAAAGACATGTAAAAAAGGCGTGTGCGATGATTCGCATACGCCTTTAATATATCACCCGTTTGGGTTGTTGTTGGCAAAAATAAAGAAATGACTCTAGCTGAAATTTCTGATTCACAAAAATGATTCGTCCTCCGACACGAGAACCTTTCATTTTTACATTGTGCAAGCGATGATACCCCTTTGCATCAGCAAAATAGCCCGTGGTGTAGTTCACATCATCAGAAACACACAGCTCTCCCACAACCCCTTCGTTCGATTGAATAATAGAGGCAATAGAAAGCGCATCTCTCACGCGTTCATTCAGAGGTGATTTGGAACTTTGGTGTTGGAAACAAAAATGCGTCACACGACACCCCCGCTCCCCAAAGTTATCTAACCTTTCACCTGTAGTAGCATCGAGAATAATCGCTCCTCGATAACACGTTGGGTTCGTAATATACCGCCATGCTTGCTCCATTGCTTTATCAGTAATTTTCCTATCTAACGCGAGTTGTTTAAAAGTTTGTGATTGTACCTCGATAATAGGTAACGCTTGGAGTTGAACAAGTGGTGAAGTGATTTTTTCAATTTTTAAATTTAAAAAATCAGCGTCTCCATTTTCATGTTGGAAGCCTTTATGAAAATATGCGGCGATGACTTGTTCAATATCCTTCGCTTCACAAATCGTCTCTGCGCCACTGATATGTTGGTTATCTTCTGAAGCACGCATTTTAATACTATACATGAGGGGTGTCTCCTTTTTTGAGTATAGTGTGTAAACGCATAATGTCTTCTTGTTCATGAAATGCACTTAACGACATTCTTAACGCTGGCGTTGCGACTGTCGGTGGTCGAAATAAACTCACCCAAAATCCTGAATCCAGTAACTGACTATGCATGGCTTTGGCAGTATGTACATTTTCATATGTCACCGTTTTAATTGATGTTAAAGTGTGTTCTGTATTTTCATTCATGTCATTAAAGTACTGAATATTTTGATGTAATTGTCTTCTTTCAAAATCTGCGTTTTGAAGAGCCCGAAACTGCTCTTGAATTAAAAACAGATTCATTGTGGGCAAACAATTTGAATAAATGAGGGGTCGTGCGGTATTAATCAACATCTCTCGAATCACATAGGAACATAAAATAAGTCCCCCGTGTGCCCCCATTGCTTTTGATAAACTTGTCGTGACAATATCAATATTTTCATAACCCGTACCGTAGCCTAATCCAAACCCATGGGCATCATCGACAACCAACAGCGTCCCCGGAAATTCTGATTTGAGGCGTCTCAATTGATGAAGATCTGCCATATGTCCATTTGTTGAAAAAATTGTATCCGTTACGATCACTTTCAATTGATGAGGATATTTGGCCATTTCCATTTTTAAACGTGCATAATCTAAATGAGGAAAGACGACCTTTTTGACACGTGCTAACTGAATGCCATCAATAATACTCGCGTGATTCAATGCATCAGAAAAAACGACGACATCCTGCTTTTTAAACATATGAAAAACGGCCAAATTCGCCTCATAACCGCTTCCCAATAAAAGGGCCCCTTCAAATCCATAGGTCTCACTAATGTCTTGTTCTATCTCTGCGTATAATGTCGAATGCCCACTAACCAATCGAGAACTTCCTAAATGTGCCCCATATTTTTGAATAGCTCGCTCTAACTCATCCATCTTTATAGAACGCTGCCCTAGGCCAAGGTAATCATTTGAGGTGAAGTTTATCCATGCCTGTCCATCCCGATATAACCTTTGTTGTCGCGCCGTTTCGACTTCCCTCAACTGACGATACTGACCTTGTTCCTGCAACTGTTCTAAATATGATTGAAACTGCATCTTAATCTCCCAAAATATCTTCTAAAACTTTTTTGAAAATATGGGTCATTTTTTTAACTTCACGTTTGGACATACTCAGTACAGGCACAAATGTGATGATGTGCTCTAAATTGCGAATCATCAATCCTCGTTTTTTACATTCCGCAATGATGCGCTCCACCGTCGCAATCGCGAGTGGCGATTTCTTTTGACGATCCGAGACGAGTTCAACCGCAAACATCAATCCTCTACCTCGCACATTCCCCACGTGTGGCAATGTTTCTAATTGTCTTAATTGTCTTTCCAGCACTTTGGACGTTTTTTGAATATGACGAATAAGATGTTTTTCTTCGATCATTTGAATATTTTCGAGCGCCAACGCACAAACGACTTGATTGCCTGTGTAAGTATGACCATGGAAAAACGTTTTTTGCCCATGTGCATCACTTAAAAACGCATCATAAATCCGTTGAGACGTCACTGTGGCAGCGAGTGGTAAATAACCGCCAGTAATGGCTTTTCCAAGACACATAATATCCGGTTCCACTTGTTCATGCTCACAGGCAAAGAGTTCCCCAGTGCGACCGAATCCTGTCGCCACTTCATCCACAATCATGAGCACGTCATATTGACGACACAATTGTTCTACCCCTTTGAGAAACCCTTTAGGATGTACGAAGAGACCGGTCGCTCCTTGAATAAGCGGTTCCATCACGACGCCCACAATCTCATCACCAAGCGTTCTAAGTACACGTTCAATCTGATTTAATACCGCTTCTTTTAAATCTTCTTCTGTGTCATAAGTACTATGATAAAAAGAGGGACAAGTCACTTGAATATTTTCAAAAATCAAATCGTTGAAAATTTGATGAAACGTCTCAATGCCCCCGACACTCACGGAACCTATCGTGTCACCGTGATAACCATTTTTAAGCGTGATAAATTTATTCTTCTTGCGATATTTGACGGGGTCGACGTTTTTCCAATATTGATAGGCCATTTTTATCGCAATTTCCACTGCCGCACTGCCTGTATCAGAATAAAACACTTTGCGTAAAGTACGTGGCGTGATATCGACGAGCTTTTCAGCTAATAATATCGATGGAATGTTGGAAGAACCAAGTAATGTTGAATGCGCAATCGATTTTAATTGTTTTTCAATGGCTTTATTCAAACGTTTGTTGTGATGCCCATGAACATTCACCCAAAGTGATGCGTAACCATCAAGATAACGTCGCCCCTTCGTATCATATAAATAGCTCCCTTTCCCTTTTTCAATAATGATGGGATCCTGTTGACGATAGACCCCCATTTGCGTGAAAGGATGCCAAACGTATTCTAAGTTTTTATCAACGAGTGTTTGATGTTTCATGAAAAGTGACCTCCTTGAAATAGTTGAAAATAGTTTCTGGAATATCTGTCATTTTTCCATTTTCAGGAAAGGTGACAATGGGTGTTTTCAAATAGGATTGCAAGGTCAACCGATTGTCCTGTTCGATGACCGTATCCGTATAGCGATTCATTAATATGATATTCGGCGGACATTCATGTGTATCTAGATACGATTGATGCACGAGCGTTTCACTAATTGCGCCAAGCTTTGCCGGTACGACACTCAACACAACATCAGCCGTTGCCTTTATCAAGTCTGTTGTCATAAAAAAAGTCTCATTTTCAACATAAATCGGCACAGCAATGCCACCAGCGCCTTCGATGAGTACAACATCATATTGCGTTTCAAGATACGCCAATTTAGAAAGGACTTTATTTAAATCAAACTGTTGATGTGGTTCCTGCTTAAAGGCAAGATGCGGCGACACCGCTTCATGAAAGGTATACAGCCCTGTAAGTTCATAATCTAATCCGCATAACGTGCGATAGGCTTCAAGATCTGGATAAAGCCCTTCCTCCAGTTCTTCAGTTTGAAAAGGTTTAAAAATCACTGTTGAAATCCCTCGATGATTCAACCATTGCCATAATCTTGTCACGACATAAGTTTTACCTACATCTGTATTTGTACCAGTAATAAATATTTTCATCATTTTCACCTATATGTATAAAATAAGTACACTTTAACATCTTAAAACGAACTCCTTTAATTGTAAACCTATTTAAATATTAAGTTTACAATATAGGTGTGCAAATTGATCAATCACCTTTTGTAGCAATTGATTTAAAATCTACTTAGAATTACTCTTAACCTCAAAACCGCTCACACTTTACACCTTCAAAAATTATTGTATAATAACTTTGTTAGGTAAACCTAAATAATTGTGTGGAGGTGCTTAAAATGAGTAAAAGTTTAGAAGATATCAACAACACAGTCAGTTTCGATGACCAAGGGTCCTACCTCTCACGTTTATCAAAGTTTATCGGTCCTGGCCTTTTAGTTGCAGTCGGTTATATGGATCCCGGTAACTGGATCACCTCCATAGGGGGTGGCGCAAGTTATGGCTATATCTTATTATTCGTCATTTTCATTTCGAGTATAAGTGCGATGTTTTTACAATCCATGTGCGCACGTTTAGGTATCGCAAGTGGTATGGATTTAGCACAAGTGACACGTCATATGATTTCTAAAAAAATGGCTGTCATCGCTTGGTTAATTGCGGAACTCGCGATTATGGCAACAGATATTGCAGAAGTCATTGGGAGTACGATTGCCTTAAACTTATTGTTCCATATTCCGTTAATCGTTGGCGCAGTCATTACAATTGCCGACGTATTTTTACTATTGCTCATTATGAAATTTGGATTTAGAAAAATCGAAGCCATTGTCGGCGTTCTGATTTTCACGATTCTCATAATATTTTTATTCGAAGTCTATATGGCTCAACCGGGAGTGAGCGATATTTTAAAAGGGTTTATTCCACAAAAAGAGATCGTTACCCATAATGGTATTTTGTACATGTCTTTAGGAATTATCGGGGCAACAATTATGCCACACAACCTTTATTTACATTCATCAATCGTGCAATCCCGTAAATACGACAGACAAAGTAACACCGCCAAAAAATCAGCCATTCAATTTGCGCAAATCGACTCAAATATTCAGTTGTCTATCGCCTTTGTTGTTAACTGTTTATTGTTAATTTTGGGAGCAGCATTGTTCTACGGCACCAGCCAAGACTTAGGACGTTTTTATGAATTGTATGATGCGCTCAAAACATCACACGTGGCAAATGCGATTGGTGGTGGCGTGACAAGTACACTTTTCGCAGTCGCTTTACTTGCGGCAGGCCAAAATTCAACCATTACGGGTACATTATCTGGCCAAATCGTTATGGAAGGTTTTATCCATTTAAAAATGCAACCGTGGGTCCGCCGTGTAGTGACACGATTACTCGCCATTCTACCCGTATTTTTTTGTTTATTGATTTACGGGGCAAATGCGCAAAAAATTGAAGATTTATTAGTTTTCACTCAAGTCTTCTTAAGCCTAGCCCTCCCTCTAAGTATGATTCCGCTCATTTTGGCTACAAATAATAAGACAATAATGGGCGACGCATTTATCAACACAAGATGGGTAAATATTGTCGGCTGGCTACTCACTCTAATTCTATGCATATTGAACATCTATTTGATTATAAGTACTCTTATGGAAATGATGTAGAATTCCACTGTATCCCCTTAGAATAGAAAACTAAGGGGAATTTTTAAAATCAAACTTTGACCTTGACTAATTTTGACCTTTGTCTTATAATAAGACTTGTAAGGGATAGGACATCAGTTACCTCCCTTCATCACAACCAGTTTCTTGATATTGACGAAATAATGATAATATGAAGGAGCGATGCTTTATGGCATTCCAAATGAAACCATTTAACAATTCAATTTTTGACATGAATCCAAGTGACTTATTTAGAGACTTTGGACAAGGTTTATTAAATACAAACGACTTTAAAACAGATATTACTGAACGTGACGATGCTTATATCGTGTCTGCTGAATTACCAGGTATGGACAAATCTGATATTAGTGTTGATTTTAACAACAATATTTTAACGATTGCGGCTAGTCATAGTGAAGATAATAAAGAGGAAAATGATGAAGGTGTCATCATTCACCGTGAACGCCATACGTCTAGTGTGAAACGTCAATTTTCATTTAACGATGTGCGTCGTGACAATATTGAAGCTTCTTACGATAAAGGTGTGCTTCACATTACATTGCCTAAAAACCAAAATGAAAATGACTCAAGTTCACGTATTACTATTAACTAAATAATAAAAGCTGAAGTGACTCCCCTCTCACTTCAGCTTTTTTATGTAAAAAAGGGTGAGACGTCAATGTTCTCACCCTTTTCTCTCTATTTTTGTTGTGATTGTGCAGCAAGATAACTGCCCATCACGTTTTGATATCCTGGTAAGTTATTTGTGAGTAACGCGCCAAAACCGTCTGGATCGTTTCTCCAATCACGTTGTAATTCGCTTGCGACGCTGAACCAGTTTGTTAACTGTACGCCCCCTTGTTGCATTCTCATGAGCGCTGCATCTGCGACTTGTTTGCTGACGGTACCTGAGGCATCGACAACTGCGAATACTTCAAATCCTTCATTAATTGCTGAAAGTGCTGGGTGTGCCACACACACGTCTGTCACTACGCCGGCAATGATAATTTGTTTTTTACCTGTTTTCTTAACCGCTTCCACAAAATCTTCATTATCCCAAGCATTGATTTGACCGGGTCTTGGAATTTTAGTAGCATCCGGAAAAATATCTGTAATTTCTTTCATTAATGGCCCATTGGCCCCTTCTTCAAAACTTGTCGTTAAAATAACGGGAAGATCAAAGAATTTCGCCGTTTCTGCCAATGCCACGACATTGTTTTTAAATTCATCTACACCGTAGTCACGAACAAGTGAAGAAATTAATCCAGTTTGATGATCGACTAATAATACAACCGCATCATCTTTGTTTAAACGTTGATACAAATCTTGATTTTTTGCCATGGAAAAACCCTCCTGTATCCATGTTCAATATAAATAGTATACCTACATATGCTTTCATTATCGCAAAATTCACACTTGATGTAAACGCATACACTTATGTTGTATATTTTCTTGAAAACTTGTCATTTTCTAAAAATGGAACTTTTAACTCTACCCATGTTCAGTCTTCAATCAAACGCTTTTCGAATTTTACAGTTTCTCTCGCCCCATTTTCAAAGTTATTGTCATTCGTCAACTTGGGTGTGATGGCCTTCTTATTTCGATACACTTTTCAATATCATTTTTTCCTTTTATAAAACTATGAGATAATTATTGTAATAAATAATGAGGTGATGATATGCAGAAGCACGTCCATATTATTGGTGCTGGATTAAGTGGTTTGGTTGCGGCCACAGAACTTTTAAAAAAGGAGGCGTCCATGGCTATCGTGCGTTAGAAGGAACATTTTTAGGAGGCTGTATTTTCAGTGGCATCCGCGCAGCAGAAGGCATCCATAAAGACGTTACGAAATAATATAATTATGATATAATGAATCGGAACATTTTTAGGAGTTTATAATATCATGTCTCTATTTTATAAATGGCTCGTTCTTTCATTTACAATTCTATCCGTTTGTTTAAGCGTGGGCACACTGATTGCCCCTTCGTTGTTTCAAACTTTGGGGTTTCTTATATGTGCTTGGAGCAGTCTATCCTTCATCATTTGCGTCATGGGTATCCTTAAAAGTTATGACTACATATTGTATATCAGTTTATGTCTCATCAATGTGTGCGCATTAATATATAGCGTCTTTTCGCTTTACTTTTTATAAATCTGGACGGCGCACCCACTTAAAGTGAGAAAGCCATCAAAATTTACTCTCAGATAAATTTTGATGGCTATTTTTATATAAATTAAATACGAAAAATAGACGCTTCACGGACATTGAGCATCATTAAAAGTCATTTATCTCAAAATGCTATTTTGACTGATGTTTTTTCTTTTCTTCATTGCGTAAAACCACACGACGAATTTTACCAGAATTTGTTTTCGGCAAATGGTCGACAAATTCAATCGCGCGTGGATATTTATAAGGTGCCACACTTTGCTTCACAAACTGTTGCATATCATGAATAAGTGCGTCACTTGCTTCATAGCCCTCTTGTAAAATAACGAAAGCTTTGACGATATTCCCTCGTTCAGGATGCGGGCTTGCGACAACGGCACATTCTTTCACGGCTTCATGATGTGTTAATGCATCTTCTACTTCAAATGGCCCAATCGTATAGCCCGAGCTAATAATAATGTCATCTTTACGTCCTTCAAACCAGAAATAACCGTCTGCATCTTTTTGTGCCAAGTCGCCTGTGATGTGATACCCTGCGAGACGAGCTTCTTTCGTACGGGCTTCATCGTTTAAATACCCTTTAAACAACGCAGGTAAGTCTAACGGCACCGCAATATTGCCTTCTTCGTTAGGACCTAATTCCGTTCCGTCATCGTCAATAATGGTCACACCGGTTCCAGGTATCGCTTTTCCCATTGCACCTGGGCGTTTCGGCGTATCTTCTAAAAAGCCGATGAGTAATGTGCTTTCTGTTTGTCCATAGCCATCGCGTACTGTTAACCCAAAATGTTGTTCAAATTTATCGACCACATCTCGGTTCAGCGGTTCCCCTGCTGACACTGCACTACGTAAATGTGATAAATCGTACGAATCCAAATTATTTAGTTTCGCCATCATACGATACTCGGTCGGTGTACAACATATGACGTTAATCTTAAAGTCTTGGAGTAATTCTAAATAGCGAGAAGCTTTGAACTTTCCGTTATAGACAAATGCGGTAGCGCCTGAACCCATAATTGATAAAAAGGGACTCCATACCCATTTTTGCCATCCCGGTGCTGCTGTTGCCCACACGAGATCATCTTCTTGAATGTTTAACCACTGTTTCGGGGCAAGTTGCATATGCGCAAATCCCCATCCGTGCGTATGCATCACCGCTTTAGGGTTCCCTGTTGTGCCCGAGGTATATGATAAAATGGCCAAATCATCACGTGTTGTCGAGACGCTTTCCAATTCTTCAGGTTGTTTCATTTTTTCAGATGCTATTGCCGTCCAATCTTCATGTTCTCCATTGGCGAGCAATTTGATCAGGGTCTCATATTCTTCCACACGTTCAAATTCTTTAATATATTCAGACATTGTAATTACAGCAGCCACACTGCCATGCGTAATGCGATATTGCAAATCTTTCGTGCGCAACATTTCCGAACTCGGAATAATGGTGAGTCCTAACTTTAAAGCAGCGATATAAATTTCATAAGTTTCAATCGCACGTGGAAGCATGACTAGAATGCGGTCTCCTTTTTTCAAACCACTTTTAGTTAAGACGTGGCCAACGCGATTCGCTTGTTTAATAAGCTCGGTGTAAGTAACTTTTTCAGGCGCATCAAAACCTTTTTCATAAATTAAGGCGAGCTTTTGTGGGTTTTGTGAATGTTTTTCAATTTCATCAACGATATTATAGTTTTTCGGTGCAACTAATTCAGCTTTGTTCATTTTTAAACTTCCTTTCTCTCTAAAATAATGGTATCAGAGGAACGGGCGTCACCAAAGAAAATACACTTATAGCGTAAAAAGAATTGACATCAGGTACTAAAATATGGCTTAAGTCGTTGATAATCGGAAACTGTTTCAGATTTTCATGCGAAAAAGTAGAACATACGTTCGCATTGTGTTAGTATACATTTAGACCGGTTGATGACGTAAGAAATCTTTAAAATGGGGTGATGCTTATAGAGTCCATAAAACAAAGGAGTCGTATGTCATGTCAGATTATCAAATGCTGATGATTGTGTTCACCGTCATGAGCTTACTGATGATGACACAACAAAAAAAATAACCATTTAACACAGTGTTAAATGGTTTGCATATTATAAAATGTCGTTTATCGGTCATAAAGGGTTGGATGTTGCCGCATGCAACCCTTTTTTAATTTAAATTCATTGATACTATATCAGTTGACGATGGATAAGTCAAAATATGTGAATTAAACGTCGTTTATACGCAATAAGCCTAGGCATTTAGCCACTTTTTATCTTACTTTGAGAACGTTCCCCCTCCACTATAGAAGTGAATCTCAATTTTTTATTTCACACCTCAATCATTTCAAAATGCATTTCTACATTAATGAATCACTTTGTTCTAACTTAAACTTTTAACTTAATGTGTGCTTTCCGCTCACATAGTTATGCCTCGCGTCAGTCTTCCCGCGCTCTCCCGTTAGTCTACCCGAACCTCTCAAAATGCACTATATCAGCACTATATTAAATCAAACTTCGTCACATTTAACAGGTGCTTAAATCGTCTTAAGAATGATTAAATAAAAACAATTTTAAAAAAATTCGTGATATAGTTAACTCATCAAACAAATAGGAGTGATTCTAATGAATGTAAACAAAGTCATTTTAACAGCAGTAACTACAGGAGTTTTAGCAACAGGTCTATTTGTCGCAGTCCCACACGAGAAAGCTGATGCCGCAGTTAAATCTCAGAACGGTATTGTTTTACAAGATGATTCACGTATCTTAGAACATGAGCTTGATTACGTCGGAATTATCGTCGATAAAAAAGCCGACAAAAAAATTAAGGCAAACTTAAAAGCTTACTTAAAATTACAAGGATTCAATTCCGTATCAGACTTTGTAAAAAAAGCAAAATCTCAAGGTTTAGATACGTCTAAATACGACTACTTAATTAAAAAATAAAAAAACTACTATAAATATATGTCTAACTTCAAATCTTGCGCCATGACTCCCCGTCATGGCATTCTGTTTTGTCTCACCCCTCAAAAAGTGTACTTTGACACCTCTTCATATCGGCCATTAGTCCGATTTGTTACGAATTCGAAATAAATTGTTGATATATTTTGTATACTGTGTATAATATGATTTGTAATCAATCAAACGAATTAAACGAAATAGAAAAGGATGCGAATTGAAGATGTCAAAATTACTTTATATTACTGCACACCCATTAGATGAATTAGTTTCTAACTCAATGGCTGCTGGAACAGCATTTATTGAATCTTATAAAGAAAACCACCCTGAAGATGAAATCGTACACATCGATTTATTTAAAGACTATATTCCATTTATTGATGGAGATGTATTTTCAGGTTGGGGCAAATTACAAAATGGCGAAGCTTTAACTTCAGAAGAAGAGAAAAAAGTTTCACGTTTAAATGAACTTTCAGATCAATTTGTATCTGCTGATAAATATGTATTTGTCACACCAATGTGGAACCTTTCATTCCCTCCAGTAATGAAAGCTTATATCGACTCAGTTGCTGTTGCAGGTAAAACATTCAAATATACTTCAGAAGGTTCTGTAGGTCTTTTAACTGATAAAAAAGCCCTTCACATTCAATCTCGTGGCGGCTATTACAACGAAGGTCCTGCTAAAGATTTAGAACATGGTGATAGCTACCTTCGCGCAATGATGACATTCTTCGGTGTACCAACTTATGAAAATGTTATTGTTGAAGGTCACAACAAAGCACCAGAACGTAGCGAAGAAATCAAATCTGCTGCTATTCTTAAAGCTAAAGAATTAGGTCAAACATTCTAAGATATCAAAAATCCCCCTATCTCATGAGGAGATAGAGGGATTTTTTTATTTTGTTTGTACTATTTTGTAATAAATAGTTGAAGTCACCCAGTACATGAAGCCATAAGTTATAACAACGGCAAATATAACAGCAATATAACTCGTTAAAAATAGTGAGATATCTCGAACTCCTAAAATACCTAATAGATAATAAATAATTTTACCTGCAAAAAGGGTATTTTTCGTAACTTGAAAAATAGAATTCTTAACTTCAAATTTCGCGCACTGTTTTTTTTAATTCGGGTATAGGTAGCTATCATAGTATTTAAAAAGGATGGATAACATGATTAAAGCGGTAACTTATTTCAACTTTGGCAATGCTTTAGAAGCTTTAACGTTTTATGAAGAAAAACTCGGCGCAGAAATCGTATCGAAAACCATGGGCGATGACGAGATGTTTAAAAACCTACCGGAGGAATACAAAATGCCAGATGAGTTGGCCAAACGTTTTGTGATGAATGCAGAATTTAAGATTTTAGGGCAACACTTTATGGTCAGTTCCACACAAGGTGAACGTCCCGTTAATAATGAAGGCATGAACGTCTGTTTTACATTTGATGGCAATAATGAAGAGGACGTAAAAGCGGCGACAACGTTTTATCAACGTGCTTTGGATGCAGGTTGCCAAGAAACAATGCCCCTCGGTGAAACAGAATGGTCAAAACTGTATGGCATGTTTCAAGATCCGTTCGGGGTCACATGGATGATTAATGCATGTTAAAACAAAAACGCTGTTCGTCATTACGATGAACAGCGTTTTTGATGTTTCACGTGACACATTTTCACGTTACAGTCTTAAACACAATTATTTCAAGTAGTCTAACACAACGGCCCCAACTGCTTTTGCGGCCACTAATAAAGATTTCTCACTGATTTTAAATTTTGGATGATGATGCGGATAGGCCTCTCCTTCTTCAAGTTGGGCGCCGACATAAATAAAAGCGCTCGGTTTTTCTTTCGCATAATACGCAAAATCTTCTGATGGCGGTTGGGGCTCGACTAATTCGATATCTAAACCGGTCTCAGCAATTGTATTTGCGACATAGTCTGTGAACTCTGGATTGTTATATAATGCCGGATAGTCATCGTGGTAATCGAGTTCACAAGTCACACCAAATGTTTCTTCTAATCCATGGGCCAATCGTTTAATTTCTTTCTCAATTTTTGCTTTTGTGTCATCTGTTAACGCACGAACGTCCCCTTCAAGTTCAACGGCATCTTTAATGACATTAAATTGCCCTTTGCCGTCAAACGATCCAATCGTTACTACGCCCGTTTCAAATGGGTTTAATCGACGTGAAACAATCGTTTGTACGTCCATCACAAAAGCACTTGCAGCCACAATGGCATCATTCGCAGTATGTGGTGAAGACCCGTGTCCGCCTTGACCTTTCACTTTGAGTTTAAAAAAGGCGCGTCCGGTTTGAGCAAATTCTGGACGATAAAATACTTTCCCCGCTTCCATCTGACTCATGACGTGTACACCGAGGACATGATCAACCCCCTCTAATACACCATCACGAATCATTGCTTGAGCTCCTCCAGGAGGCACTTCTTCTGCAGGTTGGTGAATGACGATGACTTTCCCCGTCAATTGATCTTTCATCTCAATTAAAGTTTCCGCAAGTATCAACATATAAGCGGTATGGGCATCATGGCCACAGGCATGCATAACCCCTTCCACTTGGGAACGAAAAGGAACATCTGCCTCTTCTTGAATAGGTAATGCATCGAAATCGGCACGAATCGCAAGTGTTTTCCCGGGACGACCCGAATCAATTTCAATTTTGATTCCTCGTGGCCCTACATTTTTTGTGATTTTGACCGATTTGTCTTTATAAAAATCTTCAATATACTTTGCGGTTTGTTCCTCATGAAAGGATAACTCTGGATGTTGGTGAAGATAACGTCGTATTTCAATCATGCGTTGTTCTTTCGATTCTAAAACTTCAAAAAGTGATTTAGCCATTTTAATCCCCTTCAATAACAAATTGTATTAATTTAAGTGTAACGTATTTGTTTGTTCTATATAAAAAAAGAACCTTATCCCTAAGGCTCTTTTTCATAAAATTAGTATTTGTATGGATCTTTTTGAATGTCTTTTGAACGTTGTTCCGCTTCGGCATTTTCAAAGTGTTGGTCCACTTTAGGGCGTTGTGGATTATGGTTTTCTACGTGCTCATAACCTTCAGGCGATGGTTGTGTCGCTGTGTTTTTATATGGCGCATTTTGTCGATTTTGTACTGGCTTTCTTACGAGTAGCATGATACCTGCAATAAGCCATAAAACGCCTGAAATTGAAACTAATAAACTGAGGACGCCCGCAATTAATAATAAAATACCTGCTAATTTCGCATTTTTATTAATAAAGATACCGCCCACGACAGCTAAGATGAGTAAAATGATGCCGCCAATGACACCAAATGTTATCATAAAGGTAAATAGTGTTGTTACATCGTTCGCTTCTTGAAGTGTATAGGCCCCATCTGAAACTAAACTTTCTTTAAAATCATCTCCACTAGCACCAAAAAATAATGCGAAAAAGGCAATGATTAGCATTCCAATCGTTTGTAAACCGACACCGATCCACGTTAATACATGTTCTGCTGTTCTTTTCATAGTCTCAATCTCCTTGTTGTTTTCTATAATGTTAAAGGATATTAATGCGTTCTTCAATACAAACACGAACTTATTTTCTTAAAAATTAGTTTAAATTTAACTTATATAACACTTGTATGTTTCATCTTAATCTACACTCCCCATTATAAAACCAACGTATTCATCGCTGAAAATTAAATAATTTTACTTCTAAAACACTATTATCATAAAGTTATTTCAGATTTACATTCCGTTCGATAAATATCTTTTATAAACTTTTACTTTCAAATAAAATCTCAGTTAATTTTCATCTCTCCTTTTATTTATAAGCGCTTACAATAGCGACATTATCCCATTTCATTTACTTAACTTTTATATATTATACCTTTCACAAAAGAAAACGCGTTATATTTATATATTGTTCAAAGCGATTTTGATTTCATATCAAAAAACATTTTTGCGAATTGTTGTTATTTTCAGATAATAGGTATAAAATACTCACATACAAATAAGCAAGGGGTAAAATGCTATGATTTTTTACATTTAACAACTCAAAGGGAAGCATTAAAAATCAAAGGGGTATTATTCACTTTAAGGTGATGGGAGAGAACATTTATGACAAATGAATTAAAAAGAGAATTGAGCAACCGCCATATTCAGTTGATAGCGATTGGCGGAGCTATCGGTACCGGACTGTTTTTTGGATCAGGGAATACGATTTCAAAAGCAGGTCCCTCGATTTTATTTACTTATATGATTGTCGGTTTCTTCTTATTTATGTTTATGCGTGCAATGGGAGAAATTTTATTAGCTAAGTCAAAATTTAAATCCTTCCCAGAAATTGCCCATGAATACTTAGGGCCATTTGCAGGATTTATTGTCGGATGGTCGTATTGGATGTCTTGGGTAATTACAGTTATGGCCGACGTGACAGCAATATCTCAATATATCAAATATTTTAATCCTAACATTCCGACATGGTTAACATGTTTTGCGATTATTCTATTATTACTTCTACTCAATTTAACAAGTACAAAATTATTTGGTGAACTTGAATTTTGGTTTGCGATTATTAAAGTCGTGACTATAATAGCATTGATTGTTGTTGGAGCAGTGATGGTATTTTTAGCTTTCAAATCACCTTCTGGTAACACAGCTCAAGTGTCGAATTTGTGGAGTCATCAAGGGATGTTCCCATTTGGACTTGCTGGTTTCTTAGCGTCATTCCAAATGGCTGTTTTCGCCTTTACGGGTATTGAATTTATCGGTATTACAGCAGGTGAAACAAAAGATCCTGAAAAAACACTACCACGTGCAATCAATAGTGTGCCACTCCGTATTATCATTTTCTATGTAGGCGCATTAGCGGTCATTATGATGATTGTGCCTTGGAATCAAATCGATCCAGCGAACAGCCCATTTGTTGGACTCTTCGCACTCGCGGGTATTCCTTTTGCGGCTGGATTGATTAACTTTGTCGTTTTAACAGCTGCCGCTTCTTCAGCCAATAGTGGTATTTTTGCGAATAGCCGTGTCCTTTTTACATTAGGGAACCAAAAGCAAGCACCTGAAGCGATGCACCGTTTATCTCGTCGTGGCGTGCCAAGAAACGCGTTACTTGTTACATGTGCATTGATTTCTTTAACAGTATTACTAAACTTACTCATTCCAAATGCGGAAACCGTATTTGTGTACATTACTTCTGTCGCAACATCCATTACAGTTGTGGTTTGGGCATTGATTGTTGTCGCTTATATTAGTTACTTCCGCAAAGACCATGCATTGCATCAAGCGAGCACATTTAAATTGCCAGGTGGTGTCTTTACCGCTTATGCTGTTTTAGCATTCTTTGCCTTTATCTTAGTTTTACTTTTAATTGAACCAAATACACGTATCGGCTTTATCTTGTCACCGATTTGGTATGGCGTGTTGTCAATTGCCTATTGGAGACACCGTTCAACGATTAAAAAAAATGCCAACCAATTGCCTAAACATGCATAATGAAAAAGCATCCCCTCTTTTGAAGGGGGTGTTTTTTTTCAGGATTTGGTAACCATACTTTTATTGAATCTTACACATTCGGATTTATGATTAGCCCTATCATAAACAAGTTTTTTGAAATTTCTAGCATTTTTTTAAAGTGATATTGTAAAATAGCATCTTTTTCTAAAGTGGAAGTCTCAATCATTTTGCCTACGCATTAACATAAATTAAAGCTAGATTTAAGCTGGATTTAATAGCTTTGTTTGGCATTCCCATTTAAACTATAACTACAATGCAATACCGACGTGATACCCGTAGATGGCAACCTAGATCTCTCACCATTATCACGTTGGGTTGCATTTTTTTATTCCATAAAGAAAGAGATGACAAAACATCATGATTTTAACGTTATTAGCTGCATTTTTTATTATTCGTTTGTATACCTTATACATATCGATTAACAACGCCAAAGCTTTAGTTGCTGAAGGTGCCAAAGAATACGGTCAAGCCAATTCAAAAGGACTCGCACTCACACATATTCTCATTTATGTTGGGGCAGCTATCGAGGCTTTTGTAAACCATACCACGTTAGGTTACATGAATATTTTCGGTCTTATTTTACTCATTCTCAGTTATTTCGTGTTATTTCATGTAATTCGTACGTTAGGACGTATTTGGACACTTAAAATTTTCATTTTACCTAAGCATCCAATTATTCATTCAGGATTATATAAAATTACAAAACATCCAAACTATTTCTTAAACATCGTTCCTGAACTGATAGGTGTATTGTTGTTAACAAGCGCCGCTTTCACGTGGATCTTGTTATTGCCGTATGCTTATTTCTTAATTAAACGTATTAAACAAGAAGAAAAAGTCATGGCCTCTTTACACTAATTCTATTTTCTACTCAACCTATATCATGTTTATACCATACAAATTTAAATTTCTTTGCCCGTACAATTCCATAATAAAAGCAAATGTAATATAATTAAGATATATTGGTTAAATATAAACATTTGCTAATGGTTATAACTAAATTTGAAAGGTGATAAATATGTCTAATCAGTCAGAACCTAGAAACATCATTGTCGTAGGTGCTGGTGTGCTTAGTACGACGTTCAGTTCTATGATTAAAGAACTTGAACCAAGCTGGAACATTAAGCTTTATGAACGCTTAGATCGTCCAGGTCTTGAAAGTTCTAACGAACGCCACAACGCCGGTACAGGTCATGCTGCACTTTGTGAATTGAACTACACGGTCCAACAACCTGATGGTTCAATCGACATTGAAAAAGCGAAACACATTAACGAAGAGTTTGAAATCTCAAAACAATTCTGGGGCTTCCTAGTAAAAAATAACAATATTTCAAACCCTCGTGACTTCATTCATCCATTACCTCATATTAGCTTTGTGCGCGGAGTAAATAACCGCAAGTTCTTAAAGAATCGTTACGAAGCAATGAAACAATCACCAATGTTTGACAACATTGAGTACACAGAAGATATCGAAGTAATGCGCAAATGGATGCCATTAATGATGAAAGGCCGCGATGCGAGCGACATTATGGCCGCAAGTAAAATTGATGAAGGAACAGATGTGAACTTCGGTGAATTAACACGTAAAATGACAGCAAACATCGAAGCGCATGACAACGCTGAAGTAAAATTCAACCACGAAGTCATCGATTTCAAACAACGTGAAGATAAAAAATGGGAAGTTAAAATCCGTAACCGTAACAGCGGTGAAGTCTTCACTGAAATTGCACACCACATCTTTATTGGTGCTGGTGGTGGCGCGATTCCATTACTTCAAAAAACTGGAATTCCTGAAAGTAAACACTTAGGTGGTTTCCCAATCACAGGTCAATTCTTAACATGTACAAACCCTAAAGTTATCGAAGAACACGGGGTCAAAGTTTATGGTAAAGAACCACCTGGTACACCTCCAATGACAGTGCCTCACTTAGACACACGTTATATTGATGGTGAAAAAACGTTATTATTCGGACCATTCGCAAGTGTCGGTCCTAAATTCTTGAAAAATGGTTCTAACTTAGACTTATTCCGTTCGGTTAAACCATATAATATTTTAACGTTACTCGCTTCTGCAGCGAAAAACTTACCATTAATTAAGTATTCATTCGACCAAATCTTAATGACTAAAGAAGGTTGTATGAACCACTTACGTACGTTCTACCCTGAAGCACGTGACGAAGATTGGCAATTATACACTGCGGGTAAACGTGTTCAAGTGATTAAAGATACTGAAGAATACGGTAGAGGTTTCATTCAGTTCGGTACTGAAGTTGTGAACTCTCAAGACCATACAGTTATCGCATTATTAGGTGAATCACCAGGGGCTTCAACATCTGTGTCTGTTGCCTTAGAAGTTGTTGAAAAGAACTTCCCTGAATTGGCATCAGAATGGAAACCGAAAATCCAAAAAATGATTCCTTCATACGGTAAATCATTAATTGATGATCCTGCTTTAATGCGTAAAACACGTAAACAAACGTCTAAAGATCTTGAATTAAACTATTACGAATAAAAAGGAGTCGTTGCGACATGAAAGCATTAGTGACACTAACAGTCGTAGTTGGCGTCCTTGGTGGCGCGTTTGTTGCTTTAAAACGTTACCAACAACACGTAAACAAAGCACCAAATATCGAATACTAAGCCTAAAAAACACGTATCATGCGTCCATGATACGTGTTTTTTGATGCTTTAAAATCTTGTTTCATATGAAACACCACTATTCAGTTTTAGCAACACGACGTTCATAAACAAAGTTACCGATGTTCAATAAGATACCAAGAACAATGATACCACCTGAAATCCAAGTGATTTGGGCGTAAGGTAATCCTTTACTGAGGAGACCTGAACCTAGCATCGCACCGAAAAAGTTCGCTAAATTAAAGATGGAGCCGACCATTGTACTGGCAAGTAACGGTGCGTCACTTGCCCCAAATATAATTTTACTGTTCAACAAAGGTGTGGTTCCAAAAGTCCCAAACCCAAATAAGAAGACAATAATGAACGCAAAAATACTGATAGGTAATGCGTAAACGAGTAAAACAATCGTTAAGAATAAGAGTAAAAATGAAATAAACAAGCCTATCGTTAACTTCTCTTCTGTAACATTACCAGAAACGACATTGCCAATAACGCCACCGAGTCCAAATAAAAATAGACAGATTGTAATACCCACTGTGCCAAAAGGCGACAAGTCTTTTAGCATCGGTTCAACAAAAGTATAAGACGTAAATACGCCCGAAAAACCAAAAACAATCATCGCAATCGTGATCAGAATCTGCGGTTGGCGAAAGGCTTTAAGTTCCTTTTTCAAATTCGGTTCCGCACTCATCGCAACGTCAGGCGTGAACTTCAATACCCCTAGTAACGTCGCGATCGCCACGAGCACCATAATACCGAAGACCACGCGCCAATTGGCTAAATCTCCTAAAAACGCCCCAAAAGGCACACCGATCATAATCGCAATTGTGAGCCCTGTTTGAACGAGCGCAATCGCCTGTGTGCGTTTAGACGGAGGCACAATTTGTGTCGCCACACTCATACTCACACCGAAAAACGGCGCATGCATCGCTGCTGATAATAATCGTGACAACAATAATACATAAAAATTAGGGGCTAACATCCCTAAAATATTACTCAAAATAAAGATACAAACAAAAATAGGTAATAATACCCGTGCACGGTAATGTAACGTGAAAATCCGCAATATAGGACCGATGAACGCTACGCTTAGGGCGTAAACACTGACGAGTAGCCCAGCTGTTGAAATCGGAACCCGCATATCGGATGCAATTTGAGACAATAATCCAATGACCACATATTCGGACATCCCAATCGCAAATGTCCCTAACATAAAGAAGAAAATTGTCATTTTCGATGATGGTTTCATCTCACGCCTCCCCATTCGACACTATTTTCACACGCATGCAATGTTACCTAAAATAGCAGCAAAATGAAAGAAGGTTGCTTAGTTTACACAACCTTTATATTGTAAATTTGTCTCTATAAATACTGCACCTATTTTGTCACAACTTCGTAAAAATCCTTATTTTTCCTTACGTTAACGGCTCTTTTTATCTGGCACCCACCAAATGTAAATACTATTATTTTTGATTTAATTTACAAAATTGGTTAATAATGATGAATGATGGTTGCTATTTTTATTTTTTGTTTTCACAATCAAAGGAGGTTTTCAAAGTGAAACGTGAAGAACGACAAAAATTAATTAAAATGATTGTGCAACAAAACTGTATTACCTCTAAACAAGCATTGATTGACATTATCGAAGCACGTTTCGGCATTCATTATAGCCTTACAACAATTGCGAATGACTTATTGCAGTTGAACATACATAAACAACCGTCACAACATCACCCTGCACACTATCAGATGATGTATAACAATAAATCAAAATATCTTAAAATGCTCGAAAAGTTATATAACAATGAAGTTTTACGGATTTCTGTTGTCAATCAGTGTATATTAATTCAGTCTTCACCTGGCTTTGCACAAACGATTAATTTTTATATCGATGCTATAGAAAATAGCGCCATCGTCGGTACCATCAGTGGCAACGATACGACGATGATTATCACACGTTCAGAAGAAGAGGCCCATCATGTTGTCACGTTGTTATTTCCAACTCACGCACAATAGTATTTTTATACATGTAGATGTATCAACGACAGTTTTACGTCTCAGCTCTATACAAATATTCATCTATTATTCATTAAAAACTAAGGAAAAAGGCGTATCTTATGTAATAAAATAAACATTTCTGTATACACCTCTCTTTAAAACGGTAAATTTTCCTTCATTTATTTGTGAAATTAATCACGATGAAAGCGGTTCATATCGTATATCGTGTAACTGTAAACAAATAAAGGAGGAATGACCTATGAAACGCACCATCAACGTTAATAGCGAAATTGGACGTTTGAAAACCGTGTTACTGAAACGTCCTGGCAAAGAACTTGAAAACCTTGTCCCAGATTATCTAGGTGGTCTACTCTTTGATGACATTCCGTATTTGAAAGTCGCCCAACGCGAACATGACCATTTTGCGGAAGTGTTAAGAAATGAAGGGGTGGAAGTGTTATACCTTGAAAAACTGACAGCAGAGAGTTTAACAGAACCTCACGTTCGCGAACAATTTATTGATGAGATTTTAAAAGAGTCTCGGAAAACTGTGCTCGGCCATGAAGAAGAGATTAAAACATTATTTTCAAAACTCGACAATCAAAGTCTCGTCGACAAAATTATGGCCGGTGTGCGTAAAGAAGAAATCAATTTAAAAACAACGCATTTAGTAGAATACATGGATGATAAATATCCTTTCTATCTAGATCCTATGCCTAACCTATATTTTACAAGAGATCCACAAGCGTCCGTCGGCAATGGCATGACGATCAATCGTATGTATTGGCGTGCGCGCCGTCGTGAATCGATTTTCATGCAATATATTTTAAAATATCACCCTGATTTTAAAGATAGTGACATTCCTGTATGGATTGATCGTGACAGTCCTTTCAACATTGAAGGTGGCGACGAACTCATATTATCAAAAGATGTGCTTGCGATAGGGATTTCAGAACGTACGTCTGCCCAAGCAATTGAACGTCTCGCACGCAGTATATTCAATAATGAAAACGCGACATTTAAAAAAATTATTGCGATTGAAATTCCAACAAGCCGGACGTTTATGCATCTCGACACAGTATTTACGATGATTGACTATGACAAATTTACAATGCATGCCGCCATTCTAAAATCTGAAGGTCATATGAATATTTTTACGATTGAACCTGGTGATGATGACATTAAAATTACACACTCTAATCAACTGAAAAAAACATTAGAAGAGGCACTCAACATCGACCATATCGAACTCATTCCCACTGGAAATGGCGACACAATTGATGGGCCTCGTGAACAGTGGAATGACGGCTCAAACACGCTTTGTATTCGTCCGGGAGTTGTCGTGACCTACGACCGAAACTACGTGTCTAACACATTATTACGTGAAAAAGGCTTAAAAGTCATTGAAATCCCTGGTGGCGAACTTGTTCGAGGCCGAGGGGGGCCTCGTTGTATGAGTCAACCTTTATATCGTGAAGACATTTAATGAAAATTTAGGAGGCATTCATAATGATTGAATTACAAAAACCCGTCGCATTAAAAGGACGTTCATTATTAAAAGAAAATGATTTTACAAAAGCAGAATTTGACGCACTTATCGACTTTGCGATTACACTAAAATCTTATAAACAAGACGGTATCAAACATCGTTATTTAGACGGTAAGAATATCGCTTTACTTTTCGAAAAAACATCCACACGAACACGTGCGGCGTTTACAGTCGCGTCGATTGATTTAGGCGCACACCCTGAATTTTTAGGGAAAAATGACATTCAACTCGGTAAAAAAGAGTCTGTCGAAGATACTGCCAAAGTGCTCGGTCGCATGTTTGACGGTATTGAATTCCGTGGTTTCTCGCAAGATGTGGTAGAAGCCCTCGCTAAACATTCTGGTGTACCTGTGTGGAATGGTTTAACAGATACTTGGCACCCAACGCAAATGCTTGCCGACTATATGACAATTAAAGAAAACTTTGGTTATTTAGAAGGCATTAATCTTACTTATATTGGTGATGGTCGCAATAACATGGCCCACTCTCTCATGGTGGCAGGTGCCATGCTTGGCGTGAATGTCCGCATTTGTACACCAAAATCATTATTTCCTAAGCAACAATTCATCGATATAGCCCGTCAACGCGGTGAACAAGATGGCGGTTCTGTAATGGTGACAGACGATATCGATGAAGCAGTGAAAAACGCACACGTCATATACACAGACGTCTGGGTTTCTATGGGAGAAGAAAGCGAGTTTGAAACACGTATTAATCTACTCAAAGACTATCAAGTGAATCACACTTTAATGACCAAAACCGGTCGTGACGATACTATTTTCTTACATTGTTTACCGGCCTTCCACGATACACATACGCTTTACGGTAAAGACATTGAAGAAAAATACGGAATTAGTGAAATGGAAGTCACTGATGAAGTCTTTAGAAGCCCACAATCAAAAGTGTTTGATCAAGCAGAAAACCGTATGCATACGATTAAATCTGTCATTGCATCAACACTTGCTTAAAGCAGCCGTTGGGGCGAGAATTTATATTATATTCTCATACTTATTTAATCCTTATTCTCGCCCCACCTTTGCTTTGATAAAAAGGAGATGAAACAGATGGAGAATGGACACCCACAAAAATTAAATAAATCTTCACTCATAGGTCTTGTGATAGGTTCTATGATTGGAGGCGGTGCTTTTAATATCATCTCTGATATGGGAAGTCAGGCAGGTGGTCTTGCCTTAATTATAGGTTGGGTGATTACCGCGATTGGTATGATTGCGCTCGCCTTTGTCTTTCAAAGTTTAACAAATGCGCGTCCTGATTTAGATGGAGGGATATATAGTTATGCTCAGGCAGGATTTGGTGATTTTATCGGATTCTGTAGTGCATGGGGTTACTGGTTTGCAGCCTTTTTAGGCAACGTGGCATATGCGACATTGCTCATGTCTGCAGTCGGTAATTTCTTCCCTATTTTTCAAAATGGGAACACCTTGCCAAGCATTATTGTCGCTTCTATTTTGTTATGGGGCGTACATTTCTTAATTTTAAAAGGTGTAGAGACAGCTGCATTTATTAATAGTATCGTCACAGTGGCTAAATTGATTCCTATCTTTCTAGTCATTGTGTGTATGATTGTCGTCTTTAACTTTGATACATTTATGGCAGGTTTTAGCGGAACCGCTTCTGATGCGATCACATGGCCTGCGATTCTATCGCAAGTCAAAGGCATTATGTTAGTAACGGTATGGATTTTCACAGGGATTGAAGGTGCTGTTGTCTTTTCGAGCCGTGCAAAATCAAAAAAAGATGTCGGCACTGCAACCGTCATTGGTTTAACGTCCGTCCTCATCATTTACTTTTTAATGACTGTGCTTGCTCAAGGAGTCATCCAACAAAATCATCTTGCGGATTTAGGTCACCCCTCTATGGCACACGTTTTAGCCCATATCGTAGGTGATTGGGGAGCTGTTTTCGTCAATATTGGCTTAATCATTTCAGTTCTAGGTGCATGGCTCGGTTGGACGTTACTCGCAGGAGAACTCCCCTATGTCGTGGCTAAAAATGATTTGTTTCCAAAATGGTTCGCAAAAGAAAATCGCAACGGCGCACCCGTCAATTCGTTACTGATTACTAACATTTTAGTGCAATTATTTTTAATCAGTATGTTGTTTACAGAAAGTGCTTATCAATTTGCCTTTTCACTCGCCTCAAGTGCGATTTTAATCCCTTATATGTTCAGTGCTTTTTACCTCGTCAAATACAACATCGCCCAACGTGAAACATCGATGGTGAGATGGATTACTGGCGGTGTGGCGTCAATTTACGCGATATGGCTGATCTATGCAGCTGGACTAGAATATTTACTCTTAACGATGATTCTCTATATTCCAGGTGTCATCGTCTTTATCAAAGTACAAAACAATCTCAATAAAAAACCTAAAACGGTGGAATGGGTCATCATCGGTTTGATATTACTCTTCGCGATTATCGGTATCGTCAAACTCATGACGCACTCAATTACCGTCATTTAAGTCAGGAGAGATACTTATGGCTAAAACAATGGTCATCGCGTTAGGTGGCAACGCGATTCAAACGAAAGAAGCAACAGCAAATAGTCAACAAGCGGCGATTCGACAAACACTCGAAAAATTCAAACCTTTATTTCAATCTGACACGTCGATTGTGATGTCTCATGGGAATGGCCCACAAATTGGCAATGTTCTAATTCAACAAGCCGAAGCCAACAGCAGTCAAACCCCTGCAATGCCACTTGATGTCTGTGGTGCGATGACGCAAGGGATGATTGGCTATTGGCTCGAAACAGAAACGAACCGAGTGCTCAAAAAAATTAACAGTCACAAACAAGTCGGGACAGTCATCACGCGTGTAGAAGTCGATCCAGATGACCCACGCTTGTCACATCCGACAAAACCGATTGGCCCTTTCTATACCAAAGAAGACGCCCAACGCTTACAAGAAAAAGAGCCCAACAGTACGTACAAAGAAGATGCCGGACGGGGCTTTCGAAAAGTCGTGCCCTCTCCGCTTCCAGTGTCTATTTTGGAACACGAAATGATTAAAACCCTTCTAGAACAAGACAATATCGTCATTGCTTGTGGGGGCGGTGGCATTCCTGTCATTCGCCAAAGTGACACCTTTGAAGGGATTGAAGCGGTCATTGACAAAGACTTTGCGAGTGAAAAGTTGGCTGAATTGATTGAAGCTGATACGTTAATGATATTAACGGCCGTTCCAAATGTATTTGTGAACTTTAATACTCCTAAACAACAAGCATTGACTGACGTAGATGTCGCTACATTAAAAACCTACGTTGATGAAGGCCAATTCTCAGAAGGGTCGATGTTGCCAAAAATTGAAGCAGCGATGAATTTTATCGGTCATCACCCTCACCGAGAAGTGATTATTACAGATTTAGACAACGCATTTGACGCACTTGAAAAAGGGACGGGCACACACATTCATTTATAATTATGTAAGGATGTCTTTGATATGAATACGCATTACAAAACACACGACGCAAAAGCGTTAAACGTTGCAATCCAGACATTTGCGCATTACATCCATGCTTCACCGACACAATTACAAATATTTGTAGAGGACTTTGTTTTGCGTCATTTTGATAAAAACCAAGTGGTCTACTACGATACGACAGAAATGACCCATTTGAAATTTTTGGTCAATGGTATTGTCCTCCGTGAAGCCTTTATGGAAAACGGCGCCCACTACAAATGGTTAAATAAAGCGCAACATTGTTTTCCTCTCAGCCAAGCGTTACGTATTCCATCCGTCGATGAAACATGTACAGCTTTAACGGAATGTGACATTTTAAGTATTCCACTGTATTTGATTGAAAAAATTTCAAAACACGATACAGAAGTCCTCTCGCGTCTTTACGCTTTGTTAGTGAAGAGCAAGGATCAACATATTCAACATAATATGATTTTAAATTGTAAAAACGCACGTGAAAAAGTCATTCACCTCATACAATTGCTATGCAAGTACGTCGGTCAAAATACAGAGGCGTATTACGAAATCTCGAGTGCGATTACGATACAATTGCTTGCAGACTTGATTGGCATGTCGAGAGAAACTGTGAGTCATATTATGCATCATTTAATATTGGAGAACTTTATTTTTAAAGATAAAAACGCTTGGATCGTAAGTAAACAGCTCTTTCAAACCTTACCTTCCTAGCTAAGACTAAGACGTTGATTCCTTCATACATTTCATCGAAAAACACCCTTTAACGGTCTCATCCATCATTGCCGTTAAAGGGTGTTCTATTATAAATGGGAAATAATAAATTGCCAGACTTGTAGACCTATAAATAAAATGACGACACAGCCGATGGAGGTCAACATTTGTTTCGCAATCATTTGGCTAGCGATTTTACTACCAAAATGCCGCACCATCATGGTCATCGTCACAGAACATGCGGTGATTGTCGAAGCTAAAAATACGACCATCAATAATTGTATAGGCGAGAGACTTTGTATGAGTGCGCCGTGATTCGTATTAAAAAGCAACATGCCATCTTTACGAATCATTGAGAAAAAGATACCTGTCGCCAAATCCGTCGGTAATTGTACCCACCGTAACAGAGGCGCAAAGGCTTTGGCCAACATCTCTAAGATTGGTGTAAACGATAAAAGGCTCACAATAAAACAAATCCCGATGAAAATTGGCATGGCCTGTACGATAAACATTTGAATGGTCGCTCCGATTTGTTTTATAAACGCTCGGGACCATGGCCAATGCATCCCTTGATACGGAGGCATCGGAGTCGACAGGCCACCGTTTTGTGGAGGGTACCATATACGGTTATGTATAACACCTCCAATAAAGACCATGCATAAATACGGGACGAAGAGCCATGACATGTGTGCTGTGTTAAAAATGGATAACGTCGCTCCGATTTGATAACTACAAGACGTGCCAAAACCGATTAAACTGACACAACGTGCTTTCGTACATGCGCTACACTGATGAGCAGCTTGCGTTACCGCTGCTGCGTTACAACCAAATCCTTCTAACAATGGAACAATATCCATCCCATTTAATCCAATCCGTCTCATGGACGGTTCAATGGCATTCATCACGTAGGCTTTTAAACCTGAATGTTCTAACACCGCCGTTGAAATACTCATCAAAATCACGACCGGTAAGGCCCATACAAATGAATAAGTCCCTAACGACAATATCCCGTAATCTCCGAATAATATTTGTTGGAGCCACGGTTGTTGAATATTTGGGAGGGCGCTTAACCATGTGAGAAGCGGTTCAAAAATATGCGCTTCTAAATAGCCTGATAAATGATAGGCTAAATAAATCGGAACCGCAAACATCAAGGCAATAAGACTCCATCCGATGAGTCCTTCATACCCTCGTGGTGCGTGTTGTCGGTTCTCTTTCACAAATTGTTCCAGCACGTCTATTATCTGACGCGTTTGTGCGGGTGTAGAAGTCAAAGGGACGTGGATGCCGACGTCTAAACGGTGTTTGATAATATAGCGTCGTAAACGTAGTTGTTCCGCATGTGTCAATCGCTGGAGATGTGTTAGTCGGAGTTCGTGTGTTTCCTCTGGAATAGGTGAACATGCGCCTGTATGCACATTAAACGTCACCTCTAACATGAACAGTCCACTTCACAACATGAATAATCCTCTAAGTACATGTTGTTCGCCTTAAACGATTGAATGATCGCCTCATCCACAGACAGACCTTCACGTTTCATTACCATTTCCGCAAGTACCGCAAAGCGCGCTCTAAATTTGTAAATGTAGCACAAAATAGCGGCTTCATGACGCACAGTTGCCCCGATGAGGAAGACGTTCGGGTAACGGGTCGACTCATCTTGCGCCGTGAGTTTTACTTCGCCGTCTTGTAACGTAAACAGTTGTTGCACAAGCGGATTCTGAGTGACATCAAAACCTGTCGCCACGATAGGAATATTCGGTGTCACGACAGTTTCGCCATTCGCTAATAAAAGATGATAGCCATCTTCATCTTCACGGGTATCAATCACTTCATGGCCAACGTGCATTTCGATTTCATGCCCCGCTGCAACCGCTTCTTTTAATCGTTGATGGGTATACGGAGACAAACGTACGCTCGGATCTGCATCTTCATCACCAAAACCAGTTGTAGTCGTATACATTTCCACACGAGCGCCATTTTTAGCCAGTTGTATCGCCGCATCAAAGCCACTTTCATTGCCGCCAATAACGACGTAATCTTGTCCCTTCAATGTTGTAAAGTCCTCGATTTCACTATAGTGGAGACCGACGGTAAACGGTTGATTCGGGAAAGCATAATCCCCGGTTGCTACAAAAATGTAATCTGCTGTAAAATCCCCTTGGCTTGTGTTAATTTCATAAATCCCGTCCACTAATTGGACAGTGCTGACCTTTGTATTTGTCGCAATATCAATCTCAAAATGGTCGGCGACAATTTCAAGGTATTCTGTGTAAGTCTCACCTGACACGTGTTCTTCATTAAATGTAAACGCCGGTGATGTATCTTTAGAAATCGCATTCATATCAGGCATCCCGAAACCATTTGATGTAAATGACGGTGTAATGGTGCGTGTCGACTTCGGCCAATGTTTAAAGGAATGTCCAATCGTATCCTTTTCAATGACAAGTACATCTTCCATTTGTATCTGTTTTAGTGTGACTGCAATCCCGATTCCCGCTGCACCTGCCCCAATAATGATGACGCGATGATGTTGGGTCATTTCAAAAACCTCACTTTATAAATCGTAATAATTACGATTTAACATTATAGACCTTTATGATGAGATTTGCAATCTTTATTCACTTTGAACACATGCAAAAAGCGCTCTTCACGATATTTATCGCAAAGAACGCTTTAATCAATTAATTCTATTCTGTAAATTTCGCAATCACTGTTTCAATCGCTTTGTCCCAATAGGCATAATCATGAGCCCCTGCACCTGAAATCATTTGGCATGGAATCTGTTTTGATTTCAATGCCTCGACAAAGTCAACATTACTTTGATAGAGGTCATCCTCTGTGCCACACATGAATAACAACTCAGGTATCGGTCGCCCTTCTTTGATGGCTTCGTCCACAAGATAATACGGATCAAATGGTGTCCCTACCGGATTGTAATCATCGCCCGCAATCGCTTGAGGTTTAAAGTCTGGATACGTATAATGCACCAACTGACCCACATCGATTGCCGCAGACAATGGGGCCGCTTTTGAAAAGCGTTCTCCCGCGGTTAAAGCAAAACGAATCGTGCCATAACCGCCCATCGAATGTCCGGCAATAAAATTATCTTCTCGCTCCATAGATAATGGCAACACTTGATGCACGTAATCCCACACTTCAAGAATATAATCATAATAACTATGACCATATTTCATATTTGTATAAAAGCTGTGGTCGGCATTTGGCATAATGATCGCTAATTGATGCGCATTCGCATAACGCTCAATCGATGTATAGCGCATATACGACATGTGATCACTCGATAACCCGTGTAACAATAACAATGATTTTAATGGCTTAGGGGAACGTTCCGTATCAAAAAAACTGGTATCTTCAGGTAAAATCACCGCACAAGATTGATGCATCCCGAGTGTTTTTGATTTGTAGTTAAATTCCATGAATGCCATAGACTGTCACTCCTTTTAATGAGAGGTTGCTGAATTTTTGTTTGTCCGTTTTAAAGGATCTAACTTGTTCTCTAGCATACGTAAAAGAATGTCTACAAGTAAAACAATAACCACGATGGGTAACGCCCCGGCTACAATAAAGAGCGTCCCGTCCGTCGCATTCGTCCCTCGAATGATAAGATCTCCGAGCGTCGGCGCACCAATAAATGAACCGACCGCAACGACGCCAATCGCGACGACGAGCGCAATTCTAAGTCCACCAATAATGACAGAGAGTGATAACGGCAATTCAATCATGCGTAACACTTGATTGCGCGTCATCCCCATCCCTTTTCCGGCATCTTTAATATTGGCGTCTACCCCTTGAATGCCGGTATACGTATTTTTAATAATCGGTAAGAGTGCGTATAAAAACACTGCGAAAATAACTGTGTTCATCCCTAGACCAATCCCTAACATTAAAATCGCAAGCATCGCAATGACAGGCACGGTTTGAATGATATTGGCTATCGTAATGACGGTTGTTGACAATTTACCGTAACGGGCAATGATAATCCCAAGCGGAATCCCGATAATCGCCGCAAAGAGCACCCCATAAATCGACATTAATAAATGGTTCATAAATAGCTCCCACAAATAGCCATAATTGGTGTGGTAGTAAGACCAAAGTTGTTGAATAATATTCCCTGACATTATTTTTGGCCTCCTTTGTCATGATCAAAGTAATCATGTTTTTCTAAAAATTTCTGTGCCACAATGGCAGGTTCTTGCCCTTCGCCATCCGCTTGATAGTTTAAATTTTGCATCTCTTTTGTTGAAATTTTACCTTCTAATTTTTGAATGATTGGCTTTAATTCTGGACGTTCTTTCAACAATTTGTCTGAAGCGAGCGGACTGGCATCATAAGGTGGGAAGAAATGTTCATCATCTTTTAAGACTTTTAAGTTATACGCCGCAATACGTCCATCAGTCGAATAACCGACCGCAACGTCTAAACTGCCATTTTCTAACGCATCATAAACTAAACCGATTTGCATTGGGCGATTTTCACCAAATTTGAAACCGTATTTACGTTGGAATGCTGGATAACCATCTACTTCACGGTTTTCCCATGTCGTATCCATGCCTAGGCGCAAATTAGGCGCATATTTTTTCAAGTCAGACACTTTTTCTAAGTGATACTTTTTAGCCGTTTCTTGTGTTACCATTAACGCAAACGTATTATCAAAACCGTAAGAATTAAAAAACGTTTGATTGTATTTCTCTTTAAATCCTTTTTGTGTCGCGGCCATCGCTTTTTTTGGATCGATAATCGGATCCATTTTAAGCGTACCTGTCAAGTCTGTGCCCGTATAACGCGTACCAGACATATTGGCTTGACCATCGACAATCGCATTATGTTGAATCGTACTTGAGCCTAAGTTATTAATAATTGTTGGTTTAATTTTTCCATTTGTATCATGTTCAATAAGCAATCTCAACATGTGAGACATAATTTGTGATTCTGATGTTGCCAATGCGGTAATTTGAACCTCATCCGGTGCAGACGCATTTTTAAGTCCTGGTAAACTACATCCAGATAACACCGTGAGGCAAAGGACAACAACTGCAATATACTTTTGATAACGTTTCATCTTTTCCCCTCCAATGTTTATCTAGAAACTTTTAATCCTTTAGGTACAATCCATTTCTCAATACGCGATAAAATCAAGTCCACCAATAACGCGAGGACGGTGATTAAAATCGTTGCTGTAATGATCATATTGGCATCGTACAAATTTAAACCGTTAAAAATGTAGTCACCGAGACCGCCAGCCCCGATAAAACTTGCTAACGTGGCCCAACTAATGACATACACAGAGGAGAGCCGAATCCCACTTAAAATCATCGGTAACGCGAGCGGTAACTCGACATCTTTCATGAGTTGAAACTCAGTCATTCCCATACTTTTGCCCGCTTCTCGAACATTTTTATCAATACTTTCAACACCGATAATCGTATTATTCAAAATCGGTAAGAGCACATAGAAAAAGAGTGCGATAATTGCTGGGACTTTCCCAACACCAAATAATGGAATCATTAACGCCAAAACCGCTAACGTTGGTATCGTTTGAAGGATACTGGCCACGGTTAATGACACTTTAGCCAAACGCTTCGTTCGTGTTAGCAAAATACCGAGTGGTACAGAGACGATAATCGCGATGATAAGCGCAATGACTGAAATATAGAGATGCTCCATCGTTTTCGAAAATAAATCACTGGCGTTATTCGCAATGAAATTCATCATGAGCGCTCAACTCCAGTATCCGACGTTGCATCTTGTGTTGGAGCTATGTCTTGTTCTGACGTTGTTACACCTTCTTCAGGATCGCCCCAAATACTGTCATAAACAATATCGACAAGATTGGCACGTGTAATCAGTCCGATAATATGATTTTCAGCATCAACCACCGGCACATTCCGCACATTTCGTTTTAAAATGGTACGCACCGAGTCTTGTAGCTTACTATCATAAGGCACCGTGTACACATCGCGCTGAATCACATCGATGAGTTCCGCATGCGCACGTAACCCTTGATTGATATCTTCAATATCGAGAAAGCCGAGTAAGCGGTTTTCATGATTCACGACAAAGAGCGTATCAATCCGTTTATTACGCATTAACTGCACCGCATCGTTCAGTGATTGATCTGCCGTAATCGTAATCGGCGTAATCATCGCATCTTCCACTTTACGCACATTTGGACGGTCTTGAATTAAACGGTTCTGACCAATAAAATCACGCACAAAATCGTTGGCCGGATGTCTTAAAATATTGTCCGGTGTATCATATTGAATCACTTTGCCGTATGACATAATACAGATTTTGTCCGCCAGTTTAATCGCTTCATCCATGTCATGTGTCACAAATATAAAAGTTTTGCCTAATTTTTGTTGTAGCTTCTTCACTAAGTCTTGTAACGTATCACGTGTAATCGGGTCAAGCGCCCCGAAAGGTTCATCCATTAAGATAATATCTTGCTCAGCCGCAAGGGCACGAATAACACCAATCCGTTGTTGTTGACCCCCAGATAACTCTGAAGGATAACGGTCTAAATACTCTTCCGGCAAATCCACCAATTTAATAAGTTCACGTGCTTTGGCATCTTTCTTTTCTTGAGACCATTTTAATAATTTCGGTACGAGCACGATATTTTCTCTGACGGTCATATGTGGCATAAGTCCAATTTGTTGAATCACGTAACCGATACTTCGACGCAGTTGTACGGTGTTCATTTGACGCACGTCTTTGCCGTTAATCATAATTTGACCTTCCGTCGCTTCAATCATGCGATTAATCATACGTAATGCCGTCGTTTTACCGCTACCACTCGTGCCTATAAAAGCGATAAACTCCCCTTGCTGAATCTCAATATTCATATTGTCTACAGCCTTCTTACTCCCAGCATAGACTTTTGATAAGTTTTTAATACTTAACATATGTCCATTCCTTTCCCTTTTTAAATTGACGAATACAAAAAAGACCTTCTGTGAATGTCATACAAAGCGTACTAAGTAAAACACAGGCACAAAAAGCCCCTAAGCGCTCATATTTACGTCTATCAAGCGTGCACATTCCAGTCATAACACAGAAGATTGCACTCAGAAGTCGAACTTTATCACTGTCACGTGCTCATCTTATGTAAACAGTTCACTTCATTACTATACCAATCGGTCAGTTTTATTTCAAATGTAACACAAATATAAAACCAAATCATGCACATTTGCACAATTTGGTTTTTTCACATTTATGAAAGACCGCATGTCTCCTCTGATTTGAGGAGTCCTATCATTAAGATTGTTGCGTATAATCTTTTAAGCGATTGAGCACTGCTTCACGCATTGTTTCATCAATCGCACTGAATTCGAAAATCTCAGACAACCACAGCCCATCGATGGCCAAACGCATAATAGTCGCATCCACAGGATCAATCCCTTCATTGACAATCGTTGACTGCCACTCCGCATAGGACTGTTTTAAAGGGGCCAAATAGTCTTTATTAGTCCCATGGGCGGCCAATAACCCTGACGTAATCGGCGCCTGTTCAGTACGATGTTGACGTGTGGCTTCTATGAGCGCGTTTAAATATTGACCTTGCGAAAGCGTTGCATCTAAAGCATTTTCGACATTGCTTTGATACATATCATTGGCATATTGCACAAGTGCTTCGACCAAACCTTCTTTCGATTTAAAATGATATAATAGGCCACCCTTACTGACCCCTGCTGCTTTTGATACCGCATCGAGTGTGAGGGCATCCACCCCATGTTCAAACACGATTTGAGACGCCGCTTCAATAATTTCAATCCTTTTTGACTTTCTCGCCAATTGAACCACCTGCTGTCATGATTAATATTAAACCCTTGACTACCGTCTTATTCTTTAGGAAACAGCCTTATTTTAAGCAAATTCTATAAAAATCGCAATCAAATGATTGAAATGAAACAGAGCGTGCATTGTAAATCGAGAGAACGAGACCTCTAACAAGGCCGTCTAAAATTGGGTGTTACAGATAGTCTCATCACTTATAATGGCGACGGACTTTGAACAAATAGCCAAATGCATTATAGATGAAGAGAAGGGTCAAGATTAATAAACTAAACGATTGATTGTTTCCTTGAGAGAGTGAAAATAAAAATACGACAGTAATACATAGAAATAAACCAACTAGATTAAATTGGTAAATTTTGTACATAGATAACAACGTAATATGTCTTTCACCCTCATCTTTGATGTCTAATACTTTTTTAGTGTAATCTTTTTCCCCTAGTTTTGGGTATCTTGAATCATATTTCCGATAGAAAAATCCAGACATCAATGAAGGTACGCCTATTAAATAAAATGGAATAAAAAAGTATAAGATATGACGTATTTCAAAGCCCCCTACAAGCAGAATAATCATATATACCATTACAACTGTGATTTGACTATAGAATAGAATATCCGATTTATTATATTGTAAGTCTGCTTTAGCCAATAACTCATCTAATGTATCATCGTGTCCGCTCTCACTTTTTCTTTTTAAGAAAAGTGCATCTTTTTGTACAAAATATTGATAAATCGTTAAAACAATAACGATTATCGATACACATATACATGAAATCATTAAAAATGATTGTGATTGCGCAAAATTCAACTTTGAAAAGAAACCATGTAAAAATCCACTATTAAAGAGTCCACCAATGATGCCACCAACAAGAATTGCTATCAATATTTGAAAAAAATACCTACCTATTTTCATAAATCTTCCTCCTCAATGATAAAGACTTTTTCGACTGCTTCGTCAAAAACGCGCGCGATGCTAACTGCCGTTTTAATAGAAGGTGTAAATTCGTTACGCTCTATAAGTGAAATCGTTTGCCTGGAGACACCTGCTTTTTTGGCGAGTTGCGTTTGGTTGTAGCCGTCTCGTGCGCGTAGTTCTTTAAGTCGATTCCGCATGCTGATCAACTCCTCAATCAAAATATACAATATCATAGTCATTTTGACAACTATATTTGTCATTCGTTTTTAAAAAAGATGCTGCCATTTAAATGACAGCACCTCGCTCTTTATTTGTTAATATGCTATAAACGTCCTTTCAACATGCCATACCAATACATCCGTGGCAATACGTCTTTTTTTAATATATACATACTACGTCGCGGTTTGGCTTGGTTAAAAGGCATCGTTTCTTTCGTTTCATGATTGTAATCAAATTCTGCTAAAATAAGTTGATCGTACCCCGTCACAATTGGACAAGACGTATAACCATCATAATGATGTGTTAACATTTTCCCTTGCATCGCTTGAAGTAAATTGGACGCGACTACGGGGGCTTGTTTTCTAATCGCTGCACCTGTTTTAGACGTTGGCGCATTTGAAGCATCTCCTAATGCAAAGACATTTTTAAATTGTGTATGTTGTAATGTCGATGGATTAACATCAATCCAACCCGCTTCATCCGTTAATCCACTGTTTTTAAGAAAGGGTAGAGGCCCCATCGGCGGTGTCACATGTAACAAATCGAAATGTACTGTTTTTCGTTTACCTGTATTAATCTCCTCAAACGTTGCAAGTTGCTTTGCACCATCCACTTCGACTAAGTGAGTCTGATAATCGACGTGTATTCCTCGTTTTTCAACAATTTTCTCCAATTCTTTTGAATATTTTTCTACATCAAATAGAACATTTTTTGCCGTTTCAAACATGACTTCAGTTTCATTTCGTATGCCCTGTTTTCTGAAATAATCTTCAGCCAAATACATGATTTTCATTGGGGCGCCCCCGCACTTAATCGGGGTGTTAGGGTGGGTAAAAATAGCTGTCCCTCTCTTAAAGTTAGCAATTTGGCGCCATGTTTCGTTTACATATTCAGGCGAATAATTGGAACATACTCCATTTTGACCCATTGTTTCTTTCAATCCTTTTACCCCATCCCAGTTTAGTTGTAATCCAGGACATACAACGAGTCCATCATATGGCAAGACGTCACCATTGTGTAAAGTCACGGTTTGTTCATCAGGTTGAATCGCTTTTACAGCTTCTTGTATCCAATTTGCACCTTTAGGTATAACTTTTCTCATTTTCTTACGTGTCGCTTCTAATTTAGCCACGCCTCCCCCCACGAGTGTCCATAGTGGCTGATAGTAATGGTATTCAGCTGGATCAATGAGGGTAATGTGTCCTTTTAAATCTTGACGTTGATTAAGCAGTCTTGAAGCTACCATGATGCCGGCTGAACCTCCACCGATAATGATAATTTTATGTTGTTTTGTCACCTAACTCACTCCTTTTATATCACTCAATCTGATTTTCTAATTATTGTCTATAGATTCATAATTTAATTTATATTAATTAATATTCATTATTTACCCTTTTACGAGTGCAATTATTCACTTAATTTAGGGTATATCATTAATATGATTATAAAAGGGGGCGCTTCATATGAACCATTGGGATGAAAAATATCAAACAGAGGATTATTTTTACGGCAAAGAAGCCAATGCCTATCTTCAATCCATTTTTAACCGACCGACAAACCAGCATGAAAAAGTCGTCTTATTTGCGGAAGGTGAAGGGCGTAATGCCGTTTATTTAGCTGATTTAGGCTATGACGTCACGACGTATGACACTTCAGAAAAAGGAATTGCTAAACAACAACGATTAGCCAGTGAGAAAGGCGTAGAGATTGAGGCGCATCTCGGAGACATTACCGCAGAGGATGCGGTTCCAAAAGATACGTATGATTACAGTATTAATATTTTTGGCCATGTCCCAAGCGAAGAGAAAGCGATGATGTTTACCAACCTTGTGTCCTCCCTCGTACCACATGGTCATAGTTATTTTGAATTTTACGCCAAAGATCAACTTCAAATGGGTACAGGTGGGCCAAAAGATATCGACATGTTGTATGACGTGAGTGAAATTAAAGCCATCCTTGCGACACTCCCTGTATATATCCATGCGTTAGACCAACATCAAGTCGTACGTAACGAAGGCTCAAAGCATCGAGGTGAGGGAATTGTGATTCAAGGGCATATTGAAAAAATATAATAAATAAAGACCCTAGAAAATCTCCTCAGTCCGTGGTTCATGATGTCTGAGGGAAAGCGATTTATGTCTCCTCAATTAAAATAAAGCAATGTTTAAAAGCATGGGTCACCCCATGCTTTTGTACCCCCTCATATGTGTTTAAAGTTGACGCTTAAGTATTAAATGTCGTGTTCTCCTTTAAAAACGGCCATCACATACGCACGACTCGCCTTATGATCTACAATCGTTTCCGGATAGTCTCGTCCTATCACAATATTGTAATGCTCTTGAAGCACTTGACGGTTTTTAGTCGGATCATGAAGATATTTTACGGGTACATTTTCAAATAACGGTAGCTCTGATTTAATGAGCTCCCCTTTTGCATCAAACCGTTCACTTTGACGTATCGGATTGAACATTCGAAAATACGGGACCGCATCCGTTCCTGTAGAGGCCGACCATTGCCAACCATGAACGTTAGAGGCATTATCGTAATCTACCAGTTGTTCTTTAAAATACATTTCTCCCCAAGTCCAGTCGATAAAGAGATGCTTCGTCAAAAATTGTGCAACCACCATGCGTAACCGATTGTGCATCTGGCCTGTCCGTTGCAGTCGTTTCATTGCGGCATCAATGATGGGGTACCCCGTTTCTCCTTGCTTCCACGCTTCAAATGATGCTTGATGATGCGACCAAGGTAACTCACGGTATTTTTCTATAAAGGATTGTGTCGCTGTTTCAGGATAGGCCACCATCAAGACATAATAAAATTCTCTAAACATCAGCTCACGTAAATACGCTTCATACGGTGTGGGTTCCATTTCAATCCCTTCTAGCACATCACGCAACACTTCATGTATGTCCATCAAACCATAGGCCAAATAACGACTCATTCCACTCACATAAGCGATTGTAATGTCATCTGTTAAGGTTTGATACTGTGTCATATCTTCTTGTAAAAAGGACCCCCAATGCTTGCGTGCAGCTGCTTCCATATCTTGTGCATTGTTAAATGAAAAGTCTGTTCTATTCTCTCCCGTCGCTGCAACTTTTCGAATGCTTTCTATATCATAACGCGTCACACGTCTGTCATGAATATGCGGACGGTTTGCTTTATAAAAACTTGTAAAAACTTTGTATGGCTCGCCTTGTCGATTCAAAGTACTTTTCGGATTGAAATAATGGTTGGCCCGCACACCGATGGTTTGGATCTTATGCTTTTGAAAGGCCCGCTTCACATGTGGAAAGTCATAGTTCGCATGGTGATAACTCATCGTATCACTCGCCATAAGCACATGGCTTAAAGCCAATTCCTCTGCGAGTGCTCCTAAGTCTTCATAGTTAACGATATACGGCGTGATACCGTAAGCATGAAGTTGTGCTATAAAACCCCTGACGACGTCTTGATAATCTTTCTGTTTAACCTCAGACGCATCAAACATTTCCTCGATGGGCACAATCACATAAAGCTGTTGAATCGCCTCCAAATGGTCTTCAACATATTGAAGCAATGGATTCGACTGAATACGAAAAACACGATTTAAAATCACACCTAAATTCATCCGCTGAACCTCCTAGCTGACTTATATTTCCTGGGTAATAGAGTATGTTCGCCTTGATTCAGAAAAAATGAGCAGACGTGCGTCTTACTCATTTGGGTCTAAAGTCAATACATAGATTATCTTACTCTTACCCTATCAATAATAGAATAATCGCTATAAATGCATAAAAGCCTAAGTGTCTCGTCTTTCAAACACTTAGGCAGTAAGGGTTAGGTCTCTATTGTTTTTGAAGTTTGTGTTAATGCGGCTGTGCCTCCATCGCCATAATGGTTTGGTTCGCTGTTGCCTTTCATGATCATCGCAAATAACGTATAAAATAATAAGAAGACAAGCGCAATCCCCCCAGTAAATACGGTAATCACTAACAGACTTTCACCGAATGGGTGCGTCACGACACCTGTAGGCACTAATAGCAGTAGGAAAAATAATACGAGCGTAATATAACTGCTCAAGTTAAACACAATCGCAAGAAACATCGAACGATTGACATCATGTAAACGTCTCGTCATCACCGTTAAATTCGGAATAAAGATTAAAAAACTGAAAATATAACTCGCACGTTCAGAAATGATGAAAGATAATAACACCATGATGACCGCATTCATCCAAAGCGGATGCCAAAATTCTTTTCTTGTCGATCGGCCTTTAAAATCGAAAAGGCGTGTCCAAAACAATTGATAACACGTTAAAATACTTTGGGGTTGATTCATAGTTGCACTCCTAACTATTTATTTTTCATATTATTGTTAAATACAGATTAGCATGTTCCAACACTCGCGCCCATTAAACGAGGATTAATTAAAATTAAAAAACATTAAGTCCTCGCTGACACTGCTTTTAAAAGGACCTCAAAAAGCCCAACGGCGACCTGGCCATTGGGCAACTTTTTTCAACGGTTATTCTGGTATACTTACCGATTCATGCAAGGCATTTGTCCCACCTGCACCATAGCGATTCGGCTTCAAATCACCTTTGAGGCACATCAACACGAGGGAATAAACGCCCATAATCAGCAAAATAAACGTCACGATAAAGAAAATAATAAATAAAGTCATTAAGAACGTCGACTCAGGATTATCTAGTTCATTGAACGGACGTAACGCATACGTCCCAATTAAATAAAGGACTGACGCTCCGTTAAGCACGATAGATAAATACATCGAATGATTAATATCGTGCAAACGACGCGCCATCACAGAAAACGTCGGAATAACGAGAATCAAGGAAAGAATATCGCCCCCGACTTCTGTCGTGAGTAGTATCACGATTGCGTGAAGGATAATGTTAATCCAAAATGGATGCCAAAACTCTTTACGCGTAGCGCGCCCTTTGACATCAAACGCACGTGTCCAGTAAAGTTTGTAGCAAGATAAAATCGATTGTGATGAATTCATGGTTGCACCCCTCTGTCAGTATATCTTTAATATATAGTAGCATATTTAGCATTGTTATTTGCGATTAAATTATTCTATATCAAAGTACTCAAAAACGTGTTTCTTTAATTCCTTTTCTATATCTTCAAATTCACAGTTTAAATCGAGCGTTTTCACACTTATTGCATTACCTCCTAAGAGAAAAGTAGCATTAGGTAATATCTTTTCATCCGTTTTTGCATATAACAACATACCTGTTACTTGAGAGGATGGATTTGCTACACTCATTTGATAATTTTTAACACACGTAAATATTTGGTACATATTTGCCGAATGAACTTTAGGAGTGTCGTAATAATTTTGTATCGTTTTAGTATAATATTTAGCATCTATGATTAAATACTTATCCTTGTATGAGAGCATAATGTCACTTTTCATCGTAGGTAGCATTGATGTCATTCCATCATCTGTATACCAAGGAATATGTGATGAGTTCACTTTAATTTGAGGAAATGTTTTCTTATAATATTCCAATATAAACTTTTCATAAAGTTTCGCCATCTGTTGTTCATCTTCGAAATCCATAATTTTTTGTTGTTTATCTTTAAAGGAATGTAACGAACTTTTTATAATTAATTCACAAATACCCATTAACATTTGATATGTTTGATTACTCCTTGAATAACGAAAGTTCCAATTTATATTCTGGGGGTTCAAACAATCCACTTGATTAAAATGTATAAGTAATTTTTTAATCTTTTTTTGTCTTTCTTTAGTAATGTCTAGCTTTACCAATACTAATAATGTTGTTTTAAGAATTTCATTAAAATATATGTTTTCGGTTAACGCATCGTAAGTACAGTTCAACTTTTTATCTAAAAAGCTCAAACTCCTAATTGAATCAGAGATATTAACTTTACCTCTGAGAATAGAAATCGTTTCATTACGTTCTTTAAATTCTTGATGTAATCCACGTTTTAATTGATTAGAAACTCCCTTAATTAATATAGATGCATATAAGTCTCCTATATGATTAAAGTTCTCTTTTGATATTTGACGATACCCCTTTTGATTCAATACAGTAAACGCATAAGATAACATATAATAAAAGTTTTTTATTTTAATCATGAAGCGTATCCCTTAATTTTTGACTCCAGAAATGAACATTTTCCGGTTCATCAAACCAGTATTCGTTCAATAAAGGAATGATTTCATATTCAATAATATTTGATAAAATAGTTTCATTTACATGACTTAAATTACAAAAATAGCTATGTCCAATATTAAATCCCGCGCCTAAAGATTCATCATTAGTAATTTCTTTGTTTAACATACGGATACATTCAATTAATGCATCAAATTTCGAACTAGAGAATTCAGATTGATATCTTTTGAAACCTTCCATCTCAAAAGAAGGAGTCATCTCAAAAAATGCAAAACGACGTCGTAGTGCATAGTCTAATATTGCTAAACTTCTATCCGCTGTATTCATCATACCGATAATATAAACATTTTTAGGTACAGAAAAAAGTTTGTCTGAGTATAATAATTCGAGTTGAGTGCCACGTTTATCATTTTCGATTAACATAAATAATTCACCGAAAATTTTACTTAAATTCCCACGATTTATTTCGTCAATAATAAAGAAATAATCATGCTCACTGTCTGCTTCAGCTTGTTTACAAAATTTGTAAAAAGATCCTTCTCTTAATTCAAACCCGTTAGCCGTTGGACGATAACCCATAATAAAATCCTCGTATGAATAACTTTGATGGAATTGAATCATTTTCACACGGTTTTCATCCAATTCACCCATCATTGAAAAGGCTAAACGTTTAGCAGCATATGTCTTTCCGACGCCTGGAGGTCCTTGTAAAATAACATTCTTTTTTATTGTAATAAGCTGTACCAAACGCTGGTAATCCGTTTCATTTATAAATACTTCTTTTAGAAAATCTTCTTTAGTATATGATTGACAAGTAGTTTTCGAGTCAACACTATAAATAGTTTCTCCTCGTTCCTCCGTTACATTTGACTCTACCTTATGTTTTGAATATTCCCATGCTTTGTAACTAAAATCTATAAAATCGTGCATGTCAGAGGTATGTTGTAAATATTTTTGCAATTGGTTCACAACATACAAATAAGATTCACCACTGATTTTAACACTTCTTTTTTTAAATATTCCTTTAATTTCATCTGGAATATATTCTGATTCTAAAATGAAATTTACATTTAGGTTATCAATACTCACAAAGTTTTTAGGCGATATCCAGTAAAGTGCACTTGTAAGCTTACTGTTGTGAATCCCTTTTTTCTTCATCACCATATCGAAATATTTTTTAAAATTCTCCCTAGTATAGTCATTCTTATTTTCAATAAATTGAAGTACTGTCTCAAAAAATGACCACAGTTCGTCAATATCATTTTCACCACGATCACCCTCAAAATTATAAAATAATGCGTTCACATTATTGAGGCGGGGGACACTATCGAATGATTGAGGCATTGTGACATCTATATTTAGTATCTTTGCGAACGCTTTGATTATTTTAATTCTATTCTCTTCTTTTTGAGAGGATTTATTGAATAACCCATAAATTGTGAAAGGGTCAATATCTGTCACATTATTATTTTTATCTAAAGTTGGCATTTTAAGATTTATTTCTTGATAAACTTTTTTTACCAAATCAATCAAACCATCGCGGTTATCTTTAAATTTTAATAATTCTTTTGCAAATGACTCATAAAACGGTACCCATGATTTATTTAACATCTCACCCATGAAAAAACCTCCACTTAATACTAATACTTTTATATTATACTGAAAAACCTATATTTATAAATGCAGTTTTCGATTTCTTCTCAAATCAATCCCTTTCTCATTTGCCTCTCTTTCTTTTGACTTTTACAATAGGAGTATTAAAACAAACTTTTTGAGGTGGTAAGAATAATGACTGATCAAATTGAACAGTTGAAAGATATTATTAACCAATCTAACAAAATTGTCTTTTTTACAGGAGCAGGTATTTCTGTGGCGAGTGGTATTCCGGATTTTCGCTCAGTAGGTGGCTTAAATGACAAGATTGCCAATCAAGGGTATGCGCCTGAATACATGTTAAGTGCGGATTATTTACATGAGGATCCTCAAGGGTTTATCGACTTTTGTTATCAATATTTATTGTTTGCGGATAAAGCGCCGAATGCGGTGCACCAATGGATCGCGCAACTTGAGGCTGAAGGGCGTGCTTTAGGGGTAATTACTCAAAATATAGACGGGCTTCATTCGGATGCGGGGAGTCAACATGTGGCGGAGTTACATGGAACGTTAAATCGTTTTTATTGTACAGAATGCGAGACACAATATACTAAATCCTATGTTTTAGAACATCAGTTACATCGCTGTGAACAGTGTGGCGGCGTCATTCGACCTGATATCGTGTTATACGGTGAAATGTTAGACCAAGGCACGCTCATTTATGCGATGCAGTTAATTAATGAAGCTGATACGCTCATCGTGTTAGGGTCTTCACTTGTTGTCCAACCCGCTGCAGGACTTGTAGGCAATTTTAATCACGGTCGCTTAGTCATTATTAATCGAGATGCGACGCCTTACGACCAACAATCTGATTTGGTCATTCATGAAGATATGGTTCAAGTGATTGAGGCTTTAACTTCAGAATCATAAACACCCACGCTCTGTGCATTTTGAGCATGGGTGTTTCGTTGTTTCCCCCACAAATATGGAAGAATATCATTAGCGACGTCCTGGTTATCGTGAAGGGCGCTATGTTCTGCGTTTTCGCCTTCATATCTGAGTTCTTTATAACTTTTTGGGCTGTTACCGAGGAGATATTTTAATGATTTGGCGGAACTTTCTGAGACGAGTCTATCAGAATTGGTTCCGTCTAAAAGATCGCCATAAATATTTAAGACTTCAATGTTTTGACCTTGATACACGTCTTTTAATTTTCGAAACCCTTGGTAAGGCGGAATCATGCGACTCGGTTTTCCGTTTTTATCGACGGTGATTTCGTTAACGTCTTCGTTCTGACCAAGTACGCCGTTATATGTTCCTGCAATGCTCACTTGTTTTTTTAAATGGGGTAATGTTTTATCTTTACCGTAATTTATCATATATTGTGCGAATGAAGTATTTCCCATTGAATGCCCAACAAAGTTAAAATCTTTAATGTGATATTGGGCTTGTAGTTCGGTTAACACATTTTTAATCCATTTGGCGTTGGCATTTAAATCCATATTGTCATTATCTTCGAGTTCGATTTGTACGATAGGATTATCGGCATCCTTCGATAGGTCCCCTTCAAAAGTCACGTCGCCTTCGCTTGAAACATGGGCGATAAGAACATCTTGTGTGACGCCGCGGTCTTCAGCTTGTTGTATGAGGTAATGAAAGGAATTGAGTGTACCACTTGTGCCATGTAAAAATAACGTAGGTGTCGGGCTATTGATGTAATGGGCATGTGCTTTTTCATAGCTTTTCCCATTTTCTTCAAAAAATATGAATCCACCGACGATGAAACATACACTTACAATTAATAAAATGCCCCAAATTTTAAATTTTTTCACATACGTAACCTCGATTCCACCCTTTTCCATCCTGTTTTGGGCTTATTGTCTCTCTGTTTGTCTTCGCAGTTGAATAGTCCTCTATACCCGTTTTTTACAATATAAAATACACGAAGTAAGAAGTCACGTTTCTTACCTCGTGTATGCGTCGTTTTATTTTAATTCATTTAAATAACTGTGGCCAAATTCTGGTGCTTTCACGCCAAAGTTGTCTGCGATGGTTGTCCCAATAGAACTGAAGGTCGTATCGCCTTTCAGTTCGCCGCCCTCTTGGAATTTCGGGCTATACCATAACACTGGAATGTATTCGCGTGTATGGTCTGTACCTTCTGCCGTTGGGTCGTTGCCGTGGTCTGCGGTAATGATGAGTAAATCGTCTTCTCGCAAGTTTCCTAATAGCTCTGGCAAGCGTTCATCAAAGTCTTTAATCGCTTGGGCATAGCCCGGTTTGTCTCGACGGTGACCGTAAAGGGCGTCAAAGTCAACTAAGTTTAAGAAGCTTAACCCGTTAAAGTCTTTTTGCACGACGTGGTTCAACTGATCCATGCCGTCCATATTGCTTTTCGTACGAATCGCTTCTGTGACCCCTTCTCCGTCATAAATGTCGTTGATTTTACCAATCGCAATGACATCGTAACCGTCGTCTTTTAAGGCGTTCATGACTGTTTGACCGAACGGTTTTAACGCATAGTCATGACGGTTGCTTGTGCGGGTAAAGTTGCCAGGCTCACCAACATAAGGACGTGCGATAATACGTCCGATTAAGTATTTTGGATCTTTCGTGAGTTCACGCACTTTTTCACAAATATCGTAGAGTTCTTCTAACGGAATGATGTCTTCGTGTGCGGCGATTTGAAGCACAGGGTCGGCAGACGTATAAACAATCAAGTCCCCTGTTTTCATTTGGTGCTCGCCCCACTCGTCGATGATTTGTGTGCCTGACGCTGGACGGTTCGCCACGACTTTACGTCCCGTCATCTTTTCGATTTCTTGAATGAGTTCCTCTGGGAAACCGTTCGGATACACTTTAAACGGCTGCATAATATTGAGACCCATTATTTCCCAATGCCCCGTCATCGTATCTTTACCGACAGAGGCCTCACTCAATTTGTGATAGTACGCTTGTGGATGGTCCACGCGGTCGATGACCGGTAAGTCATCAATATTGCCTAAGCCTAGTTTTTGTAAGTTCGGTAACGCTTGATCAAAGTCTTGTAACGTATGACGTAATGTATGAGATCCTTCATCGCCAAATTTAGCAGCATCGGGCGCTTCTCCGATACCGACTGAGTCCATGACGATTAAATGTACACGGTTAAATGTTGCCATTGTAACCCCTCCTCTTGTTCTGTCTCAAGCTAAAATTAGTAATCTGAATCCGCCTCTAACCCTTGCATAATTTGAACACCGGCACTCGCGCCAATACGTGTCGCGCCTGCATCGACCATCGCTTTAAAGTCGTCTAAATTGCGCACGCCGCCTGACGCTTTCACTTCCATCGTGTCGCCAACGGTTTCTTTCATTAATTTGACGTCTTCTACAGTCGCGCCGCCTCCGGCAAAGCCTGTGGAGGTTTTCACGAAAGTCGCGTTCGCCGCTTGGGCTAATTGACACGCTTTCACTTTTTCTTCGTCTGTTAATAAGACTGTTTCGATAATCACTTTGACTGTTTTCCCTTGGGCCGCTTCCACTACCGCAGCAATGTCGGCTTGAACGTCGTCGTAACGCCCGTCTTTCAAGGCGCCAATGTTAATGACCATATCGATTTCATCAGCCCCATTCTCAATGGCGTTTTTCGTTTCGAACGCTTTGACTTCTTTCGTCGATGCGCCAAGGGGGAACCCAATCACGGTACAAACGAGGACGTCTGAGTCCGCTAATTTGTCGTGGGCATAAGCCACGTGTGTTGGGTTAATACAAATGGATTTAAAATGATACGTTTTCGCTTCTTCGATAATGCGATCGATTTGGTCGCGTGTCGATTCAGGTTTTAATAATGTGTGATCAATATATTTTTCAAAATTCATTTTGAATGCTCCTTAAATTTCTTTATTTACTTCTGATTTTGTCCAACGATTTAAGACGATAAATAAGACGAGTCCGACAATACTCATCAGACCGAGGATGAGTAAAATAATACCGAAATGAGACTCAAGTGCTGTATTTCCTGGGAAATTCAATGCTTGGTAGTCAATCAATGCGGCTGCAATCGCAATTCCCACGGACACTGCAACGTTGATAATAAGATTGTAAAAACCAATCGCAACGCCGGTCATATTGACATCAATCGTACGAATCGTTTCGTTTAACAATGGCGCATACATTAATGCAAAGCTACCCGCAAAGAAAATCATTGAAATGACGAAGATAGATACATGTTGACCGACTGTAAATGCCGGCAAGATTAAACTTAACGCAATTAAGGTAATCGCCGTAATCGTGGCTTGTTTTGATGATAAGTAATTACCAATTTTACCACTCAATGCCCCTGTCACGACCGCCACAAGATAGCCTGGTATAAGCAATAATGATGTTGTATCAAGTTCAAAGTGATAAATCTGTTGCATAATAAATGGGAATGTGAAAATATAGCCCAGTTGAATCGCATACATCACAAATACGATAAATAAAAATGAAGCATACCGTTTGTTTTGGAAAAATGATTTATCCACGAGCGGGTGTTTCGCATTTTTAATGTAAAACGCAAATACCGCAATCGCAATTAACGCGCCAACCATATATAACCAATTAAAATTCGTAATAAATAGCATCACTGTTGTCGCAATTGTTGCGATGAGTACCAATCCAATAAAGTCTAAATGCGCTTTGTTCACCGAATTTTCTTTAGGTAATAGTTTGAATAAGAATGGCAATGTGAATACGACAATTAATGCGATTAAAAACATATTTGTCCAGTGTAAATAGGTAGAGATAAAGCCTCCTGATAAAGTTCCGATAACTAAAGATAAGGAATAACTACTCGTACTTAAACCGAGATATGTTTTTTGGTCATCTTTCGATAAATATTTTGCGACGTAAATGACATATAACGTTTCCGCTGCGGCAAGTCCCGCTGTTTGAATAATACGGCCTGCAAGCACAAACGCAAACTGATGTTGGAAGACGTAACCGATAATCGAACCGATGATAATTAAACAAACCCCATAAATAAATAATGTACGAATGCTGATGGCATCGGATAAAGAGGCATAAACTACAGCCCCAATCCCAATCACTAAGCCTGCAAGAGTTGCTTGCCAACTCACTGTTGTGACAGAAATATTTAAATCATCAGCAATCGCGACCGAAATCAACTTAAATGAGTTATCAATGACTAAACTGAAAACGAATAAAAATAATAGAATCGGTACGGCTCTTTTGACTTTGACATAATCCATCTTTGTTCCCCCTTAAGCTAAAGAAAGTGCGATTTCAATCATGTCTGTAAAAGCACGTTCTCTTTCTTCTGGTGTAGTGAATTCTTCACGAATCAAATGGTCACTCACTGTAAAAATACCTAAAGCTTCAACCCCAGCATATGTCGCATTCATGTACAATGCGGCAGATTCCATTTCTACTCCTAAAATGCCCATGCGCATCCAACGTTGAGACGCTGTTTCATCTGCATTGTAGAAAATATCACTCGATAAAATGTTACCGACATGATACGTTGTCCCTTTTTCACGTGCTGTATTGACCGCTTTTTCTAATAAGTTATAAGAAGCAATCGGTGAAAAATGGCCTGGCAATTGATATTGATTTACGTAGTTGGAATCTGTAGAAGCTCCTTGTGCAATGATGACATCGTACAAATTAATGTCCTCTTGCATCGCGCCACAAGAACCGACACGAATTAATTTTTTACATCCAAACGTGTGAATCAGTTCGTATGAGTAAATCCCAATACTAGGAATTCCCATACCTGAACCCATCACGGACACTTTTTTCCCTTGATAAGTCCCTGTATAGCCAAACATATTACGGACAGTATTAAACTGTTTAACATCTTCTAAATACGTTTCTGCGATAAACTTCGCACGTAATGGGTCTCCTGGTAATAAGACTGTCTCGGCAATCTCTACATCGTTCATCGGCTTAATATGTGGTGTTGCTTTCATCTTAAAAACCCCCAGTTAATTTGTCTATTAATTTGTCTAATTGTCTAACCGCATATATTTTACAATATAAAGATAGCGCTTTCAATATTTAAAATATGACAACTTTAAGAACATCACTGTTACACCATTTCTTCCATATATGGCTTAATCATCCAGTCATTGCAAACAAAAAAGAAGTCTTGCTTAAGGTTCAGCAACACTTCTTTTACCATAATATTTGTCTAATTTATTTAAAGTTGTCTAATTTAGTACTCATCACGGACACGTGACACGATAATTTCAAAATGATCTTGCGGTAAATACCATTTGTTCACTAAAATGGGACTGGCATGATTGCCATAAATAGACTCCACAACGAGCCAACAAGCAGGGCCCCCTTCGAAAACATGTTGATGATTTTTAAACATCGGTGCTTTCGTGATGGAATATTTTAAATCCGATTGGTACGCACTTGCATACACCGTTTCTTCAACAAAAGTTTTCATTTGGCGCTCACTTTGTGTCTTTACTTGAAATGTATCAATCACATTGAGCGGAATGAACGTAAAACAAAGGGCATCAGCTTTAGTTGTCGTATTCCCTTCTTGAAAATAATACCGTTCCATCGCAATCACTGCAGAAGGATGATCTGGAAATAGATGATTAGTGTACTCACTTTCTAGATCCACACGATAATTTAAAGACTCTAGCGTCATCGCATGACGTGACATTTGATGCAATGGATGTTGGAGTAATGTCACACTGGACGCATGATGGCCTTTTATTTTCGGAATGACGATGTGTCCTTTTCCGCGAATACTTTCGATCACACCATCTTCCACTAAAATTTTTATCGCCTGACGTAGCGTCATACGGCTCACACCAAATCGTTCACAGAGTGCTTTTTCTGTTGGCAAAGCTTGTCCCCCTGGAAATTTCCCCATTTGTATCTCTTCGTACAATGTATTATAAATGTTTAGAAACTTTGGTTGTGATTGTGTCACGACATGACCTCCATTACATATACTCTTCCTTCCTTTATCATACAATAAGATGTTCCAAATGGCATACATGTTTTCATAACATCCACGATTTATAAAATAGCACTTATTAAAAACGTTTTCTTTCACATACGTATCATTAGATATGGCTATGTGATGATTTGAGATAATTTAAAAAAGGCTTCAAAATTCAAAAGAATCTTGAAGCCTTCATTGTTAGTGTAATGAACAATTTTTTGTATTTATTGTTTGATAGCTGTCACGTCACTTTTCGGCTCAAGTGTTTGAACATGTCTCATTTTCCATAGAATCCAAACAATAACAAGAACTTCTAACACTACTGTGCCAATAAATAACATTGGCGCAAAGGATACAGCACCTAATCCGTTATTTAAGAAAACATAATCCCAAGCAAAATGGAAAAAGATTGGATAAAAAATATTTCGTGTATAGATGTACACAGCACCTAAAAAGATACCCATCAAGAATGTTGATAGCATTTGGTTCAAGACATCGCTCAACGTCACACCACCAAGAACATTTAATAGGTGTAATGCAGCAAATAAAATAGCGGATAACAATACAGCATAGAGGGGTTTTATGCGTTGTGCCAATCCACCCAAAATAATGCCTCTAAATGCAACTTCTTCTGCAATACCAATCAAGATTGCATCAATCATTGCCAAAATAAACATCAGACCCGCATTGGCATTATCCACCATTGTCAAAATCCAAAGTAGCGTAATTGTAATAAATGGTAAAATGAACAACCATCCATGCTTTTTGGTAGGCGCTAATGCTAATGTTGATTTATTGCGTAATCCATAAATGACAGACATAACGGCGAGTATTGTCATGAACGGCAAAAAGGTTTGTCCAAAGTGTTCTGATTCATATGACGTATTGAATACGTGTTTCGTTACAATCAAACCTAAACCCATGACAAACATATAAAGCGCTAAAAATAAATAATGCTTTTTCATGTGCATCCCACTTTCTTTTTTGTATTTATTTTAAATATGTGATTTTACGCCATAACCATTCCAGTGGTCCCATCTTATAAAATTTCATATATATATTACAAGCGACAATTTGAAGTATAATCACACCGATAATAAGAAGATAAACCTGACTTATCGTCATCGTACCGTACAATCTTAAAATGTAAAATGCAAAGAACAAAATGACACTTTGCGTAATATACACTGTGAATCCTAATTTACCAACAGCCACCATAGGATTTAACGCTTTTGCTGATTTTGGAAACTGACACAATAATGTCACGAGGCAGAAATACCCAATAGCCATAAACGTACCACCGACAAATACAATTTGTGGAGCAATTGCAGAGCCAATCACTTCAAATGATTGCATTTTAATGAAAATACCAATAACTAAGGCCATCACACTGATCACCGAAATAACCTTCAAGTGACGACGCATTTTATCAAATAACCCGAAACGATAGGCCCACGTACCTAGCATAATAAAAGGAAAAACAGTTAAAATACCTGCAAAGAAATTACCGAGACTCAGCACCGTGTTAACATGGTTAAATTCATTCATATTCCACTTAATAATCTCCAAAATGTGCCCACTTTGCAAAATTTCTGTTGTGTGTGGATTACGATTGAATGGAATTAACTTCGTCGCCTGCTCATTGAATAGTGATGACACGTACAGTAAGAAATTCAAGAGTAATAAGCCTATAGAGACCATCAACGCATAGCGATGATGTACAAATAAAAATAGTATAACAACTAATCCAAGGGTAGCATACGTGTGTAAAATATCACCATTATATAAGAAATAGCCGTGAATAAGCCCAAACCCTAGCATCGCAAGGACACGACGATACAAGACTATGCCAGGTTTCATCCCTTTTTTCGTCATATTAGTAAACATAATCGCCAAACCCACGCCAAATAAAAAAGCAAAAATTGGATAGAACGAATTTTGGATAAATACTAAATTCAGCTTATATAAAAACTGACTCCACGAATCTTTGTAAACCTGGAACGGTGCATCAAATACAGTGAAATAATGCACTCCTAACGCATTCATAAATAAGATTCCCATTAAACTGATGCCTCGCATCACGTCTAAGCTCATAATTCTTTCTTTAATATTAATCAGCCCTCTTTTTATAAAATTAAAAACCTTAATTATAAATCGTAATAATTACGGATTATACACGAAACGTCTTTTCATCACAATAGAAAATTAAATCTTTTTGATTCAATATATTTCGTAACGAATTAACACTTTCATATACAAAAACGTAAATGCAACGCTTGAATTAAGTATAAAGGGATAGGACTAAAAAAGCGCGTGAATTAAGAAAGATTTAAAATTAAATGTAGCTCAAAATAAATATCCCTTGAAATAATCATTTACAATTTCAAGGGATAAGTATAATCACTCATTTTATAAAATAGAGACGGCTAGTATAAAATTTCCTTCAATTCTTTTCATTAACAATAATATCCCCCGGTTGGCACTCCAAATAATTACAAATGGCTTCAAGCGTACTAAAACGAATCACTTTTGCTTTACCGGTTTTTAAAATTGATAAGTTGGCAATCGTGATGTCTACCGCTTCTGACAGCTCGGTTAATGATACATTTTTGTCTTTAAGCACTTCGTCTAGTTTAATTTTTATCATCACGTTTACCTCAAATCGTTAGCTCATTTTCTTTTTTGATTTTCTGAGACTTTTCATAAATGACAGATAAAACAAACATAGCGATGCCCATCACTAGCACAAGTGTATTCGTCATTTGATGACTGTTTAAAACTTCCACGTATTTTCCACTGATTGTAGTAAAGGAAATAAAATTTGGTAAAACACCATAAATAAACAGTGCTAGAGCAACCCCCACAATAGAATAGTAATGCTTATCAATAAATTCAAAGTTTTTATACACTTTTAAAAACAGTCTTAATGTCAATATACCTATAAGAATGAATAAGCATAATTGAAGAACAAACAATAAAGCATAAACTTGATAATTCCATTGAACTTCAAAGAATGGCTCCCCTATCAGTTTATAGTATTCCCATATAGAAAGAATAGATGTTAAAACCGTTAAAAACATGACCAATACATACAATAATATCAAGACCAACATTTTTTTGTTCATTTCAATCACTCACTTTTATCGTTTTTCAATAAAATTATAGCAATCTATTTATCGAAAAACAGTAAATAATCAAAATGTAGGTTTCTGCTATCTCTCCATATAAAGAGATTATTATTTTAATGTTATCGTTATTTAATCGACGGTATGTAAAACTTTGCGCTTGATTGTTCAAACACAATTTGACTGTAGTCAAACGGCACGCCCGTTTGTGTATAAAAGACTTGTTCATAACGTAATGTCGGTGCGCCATCCGTTTGATTAAGTAAGAGGGCTTCCTCCTGATTGAGTGTACTAATCTGAAAATAAATATCTGAATAACCAATATTTATCTTCAAATTGTCTTCTATATATTGAAATATAGAGCCTTTGGCAATATCTTCACTCATATAAGGGATGAGCTTACGGCGAAAATAAGACTTTTCAATACATAAAACTTTCTCATCTATATAACGTACACGCTGAACATAATAGACTGTTTCTTGTTTTGTTAAATGAAGTCGTTGTTGTAATTCGGTATTTGGTGTCTTGATTTCACACACTTCAATGACACGGCTTGAAATTCGATGATCTTTTAAATCATCTGTAAAGCCATTACTCGTAAATAAATTAATATATCCTGATCTTTTCGGACTTCTGACAAATATGCCACTTCCACGAGATTGATAAATATATCCTTCTTTTTCTAATATTTCGAGCGCTTTTATCACTGTACTTTTGCTAACATGATAGTCCGCTTTCAATTGTTCTAAACTTGGTAAGCGCTCACCTGTTTTATATATTCCATTTTCTAATAATGTTCTTATTTTAAGCGCAACTTCTTCATACTTTAACATTTTCAGTGCCTCACTTTTATTGAGTTATCTCTTATTATATCACTGACTTTCCCCTTAAAAATAATACTACCCGAATTTACAAATTGTACCGGTACAATTATAATGTATATGATTAATTAGAAATTATGAGTTCAGATTATGAAAGGGTGACTTTTATGTCCAAATTACCCAAAGACTTTTTATGGGGCGGTGCCCTCGCTGCCAATCAATTTGAAGGGGGCTATCGTGAAGGTGGAAAAGGATTAAGTGTAATCGATGTTATGACGTCAGGAACTCATGAGACTCCGCGTCAAATCACAAAAGAGATTCACCCCCATCTTTATTATCCTAATCACGAGGCCATTGATTTTTATCATCACTATAAAGAAGACATCGCACTTTTTGCAAACATGCATCTCAAATGTCTTCGTACTTCTATCGCATGGACACGTATTTTTCCGAATGGCGATGAAGAGGAACCTAATGAAGAAGGGCTTCAATTTTATGATGCGGTGATTGATGAACTTCTGAAACATCACATCGAACCAGTCATCACGCTCTCACATTTTGAAATGCCTCTCCATTTGGCTCAGGAATATGGAGGTTTTAGAAGTCGTGAAGTGGTTCATCACTTTGTTAAATTTGCGAAAGTCGTTTTTGAAAGATATCAACATAAAGTGACGTATTGGATGACTTTTAATGAAATTAATAATCAAATGGAGACACGCCATCCTATTTATCTTTGGACCAATGCTGGTGTATTACTTCAGGAGGACGAAAACCCAGAGGAAGTGATGTATCAAGTCGCACATCACCAATTGATTGCGAGCGCACTTGCGGTAAAAGTGGGAAAATCGATTAATCCAAATTTCAAAATTGGTAATATGATTTCTCATGTGCCTATCTATCCTTATTCTTGTCATCCTAAAGATATGATGGAAGCTGAAATCAATAACCGATTGCGCTTCTTCTTCCCTGATGTTCAAGTGAGAGGTTATTATCCAAATTACGCTCAAAAAATGTTTGAACATAAGCAATATCATATCGGCATCCTTGAAGGTGACGAAGAAATATTGGCAGAAGGGACTGTAGACTTTATCGGCTTTAGTTATTATATGTCTACAACCGTTCAACATCACAAAACCCTAACTTCTAATGAACATGAAGTTTTCGGTGACTTGCTAAATTCTGTACCTAATCCTTATCTTGAAAAAAGCAGTTGGGGCTGGGCGATTGATCCTATAGGCTTGCGTTATACTTTAAATACTTTATTTAATCGCTACCAAATCCCTTTATTTGTCGTTGAAAATGGCTTAGGTGCTGTGGATGAAATGGATGATAACGGCCAGATTAATGACGATTATCGCATTAATTATTTGCGTCAACACATCCAAGCCATTGTTGAAGCTGTCGATATGGATGGCGTTGATGTGTTAGGTTACACCCCGTGGGGCATCATCGATTGTGTCTCTTTTACAACCGGTGAAATGAAAAAACGTTACGGCCTCATTCACGTCGACCGAGATAATGACGGTAAGGGGACCCTTAAGCGCACTAGAAAAAAATCATTCTATTGGTATCGCGATGTCATTAATTCAAATGGGCAAGATTTATAACCACGCCTTAGAATAAAACATCTGTTTTAATTAACTTTCAGTTGGATTTTTATCAAAAAATAAAGCCATCGACGCTCTTGTCGATGGCTTCTTCTTTTGACTATGAATGATAACGACCGATAATCACACTTGTGACATCATTACCGTTATAAACAAAACTGATTTGTTGACCATTCACATTGTAAATGATTGCACGATGAACCTTATCTGAAGACATTTGATATTTCGCATAAGCTTTTTTCACATCAGATAATTTTAAGGATTTGTTCGTTACTGAAAATGTAATTGCAGTTGGTTTGTGATTAATGTATTCAATGACTTGATCATATTTTTTCTTGAAGAAATAATCGTTACTTGCTTCGAATTTTCTAATTTTAGCGTCGACTTTCACGTTGTTCATTGTAATGTTGTTGTATCTCAATGCATTAATAAAAGTTTTGTCAGTGACAAATTTCGCATTGTATCCTGCGTAACCATTGTAAGTATAGTACGGTGTAACAGCAGCTTGAGCGACATTAGATTCCGTTGGCAATGCAGTAAAAGATACTCCTGTGATTAAAATACTTGTAGCTAAAAATACTTTTGCAACCTTATACATTTTATCATCTCCCATAAATAGTTAAATTACACCTTTATATTACATTAAAGTTACAAATAATATGATACTATTACGTAAATTTTTTATATTATTTTATTATCAAATTTTGAAAATCTATTTATTATGCGTCCTCTAAGTATTATTTTATTAAATAAAAATACTCTGATAAGTCATCACAACGATAATTTACCAGAGTTCAATTCTTTGAATAAAAGGTGATTATTATTTCTCCCACAAAAAGCGAATCATTTGTTGGGCCACTTCTTCATTCTCATGAAGTGCACTATGTTGGGCTTCTTTGCCTTCATATTTCACTTCTTGATAACTTTTTGGGCTATCCCCAAGCAAATATTTTAAAGATTTTGAAGAACTGTTAGACACACGTCCATCTGAATGTGTCCCATCTAACAAATCACCATACATATTCAAAACATCAATATTTTTATCTTTATAAATAGATTTCAACTGCATAAATTCTTGGTAGGGTGGATTCATATCACTTGGTTTTCCGTTACGATCAACTTGAATCTCGTTGACCTCCTCATTCATTCCAAGGACGCCGTTAAATGTCCCAGCAAGATTTACCTCTTTTTTCAATTGGGGTAAAGAGGTGTCCCTACCATACTCGACCATATATTGCGCAAAAGAGACATTCCCCATCGAATGGGCTACGAAATTGAACTGCTTTACATGATAATCGTGTTGCAGTTTTTCTAAAACTTGTCGAATCCACAACGCATTTTCATTTAAATCTCCTTGTGTATTGTCATCTAACACAATTTGAACAATGGGATTTGTCGCCCCTTTTGAGATTTTTCCATCAAACGTGACATCCCCATCTCTCGAAACATGAGCCACCACAATATCTTTTGTGACGCCTCGCGCTTCAGCTTGGTTGATTAAATATTTCATCGAATTTTTGGTTCCCCCATACCCATGTAAAAAGAGTGTCGGTGTGGGCGCTTGAACATATTGCTTTTTGTTTTGTTCCTCCCAATGGGCACGCTTTTGAAATAGACTCACCGCAATAACGGCAATAATTAAGACGGCGACTAGTAAGATTGATAGTCCGATTATTCGTTTTTTCACATATCCACCTCTATTCTTCATTTACGTCATTATTATATCGGAACGAAGCATAAAATACCTTTACGACTACTTAGTGGATGCGTTGCTCACGTTGTTTGAAATAATAAAACATGAGTATCATAATCACCATAAGATACCCCAAAATAGAGATGACGGACGTTTCAATGCCATAATCGCCCCCAGTAATCCACCGCACCTGCAATTTCATAAGATAGATTAAGGGTGCCGCTTCATGTGGATTAGTCGAGAATTGTATCACTTGGAATAAATTCCAAAAGAAATGAACGATTATACTCGCCCATATTGTTTTAAAAACGTAAACTAACAATCCAAACATGAAACCTACTAGACTCCCACTCATTAATAAAAGTAACACATCGTAAAAATCCGAGACGCCATTCAACAAATGAATCGAGGCAAAAAATACCGAAGTCATCATAATAGCAATTTGTATATTCCATTGCTTTTCAATATATCCCATCAGTAGGCCTCTGCATATACATTCTTCAACCACTGCCGCGCCCATTGCATTGACAAAAATGCTCCAGCTTAATTGGTTCAATAACTCACTATTCGAACCATTCAAATGTGTAATCCATTCCCCTGGCACAAATAAAATATACACCGCATAAATGCCTATGGGTAATGCGAGCGCAATCAAAAATGCAGTTTTATTCCATTTAAAAGGGGTGATACGATAATCTACCAAATCTTCTTTAAATACTTTCTTAATAATAAGTCTTATCATCCATAATGAGACGAGTATGTATGTTATTCCGAAGAGCAACGCACCAATCCCGTAATAGGGTATAAAGACATCCCAAATAGACGCTACAGCTTGACCGAGCGCCATAATTAAAAAGCCAATAATCACTAAACAAAGCACTTTAATCCACTTCATACGATTCCTCCATTAAATATTTTCATTTCAAATCGGTATTAAGCCCTATGTTTAAAACCAAATGGACTATATTATAATCATATAGTATAATTTGGAAAACAATAAGTTTAAAATACATCATTTAAATAAAATTAATTGTTGAGTTAACCTACATCTCTTATTTTCATTATTTATTTTTTCTAAATTTATATTTTAAAGGAGGTCTTTGAACGGCTTATAAAATTTTTATGATTGAAGATGATGCACAGTTAGCACATTTAATTCAATCTTATCTCACGAAATATACTTATGAAGTCGTCCTTTGTGATAATTATAAAGATTCTTACCTTTTTTAATTGCGCTCATCATCACCTGGAGTACAGTCATTTATCTCTATCAATTTACGTTTATCTCTTATTATAAAATTGCCATGTATTGTAGCTTCATTTACTTTTCAATGGCACTTTATTTTATCATTAAACGTAAATATCAAAATAAGATTTTCAAAGCACTCTATCACAAAAACTAATCTCTCTATTTGAGAGACTTTCCCTCTCGAAAGATAAAATTTTGTCACACTTCTCCGATGATGGAGGAGTGTTTTTCATTGTACTGGCGCATCCTTGTGCGTAAATCATGGATATAAACTTTCCTTAATGTTAATTAATGTTTTCCCCTCCCTTATTTAAGCGAGGGTTAATTCTTTTTCTTATATTCGCGTGCTAAAATTCTAATTGCTTGAACAATTATTAATTATAGATTGAGAGGACATCATTATGAAAAAACAGAACATTTCTAGATTATTAATGGGAGCAGCAACAATTACACTTGCAACAATGGTTGCGAATGGAGAAGCAAAAGCATCTGAAGAAACACCAACACAATCACCTGTTCAACAAACACAACAAACACCTGTTCAACAAACGCAAAGAGCGCAAGCGACATTTGACAGTCAAAACGTCTCTGATGCGCAACGTGCGTTTTACCACACATTACATATCAATGGCATTACGGATTCACAACGTCAACGTTATATTAAACAATTACGTCAAAATCCGAATCATGAAACGACAGCACAAAATGTATTTTCAGAATCCACAAAAGACAGCAACAATCCAGACCGTCGTTTAGCACAACGTAATGCTTATTTTGAAATCATTCACAATCCAAAACTATCATCTCAAGACCGTGAACGTTACATTGGGCAATTGATTGAAAACCCAGATCACAGTCAACAAATTTGGATAGAATCCAACCGTGTCCCAAGTGGTAATAGTGGAAATACAGCTTCTGAAGCGGATTTCCTAAATTTCACACAATCAAAACCACTTCAACTTAACCAACATACACCAAAATATCAACAAAAACATCACTTACCAAGCCAAAATCAATATAACACTGCAACTGAAGCAGAGTTTGAAAAGTTTGTTTATCCAAACCATAACATTAAATTAGAGCATCAACAAAAGCATCATGAGTACTTAACAAATTTAAATAGAGACAATACTTTAGTCGATGAGGAGCTTCATAAAATCATAGATACATTTAAACCTATTCCGGTGGCCCAAACTGCGAAAGCGGAGACACCCTCAGTCAAGTTGGCACCGTTATTCCCTTATAAAGACCTTTCAAATGAAGAAATCTTTAGTCATTTAAGACATTTACGTGACACTAAACAAATCTCTAACGCCGACCTAGAAAGTTTACTTAAATGGTTCCCACCGATTGGCGTGAACCAAAACAAAACTGTACAATTGAGTACCCTTTTCCCTGACAATAACTTGTCTGGTGAAAGATTACTAAATGATTTAAGAGAGCTCTACAAAGTCAACAGAATCAGTAAAGCAGATCTTGAAAAATTATTATCTTATTTCCCACCGATTCCAGTGAAAAACGAAACGTCTGCCACTAACGGTCAAACACAAAGCGCGACATCAGCCGTGAAAACATCGACAGCTCATGTTGCACAAGCGCCAAAAGTGACGCCTTCAGTCCAATCTGAAAAAGCATCAACAAGCTATTACCAATCGGTGAAAAATTTCTTTAGCGAAAGCTATAACAAAATTGCTAATACGTTCAATGGCTATAAAACAAAATATGAAAACACAAAATATTACGTGAGCACATATTTCAAATATAAAAATACGATTGATAAATTTGTATTAACAACATTAGGTGACGACGCTAGCTCTCACATTAGACCGTTAAAAGTGCGTCCAAATGACAATGTCGCTTACAATGCCTTATTACACGCGCGTAATTTCTTCACAGAAGGCATTAACACAGGGAAAGTCTTACACGCCTTTTACAAACATCCGACTACAGTTAAAAATGTCATTGCGACTGCCGACACAGCTTCTGCACTGAAAAATATTGCGTCTGCCTTTGTTTCAAATTGGTGGAAATAAGTCAGATTTAATGACCGTCGTATCACCTCATTCTTATCACATACAAAAGACACGTGACGTCGCCAAGCGCGATGCCACGTGTCTTTTCGTGTTTTCTATTGTGTTTTAAAGCAAGTGATAGTCTTTAAGCAATGTTTCGACATAAGTGCCTTTAATTTTGCGTTTTACCCCTTTGAGTAGCGTCCGTTGCACTTTGCTGTCTTGCATCACTTCATCGAGTGATTGACGGTCATTCAAATGATACATCGCATTCATGAGTTCTCGTACGTCAAATTCTGTACCAATCGTTTCTGGAACGCCTCGATCGATATTTAATAATTGATAAACGGCCTCCATCGCTGTTCGCACAGAATATTCTGTCGTAAATACCGTATCACGTTCAGTTTCAGCAAAGTTACCGATAAACGCTAAGTTGCGTGATTGATGCGGCACCACAAGTGGTCGGTCGCCTTGTGCGCGTGGCATGAAATAAGCTGTAATGTATGGCATATAAACAGGAATCGTATTCACTTCTTCTTTGGCGAGTTGTTCAATTTGATCCACAGGCACGCCCATATGGTACAGCCATTCTTGGCAGATTTCATGGCCACTACATTCCGTGATTGGTTTTTTAATATAGTCCCCATTCACATCGGAATATAACGCATAAATCCAAGTACTTACTTGGTCTTTCGGTTGTGATTTAAATTGTTGTTGGCGATTGACGGTAAAACTCATTTGCCAATTTGAGTCATCCACCGTAATAATACCGCCTGTCACCGTTTTACCTGCTAATGGGTCCCGTTTACAGAGCTTTTCAATCGCTTGGATGACGGTTTTATTGCTTGTTGTCGCTGTTGCTGAAACAAACCAACTTTTCTTAGGAATATTACGATAAAATTTTTCAGGATTACCAAATTCTGGACTTTGTTTTGCTAAATTTTGCCATAATTGCCAACTGCCACCAATTTCTTCTGTTGGCTGTGCAGGCGTATCATTATCCCCATAGGTTGAACTTTCCGTAATACTGCCATTAGTGACAAAAACGAGATCGTCAGGGGTTAAAGAAATAGACTCTCGCTTGCCGTCCCGCTTCATCACAATTTCACGTGCGACTTTTTGAGAAGTGGTGACATCGACTTTAATATCTTCAACTTCAACATCGTATTCAAATTGCACGTTGTGATCTCTTAAATAATGCACCATTGGCATGACAAGCGATTCAAATTGATTGTATTTCGTAAATTTTAATGCGCTAAAATCTGATAACCCTCCAATATGATGCACGAAACGCATTAAATAGCGACGCATTTCCATCGCAGAATGCCAAGGTTCAAAGGCGAACATCGTTTTCCAATACGTCCAGAAATTGGAATCGAAAAAGTCTTGTGTAAACACATCTGTAATTTTAACATCATTTAAATCTTCTTCATTTGTTAAACATAATTTCAATATTTCTTTTTGCGCTTTTGAAGTTAATTTAAAATCCCCATCTGTGGGCAATTCGTGACCTTGTTTTTCAATCACACGACATCGTGAATAGTTCGGGTCTTCTTTATTTAACCAGTAAAATTCATCCAGTACTGAGGCATCTTTAACTTCTAAAGAAGGGATAGAACGGAATAAATCCCATAAACATTCGAAGTAGTTTTCCATTTCACGACCCCCACGGACAACGTAACCTTTCATTGGGAGTTGGTCGCCGTCTAAACTGCCTCCAGGCTTAGGTAATTCTTCTAAGATATGAATTTGTGACCCTTGCATCTGACCATCTCTAATAAGGAAACATGCCGCGGCAAGAGCAGCGAGACCAGATCCGACAAGATAGGCCGATTTTTTCTCTACATTTTCAGGTTTTTTAGGTCGTGCAAATGCTTCATAATTACCTTTACTATAGTACATCGTTAACACTTCCCTTTTCTATTCAAAAATACGATAATAGATAACATAAAGTACTTTCTACTCTTATTGTAACCTCTCATCAAAATGAGTTGGGCTTCACATTGACTCATGTGTTTCATAAGCTACATATTCTGATAAATGTTCGATAATTGGAGTGTCCTACTATGAACAAACAAGATTTGCGCGTACTCAAAACACAAAAAGCATTGATGCAGGCTTTCACGGATTTGTTAAAAACGAAGGAATTCGACCGTATTACTGTCCAAGATTTGTGTGATGTTGCGGTCATTCAACGTTCAACATTTTATCGACACTATAACGACAAATACCATTTATTAGCGTCTGCGACAAAAACTGCATTAGAACATATTAAACAAGCACAAATCTCTGAACAACATGCGCAAAACCATCGCTTGCGTCTTGAGCAATACATCGATAATTTATTGACGTTTGTCTGTGAAAATAAGGCGATTATTCAACATGTGATTTCACATAATTTGCATGACGAAGTGACGACCATCATTTACAAACAAGTGTATCAAACTGTGTATCAACAAACGCTCGCGGATATGCGCGCTGGAAAACAATTAGATATTAATTTAAATATTTACTCCCACTTTTTAGCCGGTGGGCTGATCAGTATTATTATTAATTGGACTTACACGTCCGACAATCTACAAAGTGTGGAAAGCGTAAAATCGAATATTGTCGCACTGATGGATAGTGCGAGAAAAGCACACTTAAAATAAGAAGAACGATACATAGAAAAACCCCGAAATAGAGACCTTTACGTCCCTATTTCGGGGTTTATTGCATTATTCCATAACTTCACTTTTTTCAGCTCTTTCAGCAACTTTTCTCATAATTGGATCTGTAATCGGTTTTAATATGATACCAATAATCAAAAAGGCTAAGCCGAACGCTATCAATATGACGAGTTTTTGTGTCAAGATCGCAGGAACATAGCCACCCACAGCTTCTCTTAATGCATCAATCGCATAGGAGAACGGGATTAATGGATGTAGTTTTTGGAAGAACTCTGGCGTCACTTCGATAGGGAAAGTACCGCCACCTCCTGCAATTTGTAAGACAAGTAAGATAATCGCCAAGGCTTTCCCTGGGTTTCCTAACAGTGATACAAGTGTGTACACAATTGTCACGAAAACAAATGATGATAAAACCGTGATGCCGATAAACCATGGCACACTTTCAACTTGCGCATTCAAAATGACAATGTCACCGATGGAGACAATTAGGGCTTGAATCGTACCTATTAAATAGAATAAGCCGAGCTTACCGAGATAAATTTGACGTTTCGTTAAAATTGAATCTAACTCTTTATGTTTATTATCTGTCGTTAACAAGCTCACCATTAAGAGTGCCCCCACCCATACTGCAAGCGCTGTATAGAACGGCGTACTCGCTGAACCGTAATCTTTCACTGGGAAAATATCTTCTTGGTTGATTTTAATAGGATTGGCGATGACATCCGCTTGTTTTTTCAAATCATTTTTCAATAAATCAACCAGTCGATCTACTGTGTCATTTTTGTCAATTTCTTTGAAAAGTTTATCCGCTTTCGCTAAGTCACGTTCAACACTTGGTAAATCATTACGGATAAATTGTGCCAGTAGATGTAACTGTTGTTTCGCTTGGGGTTGATTTTCATCTAACAGTTGTACTAATTGGTCATAGCGACTAAATAAGGCTGGCACATTTTGATTCACAGTTGCTGTCGTATCGGCTAAGCGTTGCTCTAATCTTGGCAAATCATTGCGTACAAATGACGCTGCACGCGATACATTATTTTCAAGGGTAGGATAGTAGCGCTGAGCCACTGCCATCGCATCCATGTAACGTTGCTCAATTAATGGTAATTCACTTTGAATGACGTTGAGTCGATCTTTGACTGTGGTAAGTAGAGACTGTCCGTCTTGAATCACTTGATGAATCGTATCTAATTTAGATTGAACCGTCGATAACTTCTGATTGCCATCAGCTAAGGCCGCTGTAATTGTTTTTGAAACATCCACTAAGATTTGATTTAAATCAGATTGAATGTATTGACGTAATTGTCCTAGCGTGTCATTTAAGTCTGGCAATGCTTTCAAAATATCCACGGCTTCTGCTTTACCTGTACTACCATTCGACAATGAAGTGCTGAGCTGATTCAAATTTTTGATGACATTGTTCACTTGATTGTTCGTAGACTCTAGCTCTTTAATCGGCGCTGAAAGGTCAATCCCTTCTTTATTTTCAAGCTCTTTCATCGTATCGATGAGTTGTTGATTCGTTTGGCTTGTGACTTCTAAACGTGATTTTAAATGATCAAGCGTTGGAACAAAATCTTTCGGTTGATCAGATGAGAGCACCCCGTAAAGCACATTTTTTAATGCTGAAATATCTTTTTGACTGCTCTCAGCTTGTGTGTCTGCTTGCTGAGACATCGTTAACAGCGCTTTAGATAACGCTGATTCCATCGCATTGATATCATTCGCATCATACGGTGACCCGCTTGGCGCGTCACTACTACTTGTACTCATTTGTGCCGTTTGGATGTGTTGATGTGCTGAAGCACTCTGTGGTGCGGTTTGAACATTATTTTCCAAACGATTTGTCACGTTTTGATTTGTATTTTGAGCATTTTGAACATTCCCTTGTATGCGTTGTAAACGTTGGTCAATGGCATTCAAATAACTTTCAGCATCATTCAACCCTTGTAATCCTGCATCGACGCCTTGACTCGCCACATCCACCCCGCGATTGATTCTAGGGAATGCGTTCGGGACATCATTCGATGCTACATTTAACGCACGTTTAATATTTGGCATATACGCATCTAACGCTAAAATCAACTTCGCACGCTCATTTAAGGCAGGCACCGCCGCGTTTACTTGATTAAGCTTATCTACAGCATTTAAGACGTCTCCTTTATGACGACCCAAATTTCTAAACTCATTTGCGTATTGATCAATCTCATCTTGATGACTGTCTAAATATAAAACCTTTTTCGCAATTTCGTTGATTTTCGGTACGGCATGATTGGCTGTAGAAACTGCATCTTTAATTTTATTAATTGTTGGAATTTCATTTTCAAGTTTAACGCCGAGACGATTGGCCTCTTTTAACAATGCTTTGGTCACCGTTTCGTTGAACTTATCATTCGCTTTTTGCACAATCGCACTCGTACCCGCATCTGTCATTTTCGGCGCAATCGCATTCAGTTTTTGATTGACCTTATACTCGATATTGGCGCGTTGTGGCTTTTTACGAAGCGTGCCTGTAATCTCATGGGTAAACGGTTTGGGTATGTACATCGCCGCATAATATTTCCCCATTTTTAAATCATGATCTGCTTTCTCTCGACTGACAAATTCCCAGTCAAAGTGGTCATCCTTTTTCAATTGATCCACCACTGTATTACCGACATTAATATGCTTGCCTCTCACCTTGTCCCCTTCGTCTTCATTGACGACGGCAATTTTTATATTTTTCGTATTCCCATAAGGGTCCCAAGTGGCATCTAAGTTGAACCACGCATAAAAAGAAGGGAGTAAAGAGAGGCCTGCAAGGATGACAAATACAGCGGGTGCTTTCATAATCTTTTTCAAATCCATTAAAAATAATTTAATTGCGTTTTTCATTTTGCACCTCAAGCATATTTTATATTTCTCATACATTTAATTCAAATGGCAGTTTGTTTCTTTCAAATAAATTGTTATAATGAGTTCAATAAGTACATACCAACAATAACGTTGATGACCGTCAACTTTTGTTATAATCATTATCATTTTAACAAGCTGTATTGTCATTTGTATAGAGTAAGACTAAAATTTTTAGAAAGAGGTAAGTTCATGAAGAAACAGAAATTGCTGATTTGCATGCTGTCGAGTACTTTAGTAATACCGTCACTCCCCGTTTCTCACGTCCATGCAGAAACCGCTAAACATATATCTGAAACACCCCAATCAGAAGAAATCTCTTCTGATGAATCATCATCCCTCGATGACAAATCAAAATCAGAAGAAACACCCTCTGATGAAACTGCATCATCTAATGAAGAAACACAAACCGAAAAATCTTCCTCTTCAAATAAGAAAGAAGAAAATACAAAATCATCTAAAACAAAAGATACGCCACGTGCAACACAAAAAGAACAACGTGATGAGGATTCAGACCGCACTTCATCTTATTTGAACGACCATTTTTCAAATGACTATGATTTCATTAATCCTTCGCCTCTCAAATCTTTGAGTCTTTCAAATATGTGGCACACGTGGTTCTCTTCAAATCATCAAGCGACAGAGTCGGAGCAACCGTCTACTGAAACACCATCATCGGAAGCACCAACAACAGACAACACAAAGTCAACTGATGAAGCGCAGTCGGCACCAACAACACAGGACGAACCCTCACCAGAAAAACCGGCGACTGAATCCACACCATCACGTGATAACAGTCACCTTTCTGAAAGCGACAAAGCTATTGCCGATGAACTAGATCGTATCAGTGACTCTACGGTACCATCTCAAACGTCAGACGAACAGAACCATACCTCTCAAGAACCGTCTTCTACTGAGGAAACGACGGAACCGTCCACAACACAGGACGCTACAGAGGAAACATCAGAAACACCTAAGACAAATGCTGACACAGATGTGTCTTCAAACGAAACACCTTCAACTGAAACAGAGACATCACAACCCTCTTCAGATGAAGATGCGTCCGCCTCAAGTTCAGACGACCATGTGATTGATGCGGTATTAGATGAATACAGTGAAAAATCAAAAGATACAGCGTCTCACTATGAAAACCAAAAAAATCAAATAACTGAGACATCAAAAGATCAGAGCAATACACAAACAAAAAATCCTCAACTCCCTTCAAAAGAAGCGTATCAAAAACGTGAAGCGCCTAAACAATCTTTTGAAGATGATTTTAAAGATGCGAACTTGAGATCGACAGCTACATTCGAAACATTACCAGGATTCTCTGGCTCTGACGATTCTCAAGACTTTGTGATTGCGGAAAATAAAAGTACACGTGATTTCATAAAAAAAATCGCAAAAGATGCGCATGATATCGGACAAAAAGAGGACATTTATGCTTCTGTCATGATGGCACAAGCAATTTTAGAATCGGATTCCGGAAATAGTGCATTAGCTCGAGCGCCTCATTATAATTTATTTGGCATTAAAGGCGCCTATAAAGGGCAATCCGCAACGTTCAATACACTAGAAGACAATGGCGGTCAGATGTATCAAATTTCAGCATCATTTCGCAGTTATCCAAACCAAAAAGCGTCTTTAGAAGACTATGCGGACTTAATGAAAAACGGCATTGATGGCAACCCTGACATCTACAAGCCTACATGGAAAAGTGAAGCCGCAAGTTATCGTTCAGCAACAGAACATCTCTCAACAACTTATGCGACGGACTCACATTATGCTGATAAGCTCAACAGCATTATTAAACATTATGATTTAACACGATTTGATAAAAAACAGATGCCTGACCTCACACATGACACTACAACTCCTGAAGAGGCAGGCTCAGACTATAAACCATTTGTTGAAACGGACGGTACGTCTCCATATCCACATGGTCAATGTACATGGTACGTCTACAACCGTATGGCACAATACGGCCTTCATATTGGAGGAGATTTAGGAGATGCACGCAACTGGGATAACCGTGCGGAAGATGATGGCTACGACATCAGTATGACTCCTAAAGTACATAGCGCCGTTGTATTTGAAGCCGGTCAACAAGGGGCAGACAGTGTTTATGGTCATGTCGCATTCGTTGAAAAAGTAAACCGTGACGGCTCTATCGTTATTTCAGAATCCAATGTCAAAGGCCTTGGCGTTATCTCCTACCGCACGATTGACGCACAAGAAGCAAAAGACCTAACTTATATCCAAGGAAAACATTAATAGAAAAGCTCCATGCCCATCACTCTAAGGTGATGACATGGAGCATTTTTGTTTATGAAGACTTATGGGAATGACGCCGTTTGAGGCCCCAGAAGAGGAAGCCACCGATAACAATCATCAATATACCTAAAGGAAGAAGGCGTTGTTTCGCGATTTGGCCTGCTGCCGGTAAGTCAAAATTGCCATTATGATCAAACAGACCACTCAAGAAACTATCTGTCGGTTTAAGTAAAGATAACGCGCGACCTTGTGTCGGATTAGGCAGGTCCGGAATATTATCTAATAGACTTTTACCATTTAACAATTGGTCTAATAACCCTAATGGATTAAAGAGGTTAGACTGCCCTCTGAGTAACCCTCCCTCTAAAAGACGACTATGCGAAGGATTAAATAAATCTTGCATACGGTCTAAAGGATTAAACATCCCATGTATTTTAGACTTTAACCGTTGGATATCATTATTCGCTTTGATAAGCTGATTAAAATGCGTATCCGCATCTGATTTTAACAATTTGAGAAGTTCTCCACGTGCGTTTGCTTTATTTTCAAGTCGCTCAGCAAGGGCATGGGCTACGTCAGGACTGAATTTAGACTTTAAGATAGTTTCTAAAGCTTGGCGTTGATTATGCGCTTGGTCAAACACATTTTCTAAAATATCATCCGCTGTCATATCAGGGCCGTAACGCTGTTTCAGACGTTCCAAGATTTGCGCATTCGTCGGATTACCTTTTAAAATGTCATCTGCTATTTTCGATGCTTCTGTGCTATCAAAACGCGTAGACAATAAGGTTTCAATTAAATCTTTACGTTGCGTCGTATTTTCTAACATTGAACGTAGTAAATCATCACTCGTTAACGTTGTGAAACGGTCTAATTGACTCACAATTTGATTCGCAATTTGCGCATTCGATTTGCCATCTGTTTGTATCCGTTTTAATACATTAGCCGCTTCTTTGTCGTTTAGCGTCTCTCCAATCAACGCACGTACCGCTTCTGGTTTATTATCCACCGTATTTAAGCGTTGACGCACAACATCATTTTGTTCATTTAACTCACGTTGGATAGACTGAATCTCTTTATTTAAGAGTGCCTTACGTTCCTCTGATAAATTCGGTTCAGTCGCAAGTTTAGATTCAAAAGCCTTTAAGCCCTCCTCTTTCGTTGCGACGTAATGGTCTAAAGCACCTTGATTTTCATCAGAAACAGATAACAACTGGTGAAGATTCTTTTTCAAATTACTGGTATCGGGCTCTTTTTGATTCAATGTCTCTGCTAAATGACGGGCAGATAATGTCGCGTCATCATTTAAATTTACGTCAGATAGTTTACCCCCATCAACTTTATGAGTAGAAGAATCAACTTCAGTAAAAAAACGGTCTATATTTTGATTGATTTGTTCGTGATTGCTACGCAGTTCTTCTAATTTTTGATTCATTTCTGAAGGAGATTGACGTAAAGAAGATGCTTGATTTCCCTCTTCTCTTGATGAAAAATCAACATGAGCCTCTTTTAATAAACGGTCTATTTCATCAATACTTTGTGCTTGATGAATGTCTGTATTCAACTGTGCTTTTTGTTGAGCCGAGAGTGTTTTTAACTTTTGAATGTCCGCTTGGCTTTTTTGTATATATGCTTCTAGAGATGTCGGACGCTCGATTTGTGTCACTTGTTCAGCATGCGCGATTGGCGTAAATTGATTTCCCAATATACCCGTGATGATAATCAAAGTAGCACTAGACATCTTCAATGAACGGCTTAAATGATTGGACTTATTCCAATATGTGTCTCTCACCTTTTTCATACCTTTCTATTTTTGCTCAATAACATTATAGACGTAATTTAACACATTTTCTCGCAAAATCACATGGGAATGTACCTTGAAATTATACTATATTTTGAGATGAAGATAATAGCTCTTTTAGTTATTTTTATTCATCTTTACTAGTGAAGTTATCATAAATTTCTTTTTAACTTCCTTCAAAAATGATAATTTTTTATAGTGCAAATGAAACATTCTATTATTATATTTTAAAACAAACTACCTTATTGGAAATTAGGAGTATGTTCATGATTGGTTAATTAAAAATTTTCAATAATATTTTCAAAAAAATAAAAATACAGAATCGTACCGATGACCTAATGAGGCCTCGGTACTTTTTTAGTGCTATTACAATGTGATTCCCCATAATTCTTAACAGAATTACTATTTCTATATTCCCCTCATTCATATTTAATCCTTGGAAAAGATATCCCTTTAATAGCATTTACTCTCTAAACTTTAACTATTTATAACTTAATTAAAAATCATTAATGTTTAGTTAAGCAGAATTTAATTATAAATAGAACTCCTCACGCTTATAATAAGGGTGATTGTTAGTATTACGTAATCACGAATAATCAATTACTTTGGGAAATAGAAAAAGAGGAGCAATGAAAATGAAATTATCTACAATCGCTAAAACAAGCTTAGCATTAGGAATTTTAACAACAGGTGTTATGACAACACACGCTCAATCTGTAGATGCTACTGGTTTTAATTCTGATGGTGTTTACTTAACACCAAAGTCTACTCAAGAATTAATTAATTACTATAAAAAATCAAGCTTCGACCATCACAATCTTTCTGGACATAGAATTGATAATAAAGTTGAATTCTTAGATGAAACTATACATCAACCGATTGATGTAAGGTTAACTGGTTCAGATAAAGATAGATTTAAAAACGATAGCGATCTAACTAATGTAGATGTATTTGTCGTTAGAGAAGACTCTTCCAGACAAGTCAATAATCAGTCAATTGGTGGTATTACAAAACCAAATAGCCAAGAATACACTGACTACGTTAAAAAAGTACCTTTTTCAATAGAAAGAAATAAAAACGGCCTTAAAACAACTCAAGACCTTCAGCAATATCAAATAAAAAAGGAAGAAGTATCTCTTAAAGAACTGGACTTCAAGTTAAGAAAAGAATTAATAGATAAACATGGCTTATATAGCTATGGTAATAATGCCGGAAAAATTGTTATAAAAATGAAAGACAGAGACCTTGCAAATGATTACTATACTTTTGACTTAAGTAAAAAATTAGAAGAAGAACGCATGGGTGATGTAGTTGATACTAAATATATTGATCGTATCGATGTGGAATATAAATAATAATATCTAGGAGTTTATGATGAGAAAGAATTTTAAGCTACGTAAAATGAAAGTCGGCTTAGTTTCGGTTGCCATCGCGGCAATGTATATAACAATACAAGGCCAAGCGGAAGCTTCTGAAAATGTAGCTGAGGTTAATCAGCCAACAGCAAAACAAACTGTTTTAGAAAAGCAGGTTGAAACGAAACCTCAGCTTAATACTGAAACACAAGTGAATCCAACTGTTCACTCCCTTGAACAAGTTGATCCAAAACAAAAAGAGACAAAAGCAGACACACAGGAGAACTTTGTTAGATTAAATCAAGTTCAGCCTGGAGACACAAAAATCACAGGTAAAACGGTGCCTAATCAAATTGTTTCACTCACTTTGGACGGGAAAAGCGTAGGCTCTGTTGAAGGTGAGAATGATGGATTTACAACGGCAAGTGAATCTGGAGATTTTGAATTTGATTTAAAAGACCGAAAAATTGTTTATAACCAAAAAGTGGATGTTTCATCATCAAACTTAAATTTTGAACTTGAGGATGAGGGTTCAGAAGATGAAATGATGGAAGAAGAGATTGCAGAGGCTACTGATACTACAACTACGGGCCGTTACGACAAGGCATACGAAATCCCTACGCAACAATTAGAGAAAAAGAATGGTCATCACCAAGTGTTAGTAGAACCTATTATTCAAGATTCTGGCATTATTAAAGGCCATACATCCGTGAAAGGCCGCGTAGCACTTGCCATCAACAATAAGTTTGTTGATCTAGGTTTTGACGATTTTGACAAAAATACACCATTAGAAAAAGCGAAATCACGTAATGAAGGTATTTGGAAACATATTGATGACAAAGGCTACTTTGAGTTTGACCTTAAACGTAAACCTTTTGAAAATTATCATCTTAAAAAAGAGGATTTAGTCTCACTTACATTTAAACCTGATGATGAGGAAGAAGCGTTAAATCCATTAATTTTCAATGTTAAAGTAAGCGACTTTGACACTGTCGCATCTGCAACAACAACGTATCGTCCTGATGATGTGAAAAAAGTAGTTACTTTGAACAATGATGCAGATGATTTAGAAGTTGAAAATATACATGGGTTTGTTTATGAAAGTGATCGCGGAATCGACAAACCTGTAGAAGGCGGTCAAGGCACTAGAATTATCAAAGGTAAAACTAAGTTTGCGAATGCAGTCGTGAACGTCACTTCAAGTCTCGGTGAAGGTAATGAATTCCCAGACTTACAAGTGAATAATAGAGGAGAATTTTCATTCAATGCATCTGAAGCAGGTTATCGCTTAAATAATGGAGAAAAACTTCATTTTACAGTTGTAAACCCATTGAATGGGAACATTTTAAGTAAATTAGTCACTAAAGAAGTTCAAGTCGCTGAGTCTGAAGAACAAAAGAAAGAGAGAGTGTTCGATGAGTTACTTGAAGTGACACCCGCTTATTATCAGCTAGTAGGCGATGAAATCAGAGGCTATGACAAGCTGGGCAATGTCCTCACATATTTCAATGCTTATGATAAAAAAGAACTAGCGCACAATATTTACAAAGGTCACTAAAGGCAACAACAGATGGCAGAATGATGGACCAATGAAAAAATGTATTTCACTACACTCCTTTATTTATAAATAAAAAACAGCGCGAGGGTTATTTCAGTTTCTCCCTTCTGAAATAACCCTCCGCTGTCTATATTTAATGGTTAAAGTTATAAAATTGAATAGCGTTACCTCTCAGTACACCTTCAACCGCTTCCATATCTAATCCGCTCTCTTTAATGTACTGTACCCCACGTGTATATTTTTCATCTTGGAAATATGGGAAGTCAGAGCCCATCATAAATTTGTCTTCTCCGAACGTTTCAATCGCATTCACTAACGAAGATCCTTGGAAGTTCGCGGTATCGAACCAAAATTGACGATTTAAAAGTTCATATGGATCGGCATTAAACGCATGCCAATCTTCATAATTGTCTTTAATACGGGTCATGAAAAATGGGAGTGCGCCTCCTAGATGAGAAATGTGAAATTGAATGTTTGGATATTTTTGAGGAATTTCATTTTTTATTAAATGTAATGTGATAAATGTGGATTCTAACGGTGCACCAATGACCCACTCTAGACCGTAGTCATTGATTAATGGACTTTGCGCACCACAACCGGTCGGATGAATGTACAATGTTGCGTGTAGCGCATTCATGGCTTTGAAAAAGTCTTCAAATTGATGGTCAGCAATGGACACTTTATCTTTCACAAGCGTTGGAATCGCAATCCCTACAAAAGCGTCTTTTTTCAATAAGGCTTTTGCTTCTTCAATCGCTTGATCCACGTAAGGAAGTGAGACTGCCCCGTAGGCTAAAAAACGGTCAGGATGTTTTTCCACTAATGCTTCGTATAATGTATTAATCTCATTGGCGCTTTGATGCGCTTCTTCTTTTGTGCCCCATTGTGGCGATTGCGGGGTTGCTGAAAGAATTTGTAAATCGACCCCGGCATCATCCATCATTTTGAATCGTTTGTTTAAGTCATCGTCACTTTCAGATTGATGAATCCCTTTGGCCACCTCTGTCCCTTGACTTCCTAACGCTCCTAGCTTTTCTAAATAAGCTTCACTCCATAAGTGCGCATGTGTATCAATCGCTTTAACATCACTCATTGCAACAACCTCCCACTATTTATTACATCTCATATATTAGTAGTATCACTCGTCGTTATTTTCAAACGTTGTTTCACAGTTATTTCGTTGTTGGAACCTCGTTTTTTACAAAAAAGGCAAGTCCAACACCGATGAGCGCCACGAGCGCCACGATGTAATAGGTCATATTCAATCCAAACACCACACTTGCTGTTCCGCTTCGAGACGTTCCTTGCGCGAGGCTGGTCATCGCTGTCACAAGCAATCCTGTACCTATGGCCGCAGAAATTTGGCGCATCGTATTATTCATCGCTGTACCATGTGCAATATATTTCATCGGTAACGCATTGAGAGCTGCCGTAGTCATCGGTGTCATAATCATGGCGTTTCCTAGCATCATGACAGAAAAACTAAAGATGATGTAGAGTATCGGCGTTGACACATGAATTTGAGCCAACAATAAAGCGCCAATCAAAATAATACTCATCCCTAAAATACTCAAACTGCGACCGCCCATTTTATCAAAAACTTTTCCCATTACAGGAGAAAGCAAGCCCATGACAAGTCCCCCTGGTAAAAGAATTAAACCTGATAATAATGGCGACCAGTGAAGCGTATTTTGCATAAATATCGGTAAAATCGTCATACTGCCGATAAATAACATAAACATTAAAATAATCAACATCATAGAAATGGTGAAATTACGATATTTGAACACTCTAAATTCTAATAAAGGTGTTTCAAGACGCAGTTGTCGTAGCACAAATAATATTAAAATCACGATAGAAAGGATGAGCGTCACATAGACGACGGGGTGTGTCCATCCAAGTTGACCTGCCACACTAAATCCATATAACAATCCCCCAAATCCAAGCGTCGTTTCGATCACCGAGAGGACATCGAAGTTCGGATGCGTTAGTTGTGTCATATTTTGAAGTGTGACATAGCCGAAAATAAAATCAGCGACTGCGATAAGTAACACAATTAAGAATAAGTAACGCCAGTCGAAAAAGTTAACAAACCACCCTGACGCTGTCGGCCCTATCGCTGGGGCAAAACCAATGACCAACCCAAACATGCCCATCGCTAACCCACGTTTTTCTGGGGGGAAAATAATGAAAAGAAGCGTTTGTGTGAGTGGCATCAACATGCCTGCGCCTAACGCTTGAACCGCTCTACCGACTAATAATATTGAAAAGTTTGGTCCAATAAAACATAAAAAAGAACCGACTACTACAAACCCGGTTGCTGTAAAAAATAATTGTCGTAACGTAAAACGTTCTATTAAAAAGGCCGTGACAGGAATCATAATCCCATTCACTAACATAAAAATAGTCGTAAGCCATTGGACGGTATTACTTGAAATTTGAAAATCGTGCATTATTTCAGGCAAAATGGTCGCAAGCAACGTTTGATTGAGCACCCCAATAAATGCGCCAATCATCATGACGGCAACGACACGTTGACTGCCCTTTTTATCCATCACTGTCTGTTGTATACCTGAATCCACTTTGAATAACCTCTTTTCTATAAACGGAATCAACTCTCTTTTATTTTATTCGGAATCAATTCCGCTTGTCAAACAACTGAATTCCATAAAAAACACCCACTGTCCTCCGGGTTTTCCACCGAGTGACAGCGGGTGGTCTTTAGCATATCGGTGGTGCACTTATTTTCTTGTGAACTTTATTCAATGTAACTCAACGGCAAACCACTTTCCAATGATTGGCGCACATCAATGACCCGTTGATTCAAAGAACCTTTGTAGGCTAAATTCGGTTGATACAAAGGCTGAATAAAAGGACCATCTACCAGTACATCAATCAGAGATAACAATTGATAGCGGAGACCTGTATCACGCGCCAAATATTCAAACAAAAATCCTGTCCAGACCCACAACGTTTTGCGCGGACCAAATCGTTTACGAAAGGCTTCTGCCAATTTTAATGTGGTATCAACATTACAAAAAGGTTCCCCACCTAAAATGCTTAACCCCGCAATATAGTCAGGTTCACATGCCTTTAAGATTTCAGAAAGGACCTCATCCGTGAACGGCTCCCCGTAAGTAAATTTTTGCGCGGCCACGTTATAACACCCCTCACATTGAAAGGGACACCCTGAAACGTATACACTGACGCGCACCCCTTCGCCATCGACAAAACTCTGTTGTTCAATTTTAGCGATATAGCCGCGACCTTCTACAATATCAAGAGCACTCATGAGGATCCGTTTCCTTTAAATGTTTCACACGCGCACAAATTTCTTTTTGACGTCCTTCAATGACCGGTCTTTGAACTGGATTTCCTAAATAGCCACACGTCCGCTTCACCACATCAATCGTTTTCGGATCATGATTCCCGCAATGTGGACACGTATAGCCTTGCGCCGTCGTTTCAAAATCCCCTTCAAATCCACATTCATAACAGCGGTCTATCGGGATATTTGTCCCTAAGTAGCCGACTTTGTCATAAGCATAATCCCATACCGCTTCAAGCGCCTTTAAATTATGATTTAATTTAGGATACTCACAATAATGAATAAATCCACCATTCGCGAAATGCGCATAGTCTTTTTCAAAATCAATCTTTTCAAAAGGCGTCACATCTTTACGGACGTCATAATGAAACGAATTAGTATAATACCCTTTATCTGTAATGTTTGGAATCGCCCCAAATTTTTCATAATCTAAACGACAAAAACGATCCGTCAATGATTCACTCGGTGTACTATAAATGCTAAACCAAATCTCCGTTTCTTCTGTCCATTGCTCTTGATACGCTTTCATTTCTTTTAATATCTCTAATGTGAACGCTTTGGCTTCAGCATTCGTTTCCCAATTAGGTCCATAAAATACAGTGGCAACTTCATATAAACCGATGTATCCCATAGACACTGTCGCCCGTTGGTGTTTAAACAGTTTAGCAACGGCTTCTTCCGCTTGGAGTTTATATTTAAATGCGCCGCTTTTATATAAAATCGGGGCGTTTTGAGGCGTCGCTTGAAGCACACGTTCTATCCGATACAGGAGCGCTTCATGGAGAATGTCCATACGTTCATGGAACAATTGCCAAAAAGCGTGTTTGTCCCCTTGAGATTCAATCGCGATTCGAGGCAGATTGAGCGTGACCACACCTAAATTACAACGTCCATTGTTTTCAAAATGCCCCTCTACATCACGCCAAGCCGGCAAGAAAGAACGACATCCCATCGGCGCTTTAAAATCCCCTAAAATGTCTACGAGTGCATCATAATTTAGAATATCTGGATACATGCGTTTCGTCGAACATTCGAGCGCCAATTGTTTAATATCATAATTTGGATCATCTTTACTAAAATTAACGCCTTTTTTAATCGAAAAGACCAATTTTGGAAAAATGGCAGTCATACGATTTTTACCGAGCCCTTTAATCCGTGTTTTTAAAATCGCCGTTTGAATTTTTCGGCTCAATTCATCTGTTCCGAGTCCGAAACCAAGTGTGACAAATGGCGTTTGTCCATTTGAAGTGTATAATGTGTTAATTTCATATTCTAAACTTTCAATCGCATCGTGGATATCTTGTGTCACTTGTTGATCGATATAGTCTTCTTGCGCCTTAGCTTTCACAAATTGTTCAGCAACTGCACGGTGATGTGCCTCATTATGACGGGCATATGTACTCAACAATTCGTCAACACGGTCTACTGTACATCCCCCGTATTGACTGCTAGACACGTTCGCAATAATTTGAACAAGTTGCGCCGTCGCCGTTTGAATCGATTTAGGGGAGGTCACATTCGCATTTCCAATTTCAAACCCATGGGCAAGCATGGACTCTGCATCAATGAGACAACAATTCGTCAACGGTTGAAACGGATGATAATCTAAATCATGAAAGTGAATGTCACCATTTATATGTGCTTCTGCCACGCGTTGAGGTAATAAATGTTCTAACGCATAGGACTTTGAAACCACCCCTGCGGTTAAATCTCGCATTGTTGAAAACGTGTTGCTATCTTTATTCGCATTCTCATTCACTACCGTTGGATCTTTTGTGATGAGACCTTGTAAGGCAACCTCAAGTTGTTTCATTTCACCACTCCATTCTATATATAGTATCTATTGTTAATTTAAAACACTATATATAGTAGTTCAAACAAAAATAGAAGTGTTAACATAACTGTCATAGCATTGTTGAGAAATTTTGAACTTTGAAGCGTAAACAATTTTAAAATGAATGTGATTATAAAAAGTTCAAAAATCAACTCCACCGTTGGAGATATGAAAAAACAACGAACAAAGTCTCACACAATGTTCGTTGTTCAATAGGAGAAAATCACTTATCAATTATTGATTTTTCACGTCAATCGTTGCTTTAATATACTTTTCCGCTTGTTCAAAATGGGTACGTTCATCGGCATCTAGTTCAATGTCAAAAACATGTGCGACCCCTGAGCGATTGGTTAACGTCGGTAAACCGATAGCTAGTGCTTTCTCTTCGTTGAGTGAAGTGAGTGGTAAGATAGATTTTTCATTTAACATTAAGCGTTTGATTAAGTCGACCGTCGTTTTAGAAATCGCCGCATTCGTCCATCCTTTATTTTTAAGAACATCAAAAGCGACTTTATCGACTTTTTGTGTAATGGCTTCTTTATTAATGGCCGGTTTTTGAGACAATGTTTCAAATTCTGTTAATGACATCCCTGAGATAGTCACTTTACTCCAAACAGGCACCGCATTTTTACCATGTTCACCGATAACAAATGCCTCAACACTTTTAGGGTCGATGTCGTAATGATCCGCAATCAACGTTCTAAAGCGTGCACTTTCAAGTAACGTCCCTGTCCCCATAATTTTTTCATTTGGATAATCATTCGCTTGTGTCGCAATATAAGTCATCGCATCTACAGGATTTGAAATGAAAATGACGAGGGGTTGTTGCGTCACCGCATTAATTTGATTCATAATATCTTCAATTAAAGAAATATTCCCTTTCGTTAAAGCCGTACGATCCGAAATTTCAGGGTCCATAGGGACACTTGCGGTAACGACCACCACATCCGCATCTTTTAAATCGTCGTAAGTTCCTTGGATAATCTCAATATGGTTCGTCGTTTTTAATCCTTGAGTATGGTGGTGATCGAGTACTTCACCATACGCTAACGTTTCATTGGAATCAATGACAACAATACTTGAAAACAAGTTGGTAGACTGCACATCTGTTAAAATTTGACTTCCTACTTTTCCAACACCAATAATACCTAATTTCATCTTATCCTCTCCTTTATTTAACGATTTTAAGTGTTAAAGCATATTTTAATATAATACGATACAGATTTAAAATAAAAACGTAAAATGTCGTGTATTTTCAAACAAAAAAGCCGTCAACTTTAGTAGTTTTACGGCTTTAAAACGGGGCCTCCACTTTTGGGATTATTCCCCTTGGTATGTTTTAACTTTATTCGTTTTCATATCAAAATATTTCAGAGATTGTTTACGTTTTTCTAATTTTTGTTTGGCATCAATACTGTAATCATTGTTGTATAATGTCGCTTCCCAACTCCCATACATTGGGTTCGAGAAAATAATATATTTACTACCAAATTCATCTTCATGTTGTCTTACTAATTCATCACGAGATTTCGGTGTTGCTGATTTAGGCTCATCAAAATCAAGTAAATTGTCACCAAATAGCATCACTAAGTTGTAATCTGTACGTACTTTATCGCGACGTTCTTCCTTACTCTTATCGCCTTCTTTTTTAAGTAACACATGTTTTTTATCAGCTTGAGGTAGCTTTTCTTTTTTCAAATTTTTAATTGTCGCATCTAAATCTTTTTCATGCGAACGGTCTGACACATAAAAAATTTCAACATCATGTTTATCTGCATATGTTAAAAAGTCTTTCGCACCATAAACGGGTTTAGCTTGCGCACTCTTCACCCATTCATGCCAACCTGTTGGGAAAGATTGCCCCTTTAAAGTACTTGCGGCTTGGTAGGGAGAGTTATCAAGTACAGTTTCATCGATATCTAGCACAATCGCTAATTTTTTACCGCCTTTATGGTGTTTAATTTTTTTGCTTAACGCTTCTTTTGCGCTGTTATACCCTTGCGCATATAACGCTTTCGCTTCTGCAGAATTTTGGTACCACGCCACACTCATGACATTTTGTTCGCCTAATTGCTTCGTGTAGTCATGTTCATGTTGCGCTTGAGTTTGTTGTGTCGGTGCTTGTTGTGTTCCCGCAAACGTATCGGCAGGAACTGTTGAAGTGATCATACCGAGGGCTAAAAGTGTCGTTGCTGTCTTTGTCCATTTGTTCATAATATCCATTCACCTTTTTATGTATATTGTATAAAAGTAGAACAATTAATTATTGTCTTATACGTTTATATCATAAGTGTTTTTATGAAAAAGCTCAACAATTATGAGAGCGTTTTAATGGGTTTATTTTCTGGTGCAAATGCTATTGAAATGGCGTGTTCACATTCGCCTCTTCTGGTATTTTTAAAATCTTTTAATTTAATCAGGCTTTGGTTCTCCTCTCTTGATGTTAGTAAAAATGAAAAAATCCCTTTAAGTGCCATTAATATCAACACTTAAAGGGATTTATATAGTTTTTAAAATTGATGAACGCAACCACTTTTTATGGTTTGTTTCACATCCATGTGCTCATCAAGTATCACAAGGTCGGCAAGTTTACCTTCTTTAATACTGCCTTTTTGGTCATCAATACCTAATACTTGTGCTTGATTGAAGCTTGTACATCTCCAAAGCGTTTCTAAGGAGTCTTCAGTAAATGCCATTAAATTTCTTAAGCCTTCGTTCATTTTTAAAATACTTCCTGCTAATGAACCGGTTTTTAAATGCGCTTCATTGTCTTTCACAATCACATCTTGTCCGCCAAGGTCGTAACAACCGTCTGGCATACCTTTCGCACGCATTGCATCAGTAATTAAGTAGAGATGGTCTGCCCCTTTTTGTTTATAGGCAATTTTTACTGACGCTGGATGGGAATGTACGCCATCGCCGATGATTTCGCAATTGATATTTGGGTTTAACCATGCTGCGCCGAACATTCCAGGATCACGATGGACAAAAGGTGTTCCGGCATTATAAAGATGTGTGACATGTTTAACCCCTATTTCAGAAGCATGGTTGGCTTGATCGAATGTGACCTCTGAATGCCCCATTGAAAAAATAACGTCATTTTTCATGGCTTTAATTGTTTCTTCAGCCCCTTCAACTTCAGGTGCAATGGTCACAATTTTAATTTGACCCTGGGCTACATTTTGTAAATGTTGTAATTGATCTGGCGTGGGTCTCTGAATAAATTTAGGGTTTTGTGCGCCTATTTTATGTTCAGAAATGAAGGGGCCTTCTAAATGGACACCGATAATGTCAGCCGCTTCTGTCCCTTTTTGGTCCTGTTGCACTTTAACAATATTTTTTAGCGCGCGCTCAATCGCTTGAGTCGATTGCGTCATTGTTGTGGCAAGAAAGGAGGTCGTTCCCTCTGATAACAACTGAGAGGCTAAGTGTTGCAGTCCTGTATAGGAAGCATCCATCGCATCTTCACCATATCCTCCATGAATGTGTATGTCTATAAATCCAGGAAGTATATGTTGTCCCTCTGCATCAATTGTTTCTAAGTCACCTGTATAAGGGCCTTCTTTAATTTCTTTAATCATGTCATTTTCAATAATGAGATATCCTTTAGGAATTCGACCTGTTTCCGTGTAGATTGAGCCATTCACGATTGCATAAGACATAGTATACCTTCTTTTCTTAAATATTTTCTTTATTCATCCTCATCGTCAGAAGTTAATAAATCATTAATATGAATTATCCCATCTTTTGCTTTTTGTGCATAGTCTTCTTCTTGGCCAATCATTTGCGCATTAATATAGCTAATAATCATAGGTAAGTTCATACCCGTGTAAAGTTGATAATGTTCTCCTTGCATAATCATCTTTGAGACTGTATTCGCTGGTGTGCCTCCTTGTAAATCTGCAAAGACGACGATGTCATCTCCCTCATGAACAAGGGCTTTAAAATGGCTTTCAAAATCTTCTTGTCCTTGTTCAGGTGTTAAGGCTACCGTATATATATTTTCTTGAGGACCGAGTATCATTTCAACGCTGTCTTTGATGCCTTCACAAAATGAGCCGTGACTGACTAAAATCAATTTTTCCATAATCTACCCATCCTTTTAAATATTTGTAATAACGCCTAATGCAGATAAAATAATAGAAACAATAATCACGATAAATATGGCTTTAGTAGAGTTCATATTTTTTCGACCTAGCAACCAATAAATTGCAAAAACAATAATCAGGGGTAATAAACGTGGTAATATCATATCTGCATTATTTTGAATATTAATCGTTAAATCACCAATTTTAGGTGCCCATGCAAATTTAACACGTATCATTGTGGCTACTAATGCGCCTACCATAAATACACCTAATAAAGTGGCTGCATTGGTTAAGGCTTCAAGTCGATGTTGCATGGTTGTCACTAACGAAATCCCTTCCTTATAGGCAAACTTCAATTGTTTCCATCTGAAAACGATAATCGCCAAAGTAGCCACAAACCATAATAATGCACCAAACGGATTGCCATCTTGAGCCATATTTGCAGCGATTGCCCCAAAAATTGTAGGAATTAAAGAGGCGAAAATGGCATCACCGACTGCCGCAAACGGTCCCATCAGACCTACTTTGATCCCTTTGATTGATTCTTTTGCCGCAAATTGCTCTTTTTCTTCCATTGCAATATCAATACCTGTAATAATCGTATTGAAGAAGTTACTTGTGTTGAAAAATTGCGTATGTGTTTGCATCATTTCTTTAAGTTCAGGAGTATCATCGCCATAAATTTTACGTAGTTGCGGTAAAATTGTGTACAAATAACCCGAACCTTGCATACGTTCATAGTTCCAACCCAACTGATAGAAGAATAAACTTCTAATATTGATTTGTCTAAAGTCTTTGTCAGTGAGTTGATAAGGTGTTTTTGGAGGTGTCCCCGTTAGCTTATCTGTATTTTTCATGTTCTTAGTGTCAGCAGTATCAGATATATTGATATTATTTTGATCATAGTTCGTCATCATCAATCTCTCCTTCACCCTCAACATTTTCACTATTTTGATTATTCTGGCTATTAGAAGTTGCTGATACCGCTCTTGGTGTAGATGAGCGTTTATATTCTAAAGCCGCAAAAGCAAAGCCAATTGCAGCAATTGCAAGCATAGGTAATGATGAGAACGTCATATCAAACTTTTTATCTAATCCTGCCACCGCAGTACCGAGTCCTGACATGCCATCAAATAGCGTCACCATAATTGCTGTAATAATAAATCCAAAAATAAAATATGGATAATGTTTTTTTAATGGTAAGTAACGAAGTAAAATTGCAAAACCTACTGCCGGTAATAGTGCGCCAGCGACTGTTAAGCCATCTCCAAGCCATTTTAAATCTCCATTTAAATAATTCACAATGCTTTTCACCACGCCGCCACCGAATACAAGCGCTAAACATACAGGGATCGCACGAGATAAAGCCCATGGAATTGCACCATATAAGAAGTTACGTTCAATCCCTTTGTAATCCATTTGCTCAATTTTTGCATCAATACGATGCGCAAAAAATGTATTTGTGAATCGCGCAAGAATATCTGTTTGAATCATTAAACTGGCCACAGGCACCGCTAATGTTGCGAGTGCTTGTTGTGGATTCATCCCTAACGCTACAGAAAACGCTACAGCTAACACTGTTCCAGAGTTTGCATCAATACGAGACGCACCGCCAAAGGTACCAACCCCTAATATAGTTAACTGCATCCCACCACCAATGATAAGTCCAGTCGTAATGTCCCCCATGATTAAACCTGAGACAATCCCTGCAAACACAGGATGTCCAAAAATGTTGAATTGTAAATCATCAAGAATTTGATAACCTGCATAAATTGTTAATAATAGTATCTGCCACCACATAATTTCCATAGCAAACACCCCCTATTTACTCTTTAATTAATGTCATAAAATCTACAGCTTTGTCGTTTGGTACCATTTGAGAAATAATTTTTACACCTTCATCTTTTAATTTTTGAAAGTTTTCAATATCTTCGTCCATTACGTTGATTGAATTTGTGATTGAGCGTGTTTCATTCGTTTGGGACATGTTGCCGACGTTGAGTTCCTCTATTTTCACACCGTGACGTACAAGTTCGACAAATCGATCTGGGCGTTTCGCAATAATCATCACACGTTGTGAATCGTATTTACCATTTTTAATATTTTGAGCCGCTTTTTCAATAGGTAATACACTTAATTTAATCCCAGCGGGTGTCGCTAATTTAAGTGCTTGTTTATCAATATCACTTTGTGCGACTTCATCATCAATGACCATAAAACGACTAATATTTAATTTGGTTGCCCATAAGTTTGCGACTTGTCCATGAATCAGTCTTCCGTCAATTCTATTTGCAATAATTGCCATATTACATCTCTCCTTTTTTAATTTGAAAACTGTGCTTTTTTCAATAAATTTATAGATTCACTAAATTTTCCTTCTGTATCAAAAATAATGATCTCGTTTTTTCCTTCTTTTAATAAAGCTTTTGAAATATATAAAGACTGCGTCGGCCCTATATTCCAATAACGGCCAATGTTAAATCCATTTACTAATACGATTCCTTTTCCAAATTGACGCATATCGATATGTGTATTTTCAGGATGCTCAACATCAAACACATACTTATAAAAAGCAGGATGATTGGCATGCCATGCATTTTCAAAATGTTCTTCCTTAAGTAACTCAAAATGAATATCATAGTGTTCCCAGTTCTGAACAAAATGCAAATCTTGCATTAAACCTTGGCCTAGTCCTTTGCGTTGCGTCGCTGCTAGCAATTTGTAGCCATAATTCACGCGTCCCATATTTTCAACTAAAATATCTATCGTAGCATCATCTTCCAATGCGACTTCAAACTGATCTCCTATCTCTTCTTGGTAGGCCTGATATTCCAGTTGCTGATTCACGTAAAAATGGACACGGTCTCTAGCATCAACGATACGGAATTTTTCTTTATCTGTTTCTTTTTTAATAGTGGTTCTATACAACATATATCCATATCCTGTGCCCGCTTCTTCCATCGTTTGCGGATAAAAATGAAGCGTTTTATGGGAAATGTCCTCTAAAATTTCAAATAAACTTACCTTACCAGCTAATTGAATATTTTTAACTTCCATGAACGTTTTGATTTTCGGCTCAAATTGTTCAATGGACGGTAGCGATTTTTTCAGCATTTTTTGTAAGGCAAAATATTTATCATTCGGGTTACCTGCTTCATCTAAAGGCGCATCATAATCGTATGAGGTCACTTGAGGTAAATCTTTCGTTCCACGTGCTGAACATCCGTTCCAAAAACCAAAATTGGTACCTCCGTGAAACATATACAAATTTACTGAACCCATTTCAATGGACGTTTGCACTTCATTTGCCAAATCTTGACCATCTCGTTTAATAATGTCTTCTCCCCAGCGATTGAACCAACCATCCCAAAATTCCATACACATTAACGGCCATGTTTTGCCATATTCTTGATGAAAGGCTTTCAAATTTTCAAAATTTTGTTGGGTGCGAGAGCCAAAATTACCAGTGGGTAAAACATTATCTTTAATCATGCTTCCGGCACGTAAACATTGCGCCCATGCCCCATCTGACGTCACAAAAGGCACCACAACGCCTTCATTTATCATCATGTCTTGAATGGCACGTAAATATTCTGCATCTTCACCAAATGAACCATATTCATTTTCAATTTGCATCATAATGATGGGACCACCGTTATCGATTTGTAAGGGCATTAAAATTTTAAACAGCTCATGAAAGTATTTTTCTACTTTTTCTAAAAATTTAGGGTCACGTGAGCGAATTCTCATATTTCTATCATTCAATAGCCATGCGGGTAAACCTCCAAATTCCCATTCTGCACAGATGAAAGGGGACGGCCTTACAATGGCATATAAACCTAAATCATGTGCTGTTTTTAAGAAAAGTCCTACATCTTTATGACCCGTAAAATCATATTCTCCTTCAATCATCTCGTGAAAATTCCAAGGGACATACGTTTCAACTGTATTAAATCCGAGTGCCTTTAAATTATAAAGAGAATGAGCCCAATCCTCTTTAGGCATTCTAAAATAATGAATTGTTCCAGATAATATTTTGAAAGGCTTATCGTCTAAAAAAAAGTCCTTTTCAATTTTAAATCGACTCATGGAATAACCTCCTATACTATTCGGGAATAGGCGTTGCCGTGCGCTGATTCACTTGATTAAGGGCGATAAGATTTTGTAAGCCCTCATTCTTTAACCATTCCTGTGCCGCTTGTTCTCCATCGTTCATTAATACCTCTGTGGCACCTTTCCAAGTTGCACGCCCACATAGAACGCCATTAAAACGAGCACCATGTTCAGATGCAAATACAAGCGAATCATTGAATAGCTGTGCAGTCACCCCAGCGCTTAAATAAATATAAGGCAGGTCGGTCGCCTCACTTTGCGCTTTAAAGGCTTGGGCGGCTTCCTCTTGCGTCATTATGACTTTTGAACCAAACCCTTCAACAAAGTTCATATTTACAGGTATTTCGACTTTTAATGTATCCACCCCAAAGCGTGGCTCACTAAACAATTTCATCGCTTGGTTGACTTTGTGCGGTTTTACTTTAGCAAAAGCTTCACCTTTTTCGTCACCTATAGTGTCGTCATAAGTTAAAATCTCTAACAAAAATGGTACGTTTTCTGCTTTACACTCTGAACCCACACGCTCTATCATCGCTTGTTTCTTTTGGTTAATTTCTTCTGATTCATCCACATCGTAATAAAGTAAAAACTTGATAGCATCGGCACCCATTTGTACTAAACGTCTTACACTTTGATTTTCAATGAGTCGTGGTAAGCGCCCAGGTTGTTCTTTGAGATATCCCGTTTGTTCATAAGCTAAAATCAAACCAGAATGCGCATCATTTTCCTTTATCGCCTCTGTCCCAAACTCTGGATCCACTAGAAAGCTTGACCCTTCTGGAGTCAATGTTTCAGCGACAAGTTTTTTAAACACCGTCAAATTCTCAGTGGTTCCCTTATCACCTAAAAGGTTCATTAATGCTCCGCGTTGGTCTACTGCGACTGCGGCATAAATTCCGTTTTTATCTACTAATTTACTTAAATCTTTTGTTTTCAATTACAACCGCTCCCCTTCTACCTCAGTTTTATTTTTCAACTTTTAACGATTCAATATTATTAGTAAGGTCTACTGATGGGTTAAAAGTGTAGGTTTAGTCCGCTGTTTCCAAAGGATAGATGGTAACCCCTTTTACTACGCGATTAATAAATCCATCAGGACTTGGATTGTCGGGATTTAAGCCTAAAGCTACCGATTTCTTCGCAGCCAGTAATTGGCCAAACATGAGGTAGAGTAACGCTAACTCTAAATCATTGAGGTTGGATGACTCCGGTAACGTGAGTGTGTGAGGACGCTGTTCTTCTTGAGCATCTAGCACGACGATTTGATATTTATCTTTTACTTGGTCCACCTCTTCAATAATGTCTACTTCATATTGACGAATATAAGTATGATTACTGCGTAGCATAATAAAGATGGCATCCTCGCTCAAACCTGCTTTAGGACCATGTCTAAACCCAAGTGTTGTTTCTCGAGCGATCTCAATCTGACCTGATGTCAGCTCGTTTAATTTCAAACTCACTTCTTTAGTTAATTCTCCAATTAATCCTGTTCCTACGTAAAAGACCTTTGAATAGTCTAATTGACTGACTGCTTCTGCTTGTTTTTCAATCCAATCAAAATTATCATGCGCAATGTCGAAAAATGACTCGTGGTAAGTTCCGCCAAATAGGACATAAACCGCAAATAACATTGATGAGAAACTAGACGTCATCGCTAACGATTTGTCATTCGTTTCATCAGGAAGGACGATTTTAAAAACATGATCATTTTCTTCAGATGCCCCTAAAAAGCCTTCTTTATTGTTTGTGATATACAAGTGATACGCATGCTTAGTCAGTTGATTCGCAATTTCAACGGTTCCTTTTGTCTCTGGACTATTACCTGAACGTGCAAATGAGACGATTAAATAAGCCGTGTCCTCCTGAATGTACACTTCGGGGTTTGTCACGAAATGAGTCGTCGGCACAGACTCAAATTCAAAGGCTTTTAAAAGGTCGGAGTGACATGCCATGCGTGCCACATCGCCGACATAAGCACTAGAACCTGCACCTGTGAATAAAACTTTTAACTTTTTCCCTTGATTTGCATCTTCGATATGTTTGATAAATGCTTTAAAGCTGTCTACTTTTTGAGCAACGATATCGGCTGTACGACGCCACATCTCGGGTTGTTGCTTAATTTCTTTATAAGTATCTGTTTGATTTAACACAATAATAACCTCCTTGTTGGTATACCTTTACATCAATTTGACGGTATATTTATATTTATTGCTGCCGGTAATACTTTGGGTATATTCAATCACCGCATTACCGACATAACTCAAACGTTCAATATACATCGAACTGTCATTTTCTTTACCATTGAGTAGCGCAGCATGTTTTTTACTAAGTTTGCTTGCTACTAAATTTTCATATGCATTCGTAATTTGAATGTTGTAATGTTGATTCAACGTTTCATAAAGTGAAACTTGATTAAAATCATATTGATCTAATCCCTCGCAAAGCGCCACAGGCAGGTAACTCACCTCATAAATGAGTGGCTTATCATTGGATAAACGCAATCTTTCTAATTCATATACACGGTCACCTTTCTTAAGCCCCATTTTTTCTTGTAAAAACGGTGACGCTTCAATACTTTGAATATTGAGCATTTTCGTACTCGCTTTGTCACCATTTTTTTCTATTTCGTCTTTGAAGCTATATAAATTGTTTAAAAACTGTGTATATTGATTGCCCAATACAAACGAGCCTTTACCATGTTCTCTTTTAATAAAATGATCCTTTTCTAAAAGATCTAACGCTTCTCTCACTGTAATACGACTAACCTCGAAATCTTTGCAAAGTTTTCTTTCTGAAGGTAATTTACCCCCTTCTGCGTAAGTTCCAGATTCTATCCCTTTACGAATAGATTCATAAACTCGAAAGTACAAAGCTGTATTCTTTTTATCCACTTCCGCACCTCCAACCAACTGGTTATAACCACTTATAGTATAACTTCTGTTTTTTAAGATGTAAAGGCTTACATAGAATGTAATTTTAAATTCTTTTTTAAACTTAGTATTTTTTTAAACCTACCATTACTACTATGATGTGCCTTAAAAATATAGATGTTTATGTATCAAATCTCACTTCACTCATGGTATGAACTAAGTGACTTTTTTGACATGACCAAAAATGTTCTAAAAATTATCCGGTATCTCTTTAAAAAATGTTGATTACACTGTGACTACTATGAATAGGCATCACTACTGTCTGTATACTATGAATTTTTGTTGTGTTAATTGTGTTGAATCATCAATATTTCTTTTATAAAAATCCATATTTCAAAAAGTTGCATATACGTAAATTAAAAAAATTAAATATTTTAATTGACTTAGAACGTGAAATGTAAGACATTATAATTGATAATGATTATCAATTAACAACTAGGAGGTCTCATCATGTGGATGAAAAAACTATCAAAAATGTTCATCATGGCTTTGGCGATGATTTTTGTTTTAACCGCTTGTGGTAAAGGGGGTTCTTCAAATTCGAAAGGGGACGGCAAATCTGTTGAAATTAAACATGCCTTAGGGACAACTGAAATTAAAGGAAAACCTAAGCGTGTCGTCACACTTTATCAAGGCGCCACAGATATTTCTGTGGTCTTAGGTGTAAAACCTGTCGGCGCCGTTGAATCTTGGACGCAAAAACCGAAATACGATTATTTGAGGAAAGATCTTAAAGAGACGCAAATCGTCGGTCAAGAACCTTCCCCTAACTTAGAAGAAATTTCAAATTTAAAACCAGACTTAATTGTCGCTTCGAAAATCCGTAACGAAAAGCAATATGAACAACTTTCCAAAATTGCGCCAACTATTACAATTGGAACGGTTTATAAATTTAAAGAGACGTTAGATCTCATGGGTAAAGCTTTAGGTGAAGAGAAAAAAGCGAATGACTTGAAACAAAACTATGAAGATAAAGTCGCTCAATTTAAGAAAGATGCTAAAGCGTCACTTGGCGATAAATGGCCAATGAGTGCTTCAGTTGTCAATTTCCGCACCGATCATGCTTGTATTTATGCCAGTGGGTTTGCTGGAGATATACTTCATGATTTAGGATTTAAACGTCCAAAAGAACAGCAAAAACTAGTGGATAGTGGACAAGACATTATTCAATTACCCTCAAAAGAAAGTATTCCCCTCATGGATGCTGATCATATTTTCATCTTCACTTCAGATTCCAACCCTTCTGAAGCCAAATTAGCTCGTAAAACTAAAGAAGAATGGACTTCTAGTGAACAATGGAAAAACTTGCACGGTGTAAAAAATGGTGGCGTTTCTGACAATGTCGATGAAATCACATGGAACATGGCAGGGGGCTACACTTCTGCTATCGAAATGATCGATGACTTGTACAAAAAATTAGAGATTAAAAAACAATCATAATCCATAAAGGAGTTACCTCATGTTACTTAAACCGCGCTATCAATTGATGCTTGCGGGGTTATGTCTTATCGTTGTAACGATATTGAGTTTAATTATAGGAACGACGCTTGTGCCGCTCAGTGAGTTGCTACAGGCGTTATTCCACTTTGATCCTCATAACGATATCCATATTCTCCTCGCAGAATCTAGAGGTTCCCGCACGGGTATTGCATTACTAACGGGAGCGGCGTTATCTGTGGCAGGACTGTTAATGCAAGTGTTAACGAGAAATCCTATTGCTTCTCCAGGTTTATTTGGCGTGAATGCGGGCGCCGTATTTTTCGTTATTGTCGGCTTAACGTTCTTTAGCTTAGGCTCCTTTAAACTTTTAATTATCATTTCATTTATTGGAGCGCTCTTTGTCACCTTTTTAGTTATCGCACTCGGTATGTTTAAACAAGCCCAATTTTCACCGAACCGCATCATTTTAGCTGGGGCAGCTATTGCGGCATTATTCCATGCTTTTACACAAGGCTTATTGATTATGAATGAACGTAACTTACAAGGTTTCTTATTTTGGCTTGCGGGTTCTGTTTCCGTTCGTAATTTATGGGAGGTCCCTTGGGTCATTGTGCTTGTCCTCGGCTTAATATTTATCGCGTTTTTAATGTCGTCGCACATCAATATTTTAATGACGAGTGATGAAATTGCGACAGGTCTTGGTCAAAATATCAAATTAACGAAAGGCCTAATAATCGTGATTATCAGTGCATTAGCCGGGATTTCAGTCGCTATTGCCGGCTCGATTTTATTTGTCGGTTTGATTGTGCCTAATATTACGAAAAAATTGCTTCCACCTAACTACAAATATTTAATTCCAATGACCGCCATGTGCGGGGCCATGTTGATGATGATTTCTGATATTATCGCTCGCATCATCATTCCACCTTTGGAACTTCCTATTGGGGTCATTACCGCCGTCATCGGTTCTGTGACTTTAATTGCGATTATGAAGAAAGGAATACAACGCCTATGAATCCAATCATCCATCAACACGATCGTCTCCGTTTAATCATTGCCGTGATAGGCTTAGTCCTTCTTTCATGTTTGAGTCTGATGCTCGGGTCAACGTTCATTAGTCCCTCTATGTTGTGGTCATATATTATGAATCCCATGGAGAGTCCCGATCAATTTACGATTGAAGTGTTACGGCTCCCGCGCCTTGTGTTAGCTTTAGTCGCTGGCGCTGCCCTCGGTATCAGTGGGCTGCTTTTACAAAACGTCTTAAAAAACCCTATTGCCTCTCCTGATATTATAGGGGTCACGGGCGGTGCAACGTTAGGGGCTGTGTTGTTTATTGCGTTCGTGAGTGGCATCAGCATCCACTTTTTACCGGTCTTTACATTAATGGGCGCAGGTGTTGCAACATTCATTTTAATGGCCTTTCAAAAACGTGGAAACCTCCAACCGACGACGCTTATCATCATTGGTATTGCCCTACAAACGTTATTTATGGCGCTCGTGAGCGGTCTACTCGTCACAACCAGTCAACTTTCCGCTTCAAAAGCTTATCTTTGGCTCGTCGGCAGTTTATCAGGCGCTACATTTTTAGATAGTTTGATTATTTTAGGATGTTTCATCCTGATGTTACCCTTGCTCTTCCTCATCGTGCCAAGGCTCAATATTGCGACAATGACCGATGAGGTCGCCACTGGATTAGGACTAAACGTCAATCAGACGAAACGCTTCGAAATGATGATCACAGCAGTGCTAACGGCTGCAGCTATCAGTTTTGTTGGAAATATTGGCTTTGTCGGTCTGATTGCGCCCCATATCGCAAAAACGATTATAAAAGGGAGTTATTTCAAAAAGCTTTTAATGTCCGCCATTGTAGGCGGTGCCTCACTTGTCCTCGCTGACCTTATGGGGCGTTTGCTTTTTTACCAAAAGAAGTGCCTGCCGGTGTCTTTATTGCCGCTTTTGGCGCCCCCTTTTTTATTTATTTACTACTGACCGTCAAGAAAATATAAACAAAAGCACTCAACCTTCTTTTAAAAAGAACGGTTTGAGTGCTTTATTTTTTCTACGGGTAAGCGCTCAAAGTGACGCTTGTTCTTGTTTCATCATTTGATAGCCTACGGAGAGATGCGTCCGAATATATTGTGGATTTTTTGGATCATATTCAATTTTTTTGCGCAATGTTGTCATAAACACGTGCAAGGACGGTAAATTAGATTCCAATATTTGATAATTAAGAAATATTTAATGTTAAAACAACTAGTTGCGTGTTACACTTTTCTGTGTTAATAAAAGTTATTCTATTTAAAAAAGAAAGGGATAGTTATGATCAACAAAAATATTTCTAGATTATTAATGGGAGCAGCAACAATTACACTCACAACAATGATTGCGAATGGGGAAGCAAAAGCAGCAGAGGAGACAAACACAACAGGTCAACAACCAGAAACAAACCAAGTCGACAATGCCCAACGCGCTTACTACAAAGTTTTAAACCTTGAAGGTCTTTCAGAAGAACAACGTCAAACACACATTCAAACATTAAGAGAAAATCCTAACCGTGCACAAGAAGTTTTCTCAGAATCCATCAAAGACAGCCATCATCCAGAGCGACGTGCCGGCCAACAAAACGCCTATTACAGCATTTTAAACAATGACTCACTTACAGACGACGACAAAAACCATTACATTTCTCAACTTAGACAAAATCCAGACAAGAGCCAAGACATTTGGTATCAAACTTTACATCATCAACCAGAAGTCAACCACAACACAGAACAAACACCTTCAGAATCAACTCCAAAAGTAAACGAAACAACACAACAAACAAACGGTCACCTCACACGAGAACAAGCTATTGCACGTGATAACGAACTTACTTCAGAAGCGAACACATCATTATCCGAATTATTAAAAACAGATTCTATTGAAAACAGACGTCAAGCTCAACGCAACGTCAACAAAGCACCCTTAGACGTAAAACTACAATTACAACAGCAACTCGACTTCATCACAGCACAACACGATGAAACAGTACGTCAAAACAATCAAAAAGCAACTGAAGCTACAAACAGCAGTATCGATGACGCCTACGCACGTCAAGATGAACAAGTCCGCAAAATCAACGACGCTTTAACACAATTAGTAGATAAAGACTCAATCGATCACCGTCGCCAAGCACAACGTGAAGTGAACAAAGCCACTCACGACATGAAAGAACGTTTGCAAAAACAATTAGACTTGATCATTCAAAAGCACGATACACAAAAACCAAGCACAACCGTTGCGACAGAAGCACAAACAACGCCAAATGCAGAAACACCAAAAGTAGAAGCACCCGTTCAAACAGAAATAGCACCAAAAGCACCAAGCTACTGCCAAACATTCAAAAACTATGTGACAGACGGTTACAATAAACTTTCTGACACATTCAACAAAGGCTACAAATATGTGGCAGATACGTATAATAGTTACAGTAAAAAATATGAAGATGCTAAATACTACGTAGGAAAGTATTATGAGTATAAAGGCATTGTTGATAAATCCGTATTGATCACTTTAGGTGGTGGTTTGAATTCATACATTAATCCACTTGAGACTAAAGATGAATATTCTACAATTTACAACGCCTATGCGAAAACGCGTAACTACGTCACTGAAGGCATTAATACAGGTAAAGTTTTATATGCGTTTTACCAAAACCCAAATACAGTAAAAAATGCAATTAAAGTTGCTGAGGCGACAAATTCTATCACAAGCACAATTTCAAACATTTGGTCATCAATTTGGAAATAATTGAATCTCTTTAAGACATGAAAAAGCCATCCGTATCATGCGGATGGCTTTTTTGTGGTAGATAAAACTACCACTACTATCACGAAAAGTATTTCGATCAGGAATGTTACGTGTTATATACTACTGTTAATCCAATTTTGTTTTAAAAGTCCCATCATATGGCTATCAGTGTAGGTCCCTCTAGTAAAGAAATGTTCCTTTAACGTACCTTCAATTACAAAATTATATTTTTGATAAATATGGATGGCTTTTTCATTTTTTACATCTACGTATAAATAAACCTTATGTAAATTTAAAATAAAAAAGGCATAATCTATCGCTTGCTTAAAAGCTTCTTTGGCGTAACCCTTCCCTGCGAATTGTCCATCCACAATAATTTGGATTTCACAGTTTCGATGAATAAAATTAATTTCTACAAGTTCTACAATCCCAACTTTTTCATTTTCAGCTTCTATAATAAATCGTCGTTCAGACTCATCTAAAATATGTTTTTGATATAACGATTTGAGTTCCCCTAACGATTCATAAGGCTCCTCAAACCAATAGGCCATCGTCGCATGTTGATTATTTAACTGGTGGATAAAGTTTAAATCTGTTTCTTCAAGCGCTCTAATTCTCATATAGATTCCTCCATTAGGGTTGATTAAAGAAAGACTTATAAAAAGCTTGTTGGAGCCACATTTTTAATTCCTTTTATGCGGTTTCAGAAATACTCACTAATCTCCTTTAATTGTTTTTGAAAGGCAATTTTACGAATCATTTCATTCGTAACTTTTTTCTTATTATTAATTACCTCGAGAATCTGTTTTTGTTGTTCCTTCGATACTTCCATACCTTCAAGCGACAAATTTTTAGCGATTTGTTTGTTTATTTTTGAATCAATTGTAATCAAATTATCATCTCCTCAAGGAACAATACGACATAAAACACATAGTTTTCCCTAATGTATATTAAAACATTTCTATAGGTCTATATTCATTAAATTTCCATACGTAGCAATCACAAACTCACGTAAGATACATAACAATATATTCAAACACTTATATATAACACACTTTTATTGTCATTTTCATTTACTTTTTATTTATTATTTTACAACACGTTATGATATTCTATAAAAAAGAGGTGGGCCAATGAATAAGAAAACTTACGATAAATTATTAAAAGATTACTTTAGTTTAAATTCCCCTAAAGAAACTACAGCAGTTAAATATACTGGAGTTTTTAACAGCATACATATAATTATTTACTTTGATGCTTGGGATCGAGAAAACTTAAATTTCCAACTTATTCTTCATAATAATTCAGAGTATTACCTAACTACTTTAAATATAAAAAACAATGACTTTAGTTCTAAGTATTTAAACAATATCTCATATACCCTATTAAGTTGCATAACTAATGATAATAGCTTGAATGAGTTTTATTCGAAATTAGAAGAAATTATAAATAATAATAATCATATCCCCATAAATTATACTAAAGACAAACAATACACCAATACATGTAAGTATAACCCACCTAAAGAAGAGCTGTATTTAAAAACCTTAAGCCATAAAAATATGACTGATGATATGTTTAATTGGGCTCGGTATAATACGAATATCGAATTAGAGAAATTAAAGAAAATAAAAAGGAATAATCTCACTTTTGTAAGAACCCCTGATATAAATAAAAGAAGAAAGCTAATAGTAATCCTAGATAGTTTTAATATACATTAAGTAATAGCAAGAAATAAAATATTGAGAGCATCCCTCATTGTAAAGTTCAGGATGCTCTGTTTATTTATAAATAATATTTATAAATTAACTCAGAATGAGTGTCAGATAAATTTTCACCAAAGTACTTAATATAATCAATGATATTAGTAACATAATTTTCTTCGATTTTTATTTTTTGTGGGATTGCTTCTAAACAATGATCTAAAGAGTTTCTATATGGTTTAGAAAGGTCAATTACATCATATGATGATGAATCATCTGAATTAGAGTAAATAAAATAGTTTATTTTTATTTTTCAATTCTTCTACTGTCAGAGGTTTGTCTCTTTTTCTATGTATCATTTTATGACAATTAGAACATAATGGAACTAAATCTGTCTCTGGATTGACAGAAATTTCTCTTCTAATGGAATACATCGGTTTAATGTGATGAATTTCGATGAATTCTTTTCCAATATCACCATACATTTTTTCAAAATTAAAGTTACAAACTTTACAAGTCGTTCCATGAATTTCAATTGCTTTTTGCCTTAATTGAGGATTACGTTCAAATTTCACTCCATATCTAACTTGAATTTTCCTTCTTTATACACAAAATTTTCGAGTTCAGGTTCATTTTCACTTGCATCTCTTGAAAAGAAGATAATTTTTCTAATATGTACACTAGCGAGTTATCTTTTAATGATCTTGGTTCCTGGATATTTCCCTTTAGACCGTTTAGTTTTAAGTTTTCACGGGTTAATAGTGATTCATTTATACTATCAATTAATTCAAGTTGCATGTAATTACCATAATTATTATAATTTCTACCGTTCTTAACATAACCACTATCATCAATTGTAGGCTTAGACTTGTTTACTTTTTTGATCTTACATATGTATTTAATACAAGAGTATGGACGAGAAAGATAAATTAAAACTGTATCCCCACTCTCTGCTGATTTCATATTATTGCTCTGTTTCCAATCGACTTCATTTAGTTTTTCGAATGCACTTATAACATCGTAATCTTTTACATTACACGGAATAACCCAATACCTCATTGTTCCATCCCCCCTGAATATTCACTATTTTAACTTTCCTAAATTATTTAAAACCGCATCTGTTATGATAGGCTTCCCCTTATCAGTGATTTTGCTAAAATTTTTATATCGCTTAAAAAATAGGCAAGTTAGTATTTAAATAACTCGCCTATATGTTTGTAGAAATATCATTTAATTAAAAAATTATGTTATTTAAATTCTAAACTAATATTAAATGATAGATTTCTGTTTACAATAGATTTATCAGCACCTTGCTTGGTTCCTCTATTTTTATGGGATGCTTTATATTCCTGAGACTCTTGCCAATGTTTGTAAGCTGCTTCGTCTTGCCAAAACGTAATGATAACATGATGTTCATGTGTACTATGTGGCTTTAGAAATAATAGATTTTCAAACCCTTCAGTATTCTCTAGATGTTTATCTCTATTTAAGAACACACGCTCGAAGTCTGCCTCTAAACCAGGATTAGCATATAAATGGTTTAAAACTGCATAACCGTATTGTGGCAAATCATTAATTTGTTCTAATATAGTATAGTGATATGTCACATTAAATCTATTAATAGTTACCTCATTATTATTTTTTTCTAAATAAATACGATGTATTTCATTTTTCAACAAATGAATCACTCCTTTTTATTGGATGATATGTCAAAATTTCTTAAATTTATCCATAACATAATCTCTACTATTTTTATAATTCACGATAGTCTGTGGATAATCTTTTCCAATTTCAATATGATAAATTTCTTGTAACTTGTCTTTATATTTAGTTGGATCATGAATGTATTTACTGCTCACATCATTAAATATTTCTAGCTGTGTTTTAATAAAATACCCTTGCGCATCAAAACGCTCACTTTGACGTATAGGATTAAACATTCTGAAATAAGGCACTGCATCTGTTCCAGTTGATGCTGACCACTGCCATCCATGTACATTAGATGCATTATCATAATCTATCAAATACTGTCTAAAGTACTCCTCCCCCAAGTCCAATCAATAAATAAATTTTTCGTTAAAAATTGTGATACGAGCATTCGTAAGCGATTATGCATATATCCTGTACGATTCAGCATCTTCATTGCAGCATCAACGATTGGGTAACCAGTTTGACCTTTTTTCCATACTTCAAAATGTGTTTTATTATACGACCATTGCATGTTTCGATATTTTTCAGAAAAAGATTTAGTTGCCGTTTCTGGATACTGTGTCATTAACACATAATAAAATTCACGGAATAGAACCTCTCTTATAAAAGCTTCATAATTTTTTTCATCGCTCTCATAATCTTCAAGTAAATCATTTATAATTTCACGAATATCGAGTAGTCCATATGCTAAATATTTACCTAATCCACTTACAAAATCCTGCGACACATCGTCAGTTAATTTATCATAATGAGCTATGTCACCATTTAAAAAATCATCCCAAGCTTTACGCGCTAACTTTTCTATATCTTTATTATTTTCAAATTTTAAGTCACTTTGATTTGAACCCTTTTCCGCAATTTGAGACAACTGCTTAAATTAATAACTTTTTTTTAGGGGTGTGTACTAAGTCCTGACGATTTGCTTTATAAAAACTAGTAAATACTTTATAAGGCTGTTGCTGTTTATTAAAAATCTTTGTTGGCTCAAAATAATGATTCACGCGCTGTCCAATTACTGTAACTTGGTGATTTTCAAAAGCCTTTTTTACATGAGGATAGTCATATATTTCTTTGTGATAACTCATAATATCTTTTGCTACTAATACGTGAGATAACGCCAATGTTTCTGCTAATTCACCTAGCTTTTCGTATGTGACAATATAAGGTTGTATATCATGCTTATCTAAAGCATTTACAAATCCTTTTACAACTTTATAGTAATAGTCACGTTTTACTTCTGATGCGTCAGTTAAATCTTCTAAAGGTAAGATAAAATACAATTTATTTATCTCATTTTGATGCTTCACTATATATTGAAAAAGTGGATTATCTTTCGTTCTAAAAACTCTGTTAAGTATGACTCCTAAATGCATTTTATTGCCTCCCAGCTTGTTTCATACAAATTCACTTTATAATTGTCCTTTAACTTAAGATTGTGTTTTCAATCATATACCCGTTTTAACTTTTGTATAATTCACTAAAAAATAAAATAAATTTTAATACCTTACATATTATAGGTAACTTCAGGGTATATTATTATCAGAGGTGATTAAATTATGAATAACGAACAATTACAAAATGAAATTGAAAATATATTAAATACATCAAAAATAGGTGTCCTATCTACTGCACATAACAATACACCTAATAGTAGATACATGGTATTTTATAATGATAGACACACACTTTATACTAAGACAAGCATTGAGTCTAAAAAAATTGCTGAATTTAAAGATAATCCCAAAGCTCATGTACTTATAGGTTACGATGAAACGAATAATCGTAGTTTTCTAGAAATTGATGCTAATGTTGAAATACTGAAAGATCAAGAGACTATTGATTGGATTTGGAACAAACAAGATAAGTCCTTTTTTGACTCTAAGGATGATCCAAACTTGTGTGTAATTAAAGTAATACCAAAATCCATAAAAATTATGAACGATAAAAAATTAGACGCACCACAAACCATTACGTTCGATTAGTTAAAAAGGCGAGCCTGGGACATAAATAGATGTCTCAGGCTCGTTTTCAATTTGGCAGTAGGTGACTGAATTGAAAATGCGATTATATCAAGCTTTTTTCAATCCTAGTCACCCTTGCCGGGGTGGGACTACGAAATCTATATTAGAAAATTTGATTTCTGTCCCACTCCCGTTTTTTATATACCATTATTAATATCTTCTAACATAGCATCAACTGTAATTTTAGCACTCGTCAGTACAATTGGCACTCCTGCCCCCGGATGAACACTAGCTCCAGCAAAATACAAATTTTTGTAATCTCTGCTCACATTAGGCGGTCTGTAATAGTTACTTTGCGCTAAAGTAGGCATTAAACCAAAGGCTGCTCCAAATTTAGCATTATAATCTCCTTCAAAATCCTTAGGCGTATAAATAATTTCTGTCACAACTTGCTTTTTCAAATCTTTTAACGCTTTAATCGTAGAAAGCTTATTGTAAATAATATCTTTCACTTGTGTGATTGTTGACTCATCAGACCAATCCGTATTACTTGTTTTCAATTCTGAAACGGGCATCAGCACATAAATACCTGTTTGACCTTCTGGCGCTAACGACTGATCTTCCACACTAGGAGCGTATACATATATTGATGGATCTTGGGATATTTCCCCGGAAAATATTTCATTGATATTATTGTCAAAATCCTTTGAAAATATAACATTATGTAACAAGATATCTTCAGATAAATCTTTATCAACCCCTATGTACATTAAAAAGGCTGAGCAAGAATAGTCCATATTATCAATTTTCTGTGTCGTATACTTCTTAGGATGATGTTCCTTTTTAATTAAAGATGAAGTAGCATATGGAAAATCAGCAGTACAAATTATTTTGTCATACTTTTCTATACGTCCATTTACTTTTAGACCTTCCGCACGCTTATACCTGCTATCAATGATTATTTCTTCAACATTTGCGTTTGTATAAATTTGAGTACTCAATTCTTCATTTAGTGTTTGAAGTGCTTTAACAAAGCTATACATACCACCTTTTATAAAATGAACACCAAACATCAACTCTATCATAGGTATAATTGAATACAATGAGGGACTTCGTTTAGGATCGATACCTATATATAATGTTTGAAATGCTAAGATTTTTTGAATTTTTTCATTATCAACATATTTTTCAATTAAATTATCTGCTTTATCAAAAGTTTTAAGTTTTATACCTTGATATATTGTAAAAGGATTATAAAAATCTGTAGGCTTCCTAAACGTACGCTCTAGAAAATATTTTCGTGCTATTTCGTACCTTTCGTATATATCTGTTAAAAAGGACATAAAACCATGTGTAGAGTTAGGTTCAATACTTTCGAGCATTTCTCTTAATTGAGCAAGATCTGTAGGAACGCGAATTTGATCTGTTTCACTAAAATAAACATCATATATATGTGATAATTGTTTAATTTCCAAGTAATCATTCATATTTTTTTTTGCATAATTAAAAACATCTCGATAAATCTCAGGCATCATTACAATAGTTGGTCCCATATCAAATGTAAAACCATCTTGCTTAATTTGATTCATCCTGCCGCCTATCTGTTGGTTTTTTTCATATAAATCTACTTGGTGACCGTTTGCTGCTAATCTTGAAGCTGCAGCTAACCCTGAAACACCACCGCCTATAACCGCAATTTTCATAAAGGTTCACTCCTATTATATTTCTCACTGATTTCACGATAAATTTTCATTTTTTTCAATTTACTCACGTATACTTTCTTATGCAAGCTATAGTTTGATTTTCTAACTTCCTCAAGTATTTCAAGATAGGCAGTCGCAGCTAGTTCGATAATGTAACGTACCTCTGTATCAAAATAATTGATACCATTTAATGCAATATCATATAAACTAACTGCCTTTAAAGCATAACTTTCCCATAGTTGAATATAATTTGACGTAATGCCTTCATGATATACAGATTGCAAATCAACTTGATATTCAACTAACTTTTCTGCACTAAGGTAAATTCTTCCATTTTGAAAATCTTCACCAACATCTCTTAAAATATTAGTTATTTGCAGTGCCTTACCTAAAGCAATCGCAGCTTCTTTAGCTTGCTCAAAACTATTTTTATTTGATGAAGCTAATATAGGAGTTAACAATTCCCCGACAGTACCTGCAACACCATAGCAATAATCGTATAAATCTGAATCAGTTTGGATTACTTTTAAATCTAAATCTTCTTTCACATATTGAATAAGAGATTCAAAAGGCTTTTTAGGTATTGAATATGTATTCAATGTATTACTTAAAGCATTCATAATAGCTGCATCACTTTGATACGCTTGAATATAATCACAATCGCTATAAATCACATCTAAATCTCTAGCTATGCCGTCTAATTGCTCAAGGTCTTTGTATTTATCAATACTGTCATCTATAATTCTGCAAACTGCATAAATAGCCCAAATTGCTTTTTTCCTTTTTAGATCCAAAAAATCAAAGGCATATGAGAACGTTTTTGAATGTTCTTTCATTATATTGTGACAATGGTTATAATCTCTCTCTAATTGATTCATTTATTGGCCTCCTAAGTAAGCCTAGAACTTCTTGCCATTTGTATAAAAAACTAAGCTATAAATCTATTCTACGGTCTTTCCAATATATACGTTTGAATACATTGATATCTAACCATGATTTAAAAAATATCACGACAAAGCATATGAAGAGCAGTGGATGACATAAACTCGCAACGAGATTAAAATTTCCTGTTCTCCGAATAAACATGTGAAACTGTACCGCATATATAAAATATAAAGTAATAGCTAATAATATATATAACAAGCCTAAATTAATTGAAAAAATTATCGCTAATACTGTTACAAGTGAACCAAAAAGCCATAAAAATACAAACGTAAGCGTAGACTTTTTAGTTACTTGAGAGCCAAGTGCAAAGTGTTTGTTCCACCCTTCTAATAGAGCTTTATATCCTTGAGGATACATTCTAAAATTGACCACACCTTGACCTTCATGCAAATTCACTGGCAAATCATATTCATGATATGCCTTACTTATTGCAAAACCTTCAATGATATGGTTTTTAGCTTTCAAATGTCCTTGTGTCAATTTATAATCTTGCTTATTTGTCACAAGGACGGGTCCAAACGCGCCTTGCTCATTATTTGCTGATTTCGTGATTGAAAATTGATTCATACCTACGATTGTCATTAAATTAAAAATCGCCGATATATTTTCATATAGCTTTTTTATCTTGTGATAAGGTTGTATTGATAACAAACCTTTACCACCTTGTAAATCATATTGATTGGCTATATTTTGAATACTATCATCACAAGTAAACTGAACATCAGCATCAACAAACATCAATAAATCATGCGTTGCATATTTGCTACCTTGCCAACAAGCATGTGACTTACCTTGCCATGTAGTATCATTTTCAACAGTATATACGCTCGCACCATAATATCTAGCAACAACTTGTGTCTCATCAGTTGAACCATCATCCATAACAATTACTTCTATTTCTTGCTCTTTACTTATACTGTTAAGTAATTTAGGTAAGTTCTCCGCTTCATTTCTAGCAGGTACAATAACACTGACGGCTGTCTGACCTCTTTCTTTTCCGGAGTTATTTATAATCGCTCGACGCGCATACATACACATGCCACTTATTAGTGATAGTATCGTCAATACTATTGCTATTATATAAAGTATCATTCAGCCTCAACTACTTTCTCCATTAATAATAGCTTCTGCTACTTGCATACCACTCAAAGTGACCATAGGCATACCAGGGCCAGGATTTACAGAACCACCTACAAAGTACAAATTTTTGAAGTACTGACTTTTTTTAGGAAATTTAAAACCTTTATTTTTCTTCTTATTGGATACTACGCCATATATAGCTCCTTTATTAGAATTGTATGTATTTTCTATATCATGTGGTGTCCATACGTCTTCATATACAATATGCTTTCTCAAATCTTTCAACCCCATGGACTCTAATTTATCCAATATACGTTCTCGGAATTGCAGATATTCTGCTTCACTAAATGACTTACTCTGAATGTACGGTATGTGTGGCAATATTTTTATATTCTCGTGTCCCTCTGGCGCCTGTGTCTTATCTGTTTTATTTGTATTCACCACATAAATAGTCGGATCTTCAGGCAAAACATACTGGTGAAAAACTTGATCATAATTAACTTTAGAATTACTTGAAAAGAAAAAGTTATGATGTTGAAGCTCTGGATAACTTTTGTCCACACCAAGATGCATGACATAACCTGAACTAGCTGGCTCAAATTTACGTTCCAATTTGTTTATTTGGTTTGCATCAAAATTCAATAAATACTTATAAACAGGGATTACTTCCATATTAGATATAATGTAATCTGCATATATTTCCTTATTACTTTCTATTGTTATCCCTGTCACCTTATTTTGACTATTATAATTGATACGTTTTACAGGGGTGTTAAAATGTATGCCCACACCTAATTTTCTCGCTAATTGTTCCATCGCTTCCGCTAACTTATGAATGCCACCATCTACGTACCACAAACCTTCCTCATGTTGCATTTGAGGTAATAAACTCAATACAGCCGGAGCATCATAAGATGAGGAGCCGACATATTTTATGAAATAACCTAGCATTTCTCTTAAATAATGGTTATCCACCCTTTTATTAATGGCTTGTTGCATTGTGTGAAAATAGTCGAATTGTTTTAAAGCTGAAAATGGACCATGATAACGAATGATTGCATACATCGTATCTAACCCCTTATCAAAGTAGCTTTTTTCAGCCACTTGATGTATCTTTTGTGCATAACTAAAAAACGAAGAAAGTTGCTCTATATCTTTATTTGTTAACGATTCATTATTTGTTAACATATCTTCCATGGATTCATATAAATCTAAAATTTGGCCATCTGGATAAACGTTTCTAATCTGTAAACTTAACTTACGAATACTAACATAATCTTCTAGCCTTTCATTACATCGTTGAAATAAGCTTTGAAATACTTTAGGCATGGTTAAAATTGATGGGCCGAGATCAAATCCATAGTCATCTATGTCCAACCTATTTACCTTTCCACCGATATGCTTATTTTGTTCATATAAATCCACTTGATAGCCTGCTTGAGCCATACAAATTGCACTGGCAATCCCTCCCAAGCCACCTCCTATGACAACCACTTTCTTATTTCCCATTTAATCACCTTTTCTTTTTTGTAATTTATTATAAATACGTATTAACTTAGGGCGATTATAGCGCTGAACAATCATACAAGGCACATTAGCAATAATGACATATATAAAATTAATTATTTTAACACTTTTTGACGCTTTAAAAAACGCAATAACAGGAAATATGGATAGCAGATGAACCACCTCTGCACGTCTAGTTTCTAATATAAATCGCTGTATATCATTCATATTTTTAGATAAATCGAAAGTCGCTTTACTACTGATATTAGGGTTAAGATTTTGACCGTCTGGCAAATGATCTTTCCAATATTGCACTTTAACTAATTGTTGCCATAATTGACCCTCTTGTTCAAAATTCCAACTTCGAAAATACTTATTATCTTTTTCTAAGAACTTATAACTAATACGAGTACCAAGTTGAGCAATAATCATTTGAACTATAAACCAATATAGCGCAATATATATAATCTTTTTCATCAATTTAATGCTCAGATTTCGCTGTATAGCTTGGGTTATCTTTATTTAAATACCAATTACCAGCTGTTAAATAAGTAGCAAAAGCGCTCCAAAGCATATATGGAACTAGTAAAATGCCAGCAACTTTTTTTACATTGAAAAATTTTACAGTTGTTGTAACTACTGCGCCCAGTAATACAACACTCTCTATCAACGCACTAAAGCGTAATTTATATTTGAAGTATAATATCGACCATAGATAATTCAGGCTTAATTGTGAGTAATAAGCACCTTTCAAAGCCTTACTAGTAGATTTATTAGTCACTAATGCATAAGCTACGCCCATCGTTGTATAAAGTATTGGCCACACAATTGGAAAGACATAGCCGGGTGGTGAAAAAGGTGGTTTAACATTATTTTTATAATCTTTTCTCGCGTTTTTCACTGCAAATTTCCCTATAAATTTACCACCTGTAATTGGTGTTATGACTTTTATAATTGTTTTAATTATCTCGTTTGCTTTCATAGTTGATCCCCTCTTTTTTTTGTAAAAGTAACTAGCTATTATATCTAATAGCTATAGTTCGGCATTAGACATGTTATTTTTTCTAGCTAAATACTTTTTCAATCCATATACTTTCAAAACAATTGCACCTGAAATAACAATTGGTAAAATAAATTTCTTCATATTAAAGTATTCTCCTTTATTAGTTTTTTGGATATTAATCTTGAATTTAAAAAGATTCATTACACTTTTATGAACTTTTGCCTGGGTATACTTATATACCCACCAAGGTAACGTCGGTTCATATTCTTGTAACGCTATGATACATGCGTCACTATTAGGTAATCTTCTAAACTCTAATCTCGCATTACCACCATCTGAATCTAAAGCGAAATCTCCACCAACAATTCGATATAAAATTCTCTCGTTATTAGAAGCTTTAAAATCTTTACTTAATAATAATAATTCCTTATTTAAACACGGTACACTAATCGTAAAGTTATCTTCGTTAAAATCACTATTAACGACATTTAATGTAATTCTATTTAAAAAATTTGCATATGATTCTGCCAATTGAATCATATTTACATCTTTAGGTAAGACTACCCTTGATATTGCTCTAACATCTTTAATATTGCCCTTACGTGATGACTTCCCTTTCTTTTGTGTCTTAGTTTCTTCTTCCAAGGCATTACGCACACTTTCCTTATAATCAATCTTGCCTATAGAAATGTCTTTCACAATATTTTCATCATTTCTAATCATATCATGAATTAAGCTATCCATTAACGGATAGACCATTTCTTTTGGAACACCTGAAATAAGTTTCACCCAATATTTACTTAGCCAAATGGGAATAATAGGCAAATCTATCGTAGGTAATCGTTTATCTAGTACCTCTGCAGTTTGCTTGAATAGATCTTTATAAGTCATATGACTAGGTCCACCAATATCTATCGATTCGTTCTCATTTGGATTACGCTCTACAATTTTATATAAACCGTCAATCACGTCGTCTATTGCAACTGGCAATGTTGTATTATAAGCCCATTTTGGTAGTAACAGGCCAGGTAATCTTTCTACTAATTTTTTTAATATAGGGTAAGAACTTCCTTTAGAGCCTATAATCAAACCAGCTCTTAAAGTACTTACTGGTACACCATATGATCCTAAAATCTGTTCGCACTCTAAACGGCTTCTTAAATGTGGTGATAATTCATTTGTATTAGGTATCAAACCACTCATAAATACAATATGCTGAACTTTGTTATAACTTGCGGCTTTAGCAAAATTATCAGCTAATAATGCATCCATATCTTCAAAGCTCGCCTGCGTCAACTTAGCTGAAGGCATCATAGAATGGACAAGATATATAGCGATATCAATATCCTCCATTACCTCAGTGATTTCATTTAAATCAAACAAGTCAGCTGCCTTCCAAGTAACATTGTGTTCATTTGATTTATTTTCTATATTTCTAGAAATAGCTATAATTTCATAGTTATCTTTTAATTTATTCATTAAGTGACTACCGATATATCCCGAAGCGCCTGTTAATAATATTTTTTTCATATATTTAGCCTCCAAATAGAAAATGATGGGCAGGTAAACTTTACCTCAGCTCATCTTTAACTTAACAAGCTCACTTGCTCATTATCTTAATTGACAAGAGCTCCAAGTCTCTTACTTAATATTGTACCCTTCTTAAAGCTTTTCAATCTTTATTAGCAAGAAATTATGAATTAAGTCTACGAATCATCACAATTATCTAAAAAAGGGGATAATCTTACTTGCTTTAATGATGTCACTAGTATAAAAAAAACTCTTTCCCCTTTCCTGTATAAGCTGGAATTAGTACTATATTTACTTTGGTACTATATAATCACTTTCGATTTAATATATATTCTGATATTATTGAAAAGTATTTGAGCAATTTAAGTTAATTTTACAATGTATCTACTACAACTTTATATTTTAAAAGTCATCATTTTCTATTTTATACATATATGCTTTGCCTCAGGCTGATGTAGATGTATACTTTGCTTCACCGTAATGATTCAATAATTTTTTTTGCTCACTGACTTACCGTCTAATAAGAAGAAAACACCATTCGTTTTATGATTAGAAACCCCGTAATATGTTGGATCGTGTAAATCTTTATTATTTTTAGCTAATGCATTTTTAGTAATCTTGTGATTATTAATCTTGAAGTAATTAGCTTTTTGATATGTTTTAAAATTCTTATCTAGAATAAAATTACTTTGATTTGCTGTATAACCACTGTAACTATAATAAGGTTTCACAGATTCTTGCGCATGTGCTTGAGTGATATTAAATAATTCGGGCGTTACGAAAAAGCCCAAAACTAAACTACTAGCTAAAATAAAGTTAGAAACTTTTTTCATAAAAACCCTCCTCATATTTGTCTTACAGGTCACGTTATTACATTAATGTTACAATGTTGCGATAGCATCACATGATAAAATACATTTTTTATTTCTTCTTATACTCATACACGCAAATTAACTTATGCTTTTCTTAATTTAGAAGCTTATCACTATAGAAAAATTGAAAAGTAAATGTCTGAAATGAGCTTATTTAAACAAAGAGCACATAAGCGTTGTCAAGAGAATCATTTGATATACGTCGATTTTAAGTGTAAATATTAAAAAATCGCCTGGAACAAAAATAATGTTCCAGGCGTGGCTATGATAAGTCTTATAATAGTTTCGCAAGTGCGACCATGACAAATTGTAATGGTAAACGAATGACATGCTGCTTAACACTATCTGTTTCATCTCTTTCATCTTTGTAAGAGATGTTCTTACGTGCAGCGTAAATATTTGCAGGAAATACGAGCCAAAGGAATCCTTGTACTACTTTTCTTACGCGTGATCTATTTTTAGCACTGAGTACATAAAAAGCAATTATAAATTCTAATATGCCCGAATACTTAACTATTGCTTGTTTGAAAGGTAAATAGGACGGCACGATTTTTAAAAACATATCTTTATTTTTAAAGTGTGCAACACCACTTTTATAAAACAGTAAACTAAATATGAATCTTACGATGATATTTTTCATAGTCTTCTGCTATTCTTCAGCGACTTTGACAACTTGTTTACCAAAATTCTCTCCTGTGAATAACTTTCTAAATGCAGAAGGTAAATTGTCAAAACCTTCATCTATCGTCACTTCAAATTTAATTTTACCTTCAGACACCCATTGTGCGAGTTGTTCGCTTGCTTCTTTAAAATGATTAGCGAATTGTGCTACTACAAAACCTTGCATCAATGCTTGATTTTTAATCAACGTTCCTTGGATACGTGGTCCAATATCGTCTTTTTCATTATTATATGCTGAAATTGCACCACATACCGGAACGCGTGCAAATCGATTTAAGTGTTTAAACACTTCATCAGAAATTGCGCCGCCTACATTTTCAAAATACACATCAATACCATCTGGTACAGCCGCTTCGAGTTGCTGTGCGAAATCATCTTGTTTATAGTCAATGGCCGCATCAAATCCTAATTCATCTGTTAAATATGCTGTTTTCTGCTTACCACCAGCAATACCGACAACTTTTGCGCCTTTAATCTTAGCAATTTGTCCTACGACAGAGCCTACTGCACCTGATGCAGCTGACACGACAACCGTCTCGCCAGATTGTGGTTGACCAATTTGAAGCAATCCTGTATAGGCCGTCATTCCCGGCATGCCTAAAACACTCAAATATAAATGTAATGGTACATCTTTTGATGGCACAGGGGTCACATCGTCTCCATTCACTGTATTTATCTTTTTCCATGGTAATATGCCTGTGACATAATCGCCGACAGATAGACGTTCATCGTTCGATTGTGTGACTTTTCCAACAATATGACCTTGTAATGGCTCATTCACTTGGAAAGGTTGAACATAACTTTTTGTATCATTCATTCTGCCTCTCATGTAAGGATCTACAGATACATAAATGGATTCTACTTGAACCTCACCTGCATGTGGTTCTCGAGTTTCTATTGTTTCAAATCTAAATACATCGTCTTGAGGGATACTTTGTGGTCGTTTTGCAAGTACAACTTGTTGATTATTCATTTATTATTCCTCCAGATATTTAGTCGTAGCGTCTGATAATGACAAATCACCATTGATGATTTGAAATTCGTGACCTTGTAATGCTTCATCAGTTAATACAGAAACAAGCACTTCTGCTACATCTTCTCTTGTAATAGACGGATTTTGTACATTTTCAAATTGCGCACTCATATTGAATTGTTGCGTTTCATGTTCGTTTGTTAAAGTGCCTGGATGTACGATGGTATATTTTAAATTTGCATGTCTTAAGTAGTCATCCGCATAATGTTTTGCAATGGTATATGGTTTCAAGTCGCCTGACGCATCAAAAGCTTCTCGACGTGAGTCGTACGTTGATACCATAACAAAGTGTTGACGACCGACGTGTTCACTTGCTTTAATTGCTTTCACTGCACCGTCTAAATCTACTATGATTGTTTGATCGTCACCTGTGCTTCCACCAGAACCGACGGAAAAAAGGATTTGATCATACGGTTTAAATAATTCTATTAATTCATCAATAGATTGTTTTGCAACATCAATGTAAGTTGCATCAATACCATCTGCTTTTAAAACTTCAACTTGTTCTTCTTTTCTAACACCGGCATTAAAGTCAACGTTTCGTGCTTTGAGTTTGCGTACGAGATGTTGACCAACGCCACCATGAGCGCCAATTATTAATGATTTCATGTGTATCGCTCCTTTTTAAAATTATTGATTAGCTAAGATTTTTAAAGCATGTTCAGCAACTGCATGTCCTGATTGAGGATTTTGACCAGTGACAATGCGACCATCTACGACTGCGAAATTACTCCAGTCATTCTCTTTTTTAAAATGTGCACCGTTACTAATAAATTCGTCTTCTAATAAATATGGCATGTATTCAGTTGTACCATTTGCTTGTTCTTCACTATTTGTAAAACCAGTCACGTCTTTATGACGAACGAGGTAATCGCCATTTTCTTTAATGTCGAGTAGACCAGCCGCACCATGACATACAGAAGAGAGAACGCCTTGGTTATTGTAAATACTTAACGCAATGTCGTTAAGTTCTTTGTTATTTCTTAAATCCCAAATCGCACCATGTCCACCTGCAAAGTAAATGGCTTGATAGTCGCTAGGATTAACCTCTTTTGGAGATAACGTTTGTCCAAATTGATTCATATAATCGTGATCCGTATAATATTCCCAGTCCTCAACACTCATCATTTCAGGGCTAAGACTGACAGGATCAATAGGTACATATCCACCGTTCGGACTTACGAAATCAACATCATAACCTGCATCATAGAAGTCCTTCGCAAAATGCGTAACCTCTGAGAACCACGCACCTGTAGGTCTGTCTAAATTATCGTATTTCGCAATGTTTGTTACAACAATTAAAGCCTTTTTCATTGTCTTTCCTCCTCATTCATGTTTATATAGATTACAATATCAGTTAAACCTTGGTTTAAGAGAAAGGATATGCTTACATGAAACAATATTACATTGAATATGTCTCAGATTATTGCAATATACCTAAAAGCAAACTGCGTTATTACGAGAAAAAGAATATCTTGAAACACATCGACAGAGATAGCAATAACAAGCGTTTATACACAGACGACGATATCGAAATGATTAAATTTATCCAGTGCCTAAGCAATTTGAATATGCCATTAAAAGAAATCCGAAAAAACACAGACATGCTTTATCAAAACCAAATAGATGTCCCAAGCGTGTTACGCGCACACCTAGAATTCTTGAATGAACAACGGAATTTGATCAGTAAACGTATCGACTTAATTGAACAAGAAATACAAACTTCCATGACCGAGTGACGAAGGAAAAGGGCGATAGGTGGATAGGCAAAGCTGGAATGAGTCAGAAAATTGCGTCGGGCGGATAAGCTAGAATAGAATGAGTAGGCGATGGATGGATAGACTAAAACGGTTATAATATACCTTATACCTAAAATTACAGAGTACTAAAACTATCTTATCTGCCATCTCTTCACGCGTTCCCCTTATCAATGATATTGCTAAAAAAATATAGAATGAACTCTAATAATGAGCTCATTCTATATTTTCATCACTCCTTTTTAACCATTTGGAAACTTAGTTAACTTGAGGTGTTTTTGGATAATATTATCTAGTTGCTGCTGTTCTTCATCTAATATATCTGTATCTTCTTTTAATAACCTTATTATGTCAGTTATTTCCTTCTCATTTTGTAATGTCATAAATTCCTGTGGGCCACCTAAAATTAAACCATTGATTTCAATATGGCTAGTCTGGTAAAAACTCAAACCTTCATGTGTTATTTTATTTCTGTAGTCCCTCGTTTTACGATTACTTTTGTCAGGTAAATTAGGATAGTACTTTTTATTGCTACTTTTTTTATTATTTTGCTCAAAGTATTCTCTAGAATCCTGTGTTAAACCCTTAGAATTTTCATTTTCTCCAATATATAATCTACCCATTTTATCTATACATTCATTAATATCAATCATTAATGTGAACTAAAAGTATTTTTCGTCATAATCTCAACTTTCCATTAATTTTTTATATAAATTAAAAATCGGGTAAGCATTAAATATTTACAAATCTGCAGCATTGAGAGTTTCATATCTTATTTTGCTTCTTGCTCACTCCCTGATACTACATTTATATACAATGCTACTGATTCTATTCAATATCCTTTAAATTACATCTTTAAAAGAGAATTTAATCTTTACTTTCATTTAAAATTTCTATTGTCTTTTCTAAACACATTAACATCCCATCCATTATTTCTTTAACTTTTTGAGACGTAGTGTAATTTCCAACACCAGCTGTAACTATACCATTTTCATATTTAGTTATTCCTGAAGATATAAATTGTGGATGCTGTTTATGTGTAATGTTGTTTCTGTGTTTAGATGCATCATCAAATTCATTGGAATTACGAATTTTATCAAGTGCATAAAATTTTACTAAATCTTTTTCTTTAAGTTTGTTTATTGCTTTATGAAAACTTATTTCATTCATTTTTAATTGTATGTCGTAAATATTTACTATAATATGTCCTAACAATTCAAATATGCTAAAACCTTGTAAGAAGAAATATTCAGAAAAGTAATTAAAATTAAATTGCTTAGTATAGTCTTCTTCTTTAAAATCAGGAAAAAATTCAACTGATTGTCCTTTGGTACCAGACCTCTTATACCAAACTTCATCAGGTATATCTTGATTATAGTAGAATATCGTGTATGTATAATTTCGAATTAGAAGATTCATACGATTAAATAACATATTTTTCCAATATCGGATTTCGTGACTTTTCGTTAAATCAAAAAATGAGTCAGTTTCCTCAAAAGCAAAGTGTAAGTCTTCTAATATAGAGTAATTAAACGGAAGATGATCAAGCAAATCATTCATATTTGCAGATTCAATATGTTGTAGCGGGTGAATTATTATTGTCATTGTAGAAAATCTCCTTTTTGTACTACAATATTACTATTTATAAGTTGGTTTTTTACACCAAAAATTAAAAATGTAGAACCTAATAAGCTCATACATTCAAAATTTTTAAAAATATTAATTATATATTATCGCTCAATATCTATTTTTTTAGTTTTATTTGTGATAAGCTTCCCCTCTGTTTATCTTAAATGCCCGATACACTTGCTCTAACAATACGACGCGCATCATTTGATGTGGGAAAGTCATTTTACTGAATGATAACGCAAAGTTGCTGCGCTTCATGACGTCTTGGTGTAAGCCGTTCGATCCTCCGATGATAAAGGTAAAGTCACTTGCACCTTGTGTCATGCGTTGATCTAGTTCTTTGGCGAGGCCTTCTGAACTCAACATTTTCCCCTGGATTTCTAGTGTGATGACTGTGGATTGAGGTTTGACTTTGGATAGGATGCGTTGGCCTTCTTTTTCTTTCACTTGCTCGATTTCTTTGTCACTCATAGTTTCGGGTGCTTTTTCATCTGGCACTTCGATAATGTCAATTTTTGTATAGGCACTTAAACGTTTTTCATATTCTGCAATAGCCTGTTTCCAATATTTCTCTTTTAATTTTCCAACTGCGATGATGGTGATTTTCATAATTTCCTCCAGTTTGTTTATAACTCTTGAGTTATCCACAAGTTATTCAGTTACTCACAGGTTTATCCTCATTATACCGAATTTGCATAAATTATTTAACACTAAACTTCGATTTTATCCACTATAATTGTGAATAAGTCTGTGTATATGTGTATAACTTTGTGAGTAAAAGGGTTATTAACATGTGGATTGTTTATAACTCTCCACTTTTGTGCACATATTTGGGGATAACTTTTAGTGCTTTTTGCACATTTATTCATATCATTTTATCAAATTCACACTTCATGCGGTATCACAATTTTCAGTTATGTATATGTCATGAATGTCTCTTTTGTTCAAAGCACTTTCTTTGTATATTCTTCTATAAACGTAAAAAAAACAGGAGCCTATTTTTTGGGCTCCTGTTATATGAATCGCATGGTGATGACGATGCCTATTTTAAAGTACAGGCCCCAACTGATCTTTACGCCTTTTTGATTAAGCACATGGAGCCACAATAACGTCGCGAGTGAACCGATGGGCGTGATTTTAGGTCCTAAATCGGCACCGATCACGTTCGCGTAGATCATGCTCTCTTGAATGTGTCCTGATACTTGTGCTTGACTGATCGCAATCGCATCAATTAAGACGGTCGGTAGATTGTTCATACTGGACGAGAGGAGTGCCGAGATGAAGCCCATCCCCATAATACTTCCTAATAATCCATAGTTGGAAATGGATGTGAGCACATTGCCTAAGAGTTGCGTTATGCCCACGTTTTTGAGGCCATAAACGACGATATACATGCCTACTGAAAAGCACACGATATTCCACGGTGCGCCTTTCATGACGGCTGCCATATTCACAGCAGATGACCGACGCGCACAGATTAAAAAGATCACGGCCACCGTACATGCGATGAAGGAGACAGGCATTTTGAGCCATTCACTCAAAACATAGCCAATCATTAACAAGATCAAGATACCCAAGCGAGTCGGAAGAGGGTGACATCTTTAATCGCTGTATGCGACGCTTTTATATGTGTTGCATCAAAAGATTTTGGCACTGCTTTTTTAAAATATAGCCATGAGACGACGATGTTCGCGCTTAGCGAAAAAAGGTTCGGTATTATCATGTGTTTGAGATAGTCCGTAAATCCTATTTGAAAGTAGTCTACCGAAATGATGTTCACCAAATTACTAATCGCAAATGGTAGTGACGTCGCATCTGCGATAAATCCACAAGCAATCACAAAAGGGAAGACTGCCCGCGCTTTAAATCCAAGGTGTCGCACCATAGCTAGAACGATGGGCGTTAAGATTAACGTTGCGCCATCATTCGCAAATAACGCCGCTATAATAGCGCCTAACAACATCATATAGAGAAACATTTAAACCCACTGCCTCGAGAAGCATGAGCCATATGAAGCGCTGCCCATTCAAAAAGCCGATTTCATCTAATATAAGAGAAATAATAATTAATGCGATAAATGTGAGCGTCGCATTCCATACGATATGTGTCACGGTCACCACATCATTTAGAGTGACCACACCGACGAGAAATGCGATGAGTGCCCCTGTGACAGCAGTAATGACGATGTCTACTCCTTTTGGTTGCGATATGAAAAATAATAAGGTGAGACCAAAAATAATTACAGCGAGTAGCGTCAGCATCATACATCAGCTTGAATTTTAGAAACGTTGTCCTGCTTTGATTTTTTAGACATCCCGCTTCCCCCTTAGTGCTATCCCAAATTTGAAAAAAGGGTTAAAAACGCCTTCTCTCGTTTTTAACCCTTCGTGTCGTTACAATGTATAAATCGGTGTCGCTTGTGCTTTATCTGTATCGCATAATTTCACTTCATTGATGGTATCAATATCATGTTCTCGTAAAATTTGGCCGACACTCATGCGCGCCAAATCTTTCATATTGTTGTCTTGTGAAAGATGCGACAAGTAAATGCGTTTCGTCTGACCCGTAATGACATCTGTCATCGCATGTGCCGCATCTTCATTCGAAACGTGACCCATATCACTTAAAATACGTTGTTTCGTCTTCCAAGGATAACGACACATGCGCAACATATCGACGTCGTGATTGCTTTCAAAAATAAAAGCATCACTTCCTCGAATCATTCCTTTCATACGGTCAGACACATAGCCTGTATCCGTAATCATCGTTAGCTTCTTATAGTCATTATGGAAAATATAAAACTGCGGATCAATCGCATCATGTGAAACATTAAAGGACTCAACATCAAATCCCGCAATAGATTTTGTTTCATATGGATTGAAAATAAATTTTTGTGCAGACGGAATACGTGAATCTTTCTTTTCGATACACGTCCACGTTTTTTCATTCGCATAGACGGGCAAGTTGTATTTTCTTGCGAGCACGCCTAACCCTTTAATATGGTCGGAATGTTCATGTGTGACAAGGATTCCGTTTAAATCTGAAATTTTTCGGTCGATTTGATCGAAAAGTGCTTCCATCTTCTTGCCTGTTAAGCCGACATCGACTAACAAACTCCCTTTATCACTTTCTACATAAGTGGCGTTACCTGTACTCCCACTTGCGAGGACACTCATTCGTATCAAGTGACCACCCTTTCTATTATTCTGTAATTTGCGGATTTGACGATACCGCTTCAACGTAATACGTATGAGGTTTTCCATTTTTATTGACGGTAATTTCCCAGTTCGCTTGTAAGACTTGTACATTCGTTTCTTTTACGACAGTGTAGTAGCCTAAACGAATACTGTCTACAGATTGACCTGATTTTAAATATTGGTTGTAGTATAGCGTTTCAATCGCTTCTCGTGCGCTAAGGACATCACGTGGTTGGTTATTCTCGCCTTTAGACGGACGGATGTCTTCCATCGTTGACTGTGTATAGGATTTTACTTTCTTCCCATCCACATCGAATGAGAGGCGGGCACGATTGTTATTCATAATTGGATAACCGTCATACGTTTGTTCATAGATGATTTTACCGTCTTTTGTTTCATGATATTGATAGCCCGTTCCCCCGTATACATTCGCATCGATATACGGTTTCAGGGTAGAAATCGGATCTTCATTCACATTCACGGCTTTATCCATTTTTTGCGTCAGTGTAAAGCCGTCATTACTTGTATCAGCTTTGTCATCATCTTTGGCTTCACTTTCGAAATTGTGGGAATTTGCGGTTATTAAACGCATTTTCACACCTTCTACGTTCGGCATATCTTTCGGCAGTTTAATATTTTCTTGTTCGAAATTCACCGCATTTTCGTTATCAGAATCATCTACATGTGATTTGTTCACTTTATCTACGTAAATATAAATTAAGCAGAGATTCGCGAGGAAGAAGACAATAATGAAAAGGGTTTTTGCACGTTGCCAGTTCACGGTTTAATCAACTCCCCATCTCTGAATTCATACCACGCATGATTATACTTAATATACCACGTGGGCACAAATTGACTATTGCGCTGAATTTCAAGGCCATCACTGGATGCATTGTTCGTCACCATACGGTAACCAACTGTCATCAGTTGCACTTTGCCAAAATCCACGCGCCCATTACTTGCTAACTCAGAGCGAACTTCTTCAGCTTCTGGTAAGACTTTCGGTTTTTCACCGTTATCGACCGTCACATTTGTCTTCAACAATCCTCGACTGTATTCAAAGATGCCTCGTTCGCCCCAAATGACTTTAATTTGGTTACGAATGGTTGAGTCAAAAATCGGTCGACCGTTGACAAACATTTGGTAGACCATTTCACCTTTGTCACTATTGGCTTTAAACAAACGAAAATCGTCTGTAAACCCACCATGTTTATTTATAAAATCAAAGGTTCTTGGTATCCCGACATTCATATCTCTTGTACTATGTTCGTCTTCGGATAAATTCGTATAACTGTAGGTTTCTTTGTTCGCATCATAATTGACCATGCCTGTATTGTTATTGTAAGTCGTGTTGCCACTTTTCGTTGTTCGCACAATAGGCGTATCGTCAAATAAGATTGAATTTAAATCTTCGACATTGATATTACTAAAAATCGTACGGTACGTGCGTAAATCTTTCGGTTCTTTCGGCGCATATAAATACGTCGCATTATTGACTGTTGTTTGATCCGTCAATATATCTGTATACGATTCTAAGCTCGAGGACATATTACTTAAATATTGATTAATCGTCTTAACAGAAACGTTGGTACGCATTCGAATCGCACGATGTCGCTCAGCATCAATCGCATAAGCGTCTACTTTTTGACGCTGCCCAATATCTAAAATAATACGGTTAAACTTAAAATTCGCCGGAACTTTTGCCGGGACGTTCATCACTTCATTCAAATACATCGCAAGCGGGGTGTCTGTCGGGTAGTCAAAAATGATTAATCGATCACTTAACGTATTTAATGCAAGGCCGTTATCATTTTGAAATTCTTCAACTTTCGATATGTGATGTTTATCGAATAACTTGGCGAAATCATTTACATAAGGGGTCGCTGGAGCACCTTCCATCTTCTCCCCATCCACATGTATCATTTGTAAGGGAGTCATCACTTGGCCCGCATCTTTATCGTAACGCATACCAATCGCCTTCGTATTTTCTTTATTCGTATCACTGTAAGTGTCGTTCACATCGGGTGAAAAGTTCCATATCATGAACGTTAAGACGAGACTCGAAATGACGAGGAGGGTTAAGATGATAGATTTGATTAACTCTCTAATCCGCATCCCAATCACCATCTTCTATCATTTCACATGGTAACGTAATGAATATGGACGTACCTTGACCTTCCACACTGTTAGCCCAAATACGTCCGTTGTGGGCTTCGACAATTTCTTTTGAAATGGCGAGGCCTAAACCTGTCCCGCCCATTTTACGCGTTCTCGCTTTATCCACTCGGAAAAAGCGGTCGAATATTTTATCGACTTTGTTAATCGGTATCCCGATGCCGTTATCTTTAATGCGTACCGTTAATCGATTATGAACCGCATTTTGTTTCACGTGAAACTCCACGCGTTTTTCACCTCGAGAATATTTAATCGCATTCGTAATGACGTTATCAAATACTTGCGTCATTTTGTCTGGATCAATTTCTGTAAAGATCGATTGTTGTGGAATGTCGCGGACAAAGGTTGTATCTTTGGCGGACATTTCATGACGGTTAATAATTTTATTGATAAATAGATTAAAGTCGACAATTTCTTTTGTGATTTGTTCGGTTTCATTATCCATTTTTGATAAATGAAGGAGATCGTTCACGAGTCGAATCATACGCTCGGTTTCTTCACGTGTGACAGATAAAAATTGTGGCGCAATGGATTCATCTTTCCAAGCCCCTTCTTCTAACGCTTCGATGTAACTATTCATAGAAGTTAATGGGGTGCGGAGCTCGTGCGACACGTTGGCCACGAATTCCCGACGTTCTTTTTCGACTTGTTGTTGCTCTGTAACATCGTGGAGTACGGCAATATAACCCGTGACAAAGCCCGTATGTTGCACAATGTTACTAAAGTTCACCCGGGCAATAATGCCTTCTTCTTCGTTAATGTCGAGGAGAAAGCTATCATGTTCCTCACTCAACTCTTCTAAAGTATAAGTATCCCGTAAGTCTAAAATATCGAAAATATGTTGTCCTGTAACATCTTCTTTCATTTTACCGAGCATTTTAAGTGCCATATCGTTAATAATACGGACACGGCCCCGTCGGTCTGTCGCAATAATGCCGTCACTCATGTGGGTGATGACAGAATCTAGACGTCGCTTTTCACTCTCGGTATTGGCTTGTGCTTCTTGTACACGTTTTGACAAGTTATTGAAGGCAAGCGCCAACTCACCAATCTCGTCATTGCCGTAGATTTTAACACGCTGTGTATAATTCCCTTTTGACATCTCTACCGTTTGGTTACGCATATCTGTAATCGGTTTTGTAATCGTCCGTGCGATAAAGAACCCGAGAATCACTGTAATGATAAGAGAAATTAAAGTTCCGACGATAAAGATTTGGTTAATGTTGCTTAATTGGTCATAGACTTGGTTGATATTGGATTCGATATAAATATCGCCAATAATTCCTTCACTTGTGGTCACAGGCATATTTTTCACCCAGACACGTTGTTTTCCTTCACCATAATCTTTAAGTACTGTGTCTGAATTTTCTTGCCCAAGTGACAGTGCTTTTTGAATGGAACTTTCATTCGCTTTTTGATTGATCATATGACGATTCGATTGTTTCGAAGTCGCTAAAATGATTTGATCTGTATCGATGAAACGTATTTCAATCATTTCATTACGGTTGGCGTACTCATTCAATAAATTTTGAATATCTTTTTGGGTGTTTGTCGCCCCATTTTCATCCGCATATATTTTCTCGATACTGAGCTCTATTTGTTTCGCATTTTGGGAGATATTTGTCTTAAATGTCTCGGTCATTTCTTTTTCAAGACTGTTTGTGAAATAAAGACCGATAATTTGCATACCGATAATGATGAGTAAAACGTAGACAATAACGAGCTTAGTGTGAAGGGATTGAAATTGTTTTAACCACTTCATATTAAGCATCATCCTCTAATCATGTTGTTGAAGAAAATAACCAACACCACGACGTGTGACTATATAATCCGGGTGAGAGGGATCATCTTCAATTTTTTCTCGTAAGCGGCGAATCGTCACGTCAACTGTACGTACATCACCAAAGTAATCATAACCCCAGACCGTTTGAAGCAGATGTTCACGTGTCATAACTTGTCCCATATGATTGGCTAAATAATGAAATAATTCAAATTCACGATGTGTTAAATCAATATCTTTGCCACGTTTTTTAATGGAATACGCATCAGGGTAGATGACAATATCTTTAATCGCAATATCATTAGATTGCGCTTCAGCTTCTTGTGTCGGTTGTGTATAATGACGACGTAAGTTGGCTTTCACACGTGCAATTAATTCGCGCGTACTGAAAGGTTTAGTCACATAGTCGTCCGCGCCTAGCTCGAGCCCTAAAACTTTATCAATTTCAGAGTCTTTGGCTGTTAACATAATGATTGGCATATCGTATTTTTTTCGAACTTCGCGGCAGACTTCCATACCGTCTTGTCCAGGTAACATAATGTCTAATAAAACGATGTCCGGTTCTTGTTCGTAAATTAAATCTACGGCGTCGTCACCATCGTAAGCGACGTAGACTTCGTAACCTTCTTTTTTCAAATTAAATTCTAATATATCTGCAATTGGTTTTTCATCGTCGACTACGACTACTTTTCTTGCCATATGCTTTGACCCCATTTCATATTAAAGTGCAAAATTATACGTTTCCAATTGGCATAATCCTATACCTTATAATGTATCACTTCTAAAGGGCAAATTCTATCTATTTACTTGAATCTCTTCTGCTTCAAATAAAAAAACAACGGCATTAAGTCTGTTCCAACTTAACCCATTGCTCTTTATATCGTACTCACATTTTCCTATATTTACGTATAAAAAAATGCCCATCCATATTTGGATGAGCAATTAGCGGTCCCGACGGGAATCGAACCCGCGATCTCCTGCGTGACAGGCAGGCGTGTTAAACCGCTCCACTACGGGACCATATCATGGTGACTCCTACGGGACTCGAACCCGTGTTACCGCCGTGAAAGGGCGGTGTCTTAACCGCTTGACCAAGGAGCCTCTTTTGAACACAAGATTGATTATAGCACCCCCATTTCCTGAGTGCAAGACAATTTTTAAATTTTTTTCAATAAATTTTCACATACGCTTTACATTGTTTAAAAACACACTCAAAAGTCTGTCATATCAATATGTTTCACTTATGGCGTGAAGCGTTAGTTTACTATAATATCAGACATTTTTCACATTTAAAGGGGGGGTTCCTCAACTAAAAGTCCTCTCATAATGTCAGTTTTATTTTTAATAACGGGTAAAGTAAATCAAACAATACGAGGAGGTACAGATAAAATGCCAAAAAAGCCACAAGCTCAACTCAACTTTAGTGAACAAAAAAATGCGAAATCATTTATTTATAAAGCCCTCTACCAACTGAATGATGTTGTGTTAGGTCTCATCTTTTTAATTGGGAGCTTTTTATTTTTCTCAGAGACAACTGTTTTTCAAGGCACCGTACTGTTTGTCATCGGAAGTATTCAAATGATTATTCGACCACTGATTGCGATGATTCATGATTTACATATGGCGGCACTTGATCGTCATCACAATGACAAATCCACGTCTAAATCGCGCTAATATGCGTCTTTTCTTCATGTAAAACAAAAATAGGAAAGTCTAACCGCAACGTTACGGTTAGACTTCCCTCTATAAGATTAAATCCATAGTTTTTCAACGATATTCGTTTGATTACGGTCAGGACCGACAGAGAAGATAGAGATGTGGACGTTACATAATTCAGAAATGCGTTCTAAGTAGCGACGTGCATTATCTGGTAATTCGTCTAGACTACGTACGCCTGTAATATCTTCTTTCCAACCTGGTAATTCTTCAAAAATTGGCTTACAACGTTTTAAATCATTCAAGTTCGCCGGGTATTCTGTAATTTCTTTACCGTCTAATTCGTAAGCTGTACAGATTTTTACTGTATCTAAACCTGTTAAAACATCAATCGAATTGATAGATAAGTCCGTAATACCGCTCACACGGCGTGAGTGACGTAACACGACTGAGTCAAACCAACCGACACGACGAGGACGACCTGTTGTTGTTCCATATTCACGGCCGATTTCACGAATGTGATGGCCATCTTCATCGAAAAGTTCTGTTGGGAATGGACCATCGCCGACACGTGATGTGTAAGCTTTACATACGCCAACGACTTTTGAAACTTGTGTAGGACCTACGCCAGTACCTACTGTCACGTTCCCTGCGACAGGATTACTTGAAGTGACAAATGGATATGTCCCGTGGTCGATGTCTAACATGACACCTTGTGCCCCTTCGAACAATACTTTTTCATTTGCGACAAATGCATCATCTAAAACTTTTGCAGTATCTGTCACGTAAGGTGCTAAACGTTGACCCGCTTCGTAATATTCTTCAAAAATTTCTTCAAATGAAGGTGCGTCTTGTTCAAACATACCTCGGAAGTAATCATTTTTATAAGCTAAATTCTCTTTTAAGCGTTGTTCGAATACTTCTTTATCTAACAGGTCTGCCATGCGAATACCTATACGTTGTGCTTTGTCGACGTAGGCTGGGCCAATCCCTTTTTTCGTCGTACCAATTTTATTATCACCACGACGTTCTTCTTCTAATTCGTCTTGCTTTAAGTGGTATGGAAGGATGACGTGAGCACGGTTCGAAATGCGCAAGTTATCAGTTGCAACCCCACGTTCATTTAATCCGTCTAATTCTTTTAATAATGCAACAGGATCTACAACCACACCGTTACCAATAACAGATAATTTTTCTTTATAGAAAATACCTGAGGGTACTAAGTGCAATTTGTACGTTTCACCGTCAAACTTGATTGTGTGTCCTGCATTATTACCGCCTGAAAAACGTGTAATGACATCTGCTTGTTCTGCTAAAAAGTCTGTAATTTTACCTTTTCCTTCGTCTCCCCATTGTGTCCCAACTACTACGATTGATGACATAAGAGCACCTCCAACGTTTTCTCAATTAACCAAAGTGTATTTTACCAGTCTCACAGTTGGAATGCAAACCAAAAAACGAACGTTAAATTTTAGAATCATCTCTTAAGAAAAACATATTAGAAAATCTCATTTAACCTTGTCACAGCGCATAATAAGCTTATTTAAGACAAAAACTAGAATTCTTCAAAAACATACTTAAGTTGAAATCAGGCTTTGGAAAAGAACAAAAATCCGTACATTAAAAACAAAAATTTGCTTAATGTACGGAAAAATATTTTTATATTGTATTATTATCCCATTTCAGCGTGGGCATAATCAATGTCTGTAAACTTATTATATTGTTTCATGAAGTGTAGTTTCACTGTACCGGTCGGGCCGTTACGTTGCTTGGCGATGATGATTTCAATTTCACCGTTTTCATCGTTCGTTTGGGGTTCAAATCCTCCGTCATCGTCATCCTCTTCTCCTTCGCCACGATTGTAGTAATCATCACGATATAAAAAGGCAACAATATCCGCATCTTGCTCAATAGATCCTGATTCACGTATGTCACTCATCATCGGACGTTTATCTTGACGTTGTTCTACCCCACGTGATAACTGACTAAGGGCAATGACCGGGCACTCAAGTTCACGAGCAATCCCTTTTAACATACGAGAAATTTCAGAGACTTCTTGTTGACGGTTATCTGACGCACGTGAGCCACTGCCTTGGATTAACTGCAAGTAGTCAATCACAATCATATCAAGTCCGTGCTCTTGTTTTAAACGACGGCATTTCGAGCGCAAGTCTGTAATGCGAATCCCAGGGGTATCATCGATGAAAATTTTCGTACGAGATAATTTCCCGACAGCGACCGTAAAGCGATTCCAGTCTTCTTCAGTCATTGTTCCTGTCCGTAAACGATTCGAATCGACATTCCCAGAGCTACAAATCATACGCGTTGCTAACTGGTCCGCCCCCATTTCAAGTGAGAAAATGCCTACGGTATATTGGTCTTCATGCGTGGCCACTTTTTGCGCAATATTTAGTGCGAAAGCAGTCTTACCTACCGATGGACGTGCCGCTAATATAATCAAATCGTTACGATTAAATCCTGCCGTCATTTGGTCTAAATCACGATAACCTGTTGGAATCCCAGGGGTTTGCCCGCTATTTTGATCGAGGGCTTCAGCATTATCATACACTTGGCCTAAAACGTCTCGAATATCTTTAAACCCGTCGCTCTCACGTGTCGAAGACAATTCTAAAATGCGTCGCTCTGCATCATTTAATACAGTATCAATATCTAACTCTTCGTTATATCCATCGTTCGCGATCCTATCCGCCGTATGGATTAACTTACGCTTCACTGCATTTTTAAAGACGACGTCTGTATAGTATTGAATATTACGCGTCGTCGGAACATTGGATGTGATTTCAGCAAGATATTGAGGCCCACCCGATTCACTGATGACCCCGTCTTGTGTCAAACGGTCGAGCACTGTCACAATGTCAATGTCATTACCGTCTTCATTTAGGTTCATCATCGCACGGAAAATATGTTGGTGTGCAGTACGATAAAAAGATTCCGGCAAAAGAATTTCTTGCGTTGAAGCGATTAATTCTGGATCTAAAAATATCGCACCTAACACGGATTGTTCCGCTTCATTGCTATGGGGCATTTGTTGATGCTCATACATTCCATCCATGCGATTAACCTCCCTTACGTCCTTTTAGATACTTTACATATTTTACCACTATTCATAGTGGTTCACAAAAAAATTAAGGGGGTAGAATCTTGAAATCTCATCGATTTCTATCCTACTCCCTTAAATCATAAATTATGAGAAAGTTTTATTTCTCAACTGTATGCACGCGAATAACGCCCTCTACATCTTTATGAAGTTTCACTGGCACGTTCGTATAGCCTAACGCTTGAATACCATGTGAAAGTTCCATTTTACGTTTATCTATTTTGATGCCATGTTGTTTGTGTAATGCTTCTGCGATTTGTTTCGTACTCACAGAACCAAAGAGTTTACCGCTTTCTCCTGATTTTGCTGTGACTTCGACTTCAAGATCTTCTAATTGAGCTTTTAACGCTTTCGCATCGTCTAATTCTTGTTGTTTGTCTTTTTCAATACGTTTGTTTTGTTGTTCTAACTTTTTAAGGTTTCCAGGTGTCGCTTCGACCGCATAGTTGTTTTTAATTAAAAAGTTGTTTGCGTAACCGACTGGTACGTTTTTAACTTCACCTTTTTTACCTTTACCTTTAACATCTTGTGTGAAAATTACTTTCATGCATTATCACTCCTATCAATTTGTTCTTGGATGGCTGTTTGTAATTGTTCAATGGCCTGTTCGACGGTAACGTCTTTCATTTGCGTCGCGGCATTTGTTAAATGACCGCCCCCGCCAAGCGCTTCCATCGTCAACTGCACATTAAATTCACCTAGAGAGCGGGCAGAGATCCCGATAACATCATCTTCACGCTTAGCGACCACGTATGAGGCTTCAACGCCATCTAAACTTAACAATTCATCTGCAGCTTGAGCCACTGTCACAGGATGATAAATTTGATCCTCGTCGCCATGGGCTATCGCGATGCCATTGTCTTGCAGATTCACCGTACGTATTAACTCTGAACGTTTGATATACGTATCGATATCATCTTTTAAGAAATGTTGCGTTAAAATCGTATCTGCGCCGTGCGCGCGTAAATAGCTCGCCGCATCAAAGGTACGTGAACCCGTACGAAGCGTAAAATTACGTGTATCTACAATAATACCCGCATACATCACTGTCGACTCTAAACGTGTCAAACGTTGTTCTGTCGTTTGATACTCTAACAACTCCGTCACAAGTTCAGCTGTAGAACTTGCATAAGGTTCCATATAAATTAATAAAGGATTGGCGATAAAGTCTTCCCCGCGTCGATGATGATCGATGACGACTTTACGGTTCGCTTTATTTAAAATATCTTTATCGATGACCATTTCAGGTTTATGCGTATCTACAATGACTAAAGTTGTTTTGCTCGTCATCATATCCCACGCTTCATCTGATGTGACAAAACGTTCTTTGAGCTCAGGTTTTTGATCGATTTCGTCCATCACACGACGTAATGTCGGATCGATATCTGAGTCATTGAGAACGATATAGGATTCGAGGTTATTCATCATCGCAAAACGTGTGACACCGATTGCTGCCCCAATCGCATCTAAATCCGGTCGTGTATGCCCCATCACGATGACCTTGTCGCCTTCAAGTAAAATATCTTTGAGCGCGTGAGAAATCACTCGAGCACGCACACGTGTCCGTTTTTCCATCGGGTCAGTCTTACCGCCGTAAAAGCGCACATTACCGTTCGCACTTTTAATCGCCACTTGGTCTCCCCCACGTCCTAGAGCTAAGTCTAAGCCAGATTGCGACATTTCGCCAAGATCGATTAAGTTTTCTGATCCTTCCCCAACCCCAATACTGAGCGTTAACTGTGCACGATAGCCGACGCTCTTTTCACGCAACTGACTTAAAATATCAAAGTTGGTTTCCTCGATTTCACGCAAAATCCGACGATTCAAGTAAGCCACAAACTGATCAGAACTGTAACGCTTAAAATAAACGTTATGTTCTTGTGCCCATCGGCTAATCACACGTGTCACCATAGAGTTGATTTCAGAACGCTGCGTATCATTCATATTTTGCGTAATTTCATCGTAGTTATCTAAAAAGAGTGTTGCGATAATCGGTTGCTCATCTTCGTAGGCTTTGTTAATTTCCGCTTCTTCTGTAATGTCTAAGAAATATAAAATCCCTTCGTTTTTGGAATATTTCACACGATAGGTATAGCCATTTTGCGTGAGTTCAATTTCTTTCGCCTTATCCAATTGCTTCAGTATGTTGGGATACACTTCATTGATTGGATCGGAAATAACGTTACGCTCTGTCCGTTCTGATAGAAATTGATTCATCCATTCGATTTGGTCATTTTGGTTTAACACAATAATCCCAATTGGCATATTTTTAACAGCATGATTGCTCGCTAATGTCACTTTTCCACTTAAATCTTCTAAGTACGTATCTAGTTTTTTAAACGTCCATCTAAATAAAAAAGCACACACAATCAACACGATAAACAGTGTTATCGCAGCGATAAAACCAAATACGACACTAAAGAAAAAGCTTACACCAACACTGGCAATCGCGATTAACGTAATCAATATAAAAGGTAAGAGTAACGATTTCTTTACCGATTGACGTTTCATTTTGTCACCTCTCAACGTTTTTTAAGCATGCTTTTTAAGTTTAATCCAAGATCTAACAAGCCAATCAGGCGTGTAAGTGGATATGCGAAAATCCCTACAATAATTAAAAGGACTGTCACACCTATTGGAAACTTTTTAAGTGTACAAGCATAATGAATAAAACTTAAACCTTGAATGACAAGTAAGAAACCTAAGACGATGATAAAGTTTAAACTGATGCTTTGAGCCGTTGTTGATGGTTCTGTCACAATGCTTACGAGCAAAGCAATGGCATATATAATAAAGATAGATTTACTTAATTGCCATAAATATAAAGGTCGATATACCGGCGTTGCTACTTTAAATTGACGTAAAATCGGAAAAATAATGAGTAACGACAACATAAAGAACAACGTGAGACCCACTACAATAAACGCTGGCATTTGGATTGCCATTTGTTCTACAGATGCTTCCAACACTTTTGAAGATTGGGCATCTAAATTTTCTATTCGAATTGCTTCGTTAACAACTTTTCTATAAGGTTCTAACAATTCATGCGCATAGGGAAACATTCTGATGCTTTGTAAAATCATCATTGCACCTAACGTCACAATACTCGTCACCATCGTGACAATATACAATATGCGTTCCTTAGAAACTCTTTGGATTAATAACTGACTAATGACTAAACTCGCGAGGAGTAAAATAATCATAAAGGTTTGTACAAACAAACTCCCCGTCAGTGTTGCAACCATAATCGAAATGAGCGCTGCAAAACCGAATGAATATTTAGAGCGGTACCAAAGAATGATTCCTGGAAGCGGTGCAAAAAAGATAATGATAACGCCTAGCACTGGCATAAAATGCATGACTAAAGCTACCACAATTAAGGCTAAGGTACCTAAAAGGGTTTCTTTAGGTTTAATTTTCGAAAACAATAACGCCACTTCCAAACTTAGATTTATAGTCACTATTTTACAGGCTTTGACAAGGGTTTACAACAGACGTCAAAGTGAAACTATGGCGATGTAAAGGGCGCATTAAATTGAGTGTCCCTCTCTTTCATCGCTTTCATTTTTACCATCTATATTTTGACAAGCTTAAAATAGTTGTATTGAGGCTTTTACGAAGAGGAGGTTACCCACAATAAGCTTTGTAATAGATTGTTAACAATAGTGGAGCTGTATTTCAGTTATTTCAACTCAAATACAGCCCACCTCTGTGCACCTCATTTACATAATTATAACAAAAATGTAACATATTCGTCTAAGTTTAGCGTCTGAATCTTGAAAGTTCTAAAAAGTGATATAAATACGGGGCCCAATCATTGAAGTTAAGTAAAAAACCATCATGTCCGACATTATCTGGCACGAAGAAATGACGATGATATTGGAAGTACTCTCCTAGCGCTGCGACTTGATCGTCTGGATATAATAAATCATCCGTGAAACCCATCGTTAACACTTTTGTATTTAAGGATTGAAAAACGTCAGAGACATCCTCGCGCCCACGGAACACATCATGACTATCTAAGACGTCGAGCAGTGTCAGGTAACAGTTTAAATCGAACGTATTTTTAAATTTATCGCCTTGATGTTTTTGATATGTTACGACTTCGTCAGGCGTGAAGCGGGCTTCATAACTTTTAGAAGAGCGATAAGTTAAAAACCCCAGTTGACGTGCTATACTTAAGCCTTCCCTACCCCCTAAATGAATCGCTTGACGTGCGATTTCATTGAAAGCTCGGGAGTAAGACGAGGTTTTAGCAGTTGCGGCAAGAATAACTGCTTTTTTTACAATAAATTTCTGATTGTATAATAACTCCATCACTTGCATCCCACCGAGTGAAGCACCAATCAATACTTCTATTTTTTCAAATTGCAATGCTTGTAAGCCGAGCTCAATCGCACGGACAATGTCTCGAATCGTCAGTCGCATAGGAAAGTTTTCTTCCGTGAGACGAGAGCTAGAACCAAACGGGCTTCCAATCACATTAAATGTCAAAAACTGATAGTCGTGAAAAGGCATATAACCCCCATCGATTATTTCGCGCCACCACCCCGGATGTTCCTCCGTACCGTAAGTTAAATGATTACCTGTTAAGGCGTGACAAACCAAAACGAGGGGTTGCCCCGGATGACCGACATGTTCATATCTCAATTGTAAATTATTTATCGTTTCTCCAGATTCCATCGTAAATTCTCCTAAATATAACGTATCTACTTTATATTCCGCCAAAGTATGCCCTCCCTCTAAAAATATAAAAAAGTTGTATTGCCTAAGTACGACAATACAACTCAAATTAACGATAAACGACTTATCACTCGATTCTTTCGTTGGTTGTAGCACCGTACTTATTTCTAAGTGGTTGCTGAAGCATCACAGGGCCAAATCCCTCAACTTCTCTTAATAAGCTTGTTCTATTCAATTATTAGTTATCATAACGCATTCAGAATATTCTTGCAAATTGTTTTAATACGACAAAAATAGTCGAAGTATAGCGACAGTAACAATACCGACAATCACCGTAACAGTCAAACTTCTAGAGAGTAATGCAGCCAGTGCGGTCGGCAACGCACTCCATAGAAAAATCCAATTGAACTGATAACCCCATTGTCCTTGTTGTTGCAGGATGAAGCCATCTACAACTAGTGCTGTAAATAACGTGATGGGAATAAAAGAGAGCCATTGAATGATGCGATCAGAAAGTTCTAATTTTGAAATCGCGATGAACGGTGTAATACGTAAAATCAACGTCCCAACACCTGATAAAATAATCGTCCATAAGATATACATCATCGCTCCATCACCACCCCTACACATGCCGCAAGCATTGATGATAATAGAATAGCGATATAAGACGGCATCACTACACTTAACAGTAACATCATCACTGTCACGATACCTACGAGATAGAGATATATCCGCAGTTTAGTTTTTGTCACGCCTTCAAATTGACTTAGCATTAGAAAGATGAACATCGCAATAATGGCATAATCTAAACCTAGCGCTTCCGGGTTATGTAAAATATCTCCTAACAAGGCACCCAAAATACAAATCAAAATCCAAAAAAGATAAGCCGTTAGATTGATACCATGCATCCACTGACGCCCTATAAACACTCCTTTAGAATGCGGGGCGATGGCAATACCAAAAGTTTCATCAGTGAGCAATGTACCCATGCCGATACGATGCCACAAAGGTTCATTTTTAAAACTTGGCGCAAGCGTCATGCTGAGTAAAAACATGCGACTATTCACGACTAAAGCCGTAAGCACAATAATCCAAACGGGGGTATGCACAGCCATGAGCGCAATAATAATAAATTGCGCTGCACCTGCATAAACAAGTATAGATAAAAGCGCAATTTCTAATACGCCAAAACCTGAAGCTACACCGACAATGCCAAAGGAAAATCCTATACCCGCATATCCGAGTAACGTCGGGATACAATCTTTAATCCCTTGTTTGAACGTCACGTAAGCCATCTCTTCTACCCCCTTCATAAAAATTAAACCCATTTTATTATAAACAACATCAAATTTCTACAAGGTCAGCGTGAAGTTTGTCTTACGTTAGACTGAAGAATGTCTAAAAACGCTGAATTTACAACATTTTAATGCACCTTAATTTTCAGACAATTTATATATATAAAAGCGTTTAAACCCTAACTTTTCCCCTCCCCTACTCATAATAATCAACATCAAAATAGCTAAGACACGCTGTTGATGTCTTAGCTTTTATTTTATTTATCTATTTAATTTAAAGAGCTTCGATGACTGTTTGACCACCCATAAATGGAACAAGTGCTTCTGGCACAGTAATTGAGCCATCTTCATTTTGATAGTTTTCAACAATCGCTGCAAATGTACGGCCAACCGCAAGTCCTGAACCGTTGAGTGTATGCGCATATTCTGGTTTTGCCTCTTTATCACGTTTGAAACGGATATTCGCACGACGCGCTTGGAAGTCTACACAGTTAGAGCAAGAACTGATTTCTTTATAGTCATTGTAGCTTGGTAACCATACTTCTAAGTCGTATGTTTTGCTAGAACCAAAACCAATATCTCCTGTACATAAAATCACGCGACGATACGGTAAACCAAGTTCTTCTAAAATCGCTTCCGCATGACTTGTCATTTCTTCTAACGCATTCCAAGAGTCTTCTGGTTTTTCGATACGTACCATTTCTACTTTATTAAATTGATGCAAACGGATAAGACCGCGTGTGTCACGTCCTGCAGAACCCGCTTCACTTCTGAAACATGCAGTTTGACCTGTAAATTTCTCAGGTAAGACTCCCGGCTGGATAATTTCATCACTGTAGAAGTTTGTAAGAGGTACTTCTGCTGTTGGAATAGTATATAATCCTTCTTTTTCTACTTTAAATAAGTCTTCTTCAAATTTTGGTAGTTGGCCTGTACCATACATTGTTTTCGGGTTCACGAGTTGAGGCGCTACCATTTCACGGTAACCGTGTTGTGTTGTATGTTTCGTTAACATGTAGTTCATTATCGCACGTTCTAATTTCGCACCTTCACCTGTTAAGAAAACAAAACGTGCACGGGCTACTTTTGCAGCACGTTCAAAGTCTGCCATTTTAAGAGATTCTAGGAGATCCCAATGCGCTTTAGGTTCAAAGTCGAATGATCTTGGTGTTCCCCATCTTTTTTGTTCCACGTTTTCAGAATCGTCTGCGCCTTGAGGAACGTCATCATGAATTAAGTTAGGAATGCGAGATAATTTATCGTGTAATGCAGTATCCACTTCTTTTAATTCTGCATCAATCGCTTTAATTTTTTCACCAACTTCACGTTGGGCTTTAATTTCATTGTCCGCATTTTCTTTATTACGTTTCTTTTGTGCAATCGCCTCAGAGGCTTTATTGCGCTCTGATTTTAACTCTTCTGTTTGTTGAATCAATTCACGGCGTTGTGTATCGAGGTTTAATACCTCATCTACAACAGATGTATCATCACCACGTAAAGCGATTTTTTCTTTCACGTATTCTGGGCTCGTTCTAAATAATTTAATGTCTAACATGTATGTCATCCTTTCAAATTTTTTAGGTAACAAAAAAACCACATCCCCTGTACTACAAGGGACGTGGTTTACGCGTTGCCACCCTATTTAACAGACAAAAGTCTGCACTCTACAAAGTTAACGGTTTGACCCGAATTGTTATTCACGTAGGTAGATTTCATATGTCACGTATTATTTGTTCGCACCCACCACAAATTCTCTGAAATCGATACATATTACTTAGCCTACAAACAATTGATTATTAATTTAATTTCAATATAGCAAATTCATTTTCGTAGCGCAAGGGCTAAATTGTGAACAGTTTTTATATGTGATAAGCGGCCTCTTTTAAGTACTGTGCCATACGTTCAATATCTTTATGAAATTGACGATCTTCATTGATAGACGGAATAATCTTTCTTAAAGCTTCGTACTTTTCACGTGTTTTTGGTGATAACCCTTCAATGCCTTTTAGTTCGACGGCTTGTAAAGCAATAATCGCTTCAATTGCGAGGACGCGGCGCACGTTTTCTAATATTTGATAGCCATGACGTGAAGCGATGGTTCCCATTGAGACATGGTCTTCTTGATTGGCTGAGGATGGAATAGAATCCACACTTGCCGGGTGGGCTAACGTTTTATTTTCAGAAACTAAACTTGCAGCGGCATACTGCATTATCATGGCACCACTTTGTAACCCAGGTTCTGGACTTAAAAATGCTGGAAGCTCTCCATTGAGTTGTGGATTGACTAAACGCTCTAAGCGGCGTTCTGAAACGTTGGCTAATTCACTCAATCCAATTTTTAGAAAATCTAACGCAAAAGCGACGGGTTGACCGTGAAAGTTACCTCCTGAAATCACTAACGTGTCATCACCTTCATCGAAAATCAATGGATTATCATTCGCCGCATTCATCTCAAATTCTAATTTCTCTTGAACATAATTAAAGACTTGAAAACTCGCACCGTGAATTTGTGGAATACAGCGTAATGTATAAGGGTCTTGAACACGAATCTCTCCTTGACGCGTTGTAAGTTTCGATCCGTCTAGCCAGTCTGACATCCGTCTTGCTACCGCCGTTTGTTCCTCAAAATTTCGGACGAGATGTACCTTTTCATTATAGGCATCTGTAATACCGTTCAAGGCTTGATGTGTGAGTGAAGCAATCCATTCCGCTTCATAGCCTAGACTTTCCGCTTCAATCATTGTCACAACGCCTTGAGCTGTCATGGCTTGTGTCCCGTTAATTAAGGCAAGGCCTTCTTTGGCTTGTAACGTTAAGGGCTGACGATTCAAACGTTTTAAGACGTCCGCGCTGTCTAAAATCTCCCCTTGATAAGACACGCGACCTTCGCCAATCAGTGCCAGTGCTAAATGTGAAAGAGGGGCCAAATCCCCTGAAGCACCTAATGAACCTTGTTGTGGAATGACTGGAATAATACGCTCATTAATAAAGAACGTCAATTGATCGACAAGGTCTGTCGTCACTCCTGAATGGCCTTTGAGTAATGTATTTAAACGTAACACCATCATCACTAAAGCTACATTTTCCGCAAATGGTGTCCCGACTCCACAGGCATGAGAGCGAATTAAATTAACTTGGAGTTGATTGTATTTTTGTTGGTCGATTAACACGTCACTGAACAAACCAAATCCTGTCGTAATACCATAAATCGTTTCTTTGTTTTGAATAATGCGTTCTACGGTCGCACGACTTTGACGCACACGTTGAAGCGCATCTGTCGTGACTTCTATTTGGCCTTGTTGTGCTAAAAATTCGCGTATCGCATGAATGGATAGCTGATCACCCGTTAAACGTAGTGTCATCATGAATTCCCCCTTTGTTTATAACTCATCCCACTCAAGTATAGTTGTCAAAAAATAGCGTGACAATAGTTCTCACAATATCCGTAACGTATTATCGAGGTAGTCATTTAACGTGATAAATGATTCTTCGATTAACTATTGACGAAACTGAGAGACAGGTTTAATATATCTTGTTGTATTTAGACTATTTTTTATGAGTAATTGTATAGGTTTGAATCTTTAAAATATAAAAAAATAACGTAATGATCATGAACTAAACAAAGGAGGTTAAACGTGTGCAGACTTTAACCAGTGTCAATATCCCTAAACGTAAACAAGAAACACATAAAGGGGATTACGGACGTATCCTCTTAATTGGAGGCAATGCCAATCTAGGAGGCGCCATCATGCTTGCAGCCCGTGCATGCGTATATAGTGGGGCAGGATTGATTACCGTTGCCACACATCCAACGAATCACGCTGCACTCCATTCACGCTGTCCAGAAGCAATGGTCATCGATATTAACGATACGAAAAAACTGACAAAAATGATCGAGTGTTCAGACTGTATTTTAATTGGACCTGGATTGGGTCTTGATTTTAAAGGCAATAATGCGATGACCTTCTTGCTTCAAAATATTTTACCGCACCAAAAATTAATCGTTGATGGCGATGCGATTTCAATCGTAAGCAAATTGCGACCAGAAATTCCTTCATGCCATGTTATTTATACGCCACATCAAATGGAATGGGAGCGTCTAAGCGGTATCCCTATTGCCGAACAAACGTATGAACGTAATCGTGAAGCCGTCAATCGCTTAGGAGCGACGGTCGTATTGAAAAAACATGGGACTGAAATTTTCTTTAAAGAGGATGAATATAAATTACAAATTGGTCATCCCGCCATGGCGACAGGCGGAATGGGGGACACCTTAGCAGGGATGATTACAGGCTTTGTCGGTCAATTTGACAATCCGATTGATGCCATCACTAGTGCGACTTACACGCATAGTTATATTGGTGAAAAATTATCTGAGACGATGTATGTTGTGCCTCCTTCTAAACTCATTGATGAAATTCCATTTGCGATGAAAGCTTTAGAACAATAAAAATAAGCCAGAGATGAGCAAGGACGCTCATTTCTGGCTTTTCTTATATTATTATTCTTCTGAATCTGCATTTTCTATATCTTCATTAACGCGATCCATAAAGTCTTGACGTAAATCTTCACGTTGCTCATTTGATTGACGTCTGTCTTCTGGCTCAGTGCCCTCAGTGTGAATGGTATCGCCTGGAACACTATCCTCAACCACTTGTTCTGTCAGTTGCGTTGTGCCATCTGGCGTTGTTTCGTTCACTTCTTCTAAGTCTTCAGGTTCACGTTTTACTTTAGCTACAGTGGAAACAAACTGATCATCTGCCATTTTAATTAAACGTACCCCTTGCGTCATACGACCATTTTTAGAAATATCTTGAACTTCCATACGAATAATCACACCATGGTTTGTGACGACCATAATGTCTTCATCTCCAGAAACTGTACCGATACTAATCAATTGACCGTTACGCTCTGTGATTTTCGCAGTTTTCACACCCATACCACCACGATTTGAAAGACGATATTCACTGACAGGTGTGCGCTTACCGTAACCTTTTTCGGTCACCACAAGCACTTCATCTTCACTATCCTCATTGGCGACACCTAAACCGACGACAATATCATCATTGCGTAGTTTAATACCGCGGACCCCTGCGGCAATACGACTCATTGCACGGACATCCGTTTCTTTAAAGCGAATCAATGAGGCATTTGCTGTACCGATAAGGATATGTTTATGACCATCTGTCAGACGAACCGCGACAAGCTCGTCATCGTCACGAAAGTTAATCGCGATTTTACCGTTTTTATTGATACGGTTAAAGTTGCTGAGTGCTGAACGTTTGATGAGTCCTTTTTTCGTCGCAAAAACGAGAAAGTCTTCTTCAGAATCCAAGTCTTTCACAGCAATCATCGTACTGATAGTTTCATCGCTATCAAGTTCAATCGCATTCACAATTGGAATCCCTTTAGACTGACGGGAGAGTTCCGGCACTTCGTATCCTTTCAGTTTATAGACGCGGCCTTTATTTGTGAAGAACAGGACGTGATTATGCGTACTTGTTGTCACAAGTTGACTCACAAAGTCATCTTCTATGGTATTCATTCCTTGAACGCCACGTCCGCCACGGTTTTGTGAACGGTAAGTTGAAGCCGGTAAACGTTTAATATAGTTTTTATGACTTAATGTAATCACAATTTGTTCTTCAGGAATTAAATCTTCATCCTCAAGGTTGTCTACGCCACCAAGTTGAATTTCTGTACGACGTTCATCCCCATATTTATCACGGATTTCAATTAATTCCTCACGCACAAGATCTAACAATTTTTCTTCATCCGCTAAAATCGCTTCAAGTTCTGCGATATAAGCAACCAAATCATTATATTCTTGTTCAATTTTATCACGCTCTAAGCCTGTCAGACGTCTTAAACGCATATCTAATATAGCTTGGGCTTGACGTTCAGATAAATTAAAGCGCGATTGCAAGCTTTCCATGGCAATTTTATCTGTATCTGATTCACGAATAATCGTAATGATTTCATCAATATGGTCTAACGCAATACGTAGTCCTTCTAAAATATGCGCACGGTCTTTCGCCTTACGTAAGTTATATTCTGTACGACGACGCACAACTTCTTTTTGGTGCTCTAAATAGTGATATAACGCTTGCTTTAAGTTAATCAGCTGCGGACGACCATTGACGAGCGCAATCATATTTACACCGAATGACGTTTGAAGCGGTGTCAATTTATAGAGATTGTTTAAGATGACATTCGCATTCGCATCTTTTCTCACGTCAATGACCACTCGGACACCCGTACGTAAACTTGTTTCATCACGTAAATCGGTAATCCCCTCGATTTTCTTATCACGTACTAAATCAGCAATTTTTTCAATCATACGTGCTTTGTTTACTTGGAATGGGATTTCTGTCACAACAATACGTTCGCGACCACCCCCACGTGATTCAATTTCAGCACGGGCACGCATGATAACAGAGCCACGCCCTGTTTCATAAGCGCGTCTAATGCCACTTTTTCCAAGAATTAATCCTGCTGTTGGGAAGTCTGGCCCCGTAATATCTTCCATCAATTCATTGATTGTCATTTCAGGATTACGGCTTAAGCTCAGCACACCATTAATCACTTCGGTCATATTGTGTGGCGGAATGTTTGTCGCCATTCCGACAGCAATCCCTGATGCGCCGTTGACAAGTAAATTTGGGAAACGTGAAGGTAACACGCTCGGTTCACGTTCATTGCCATCATAGTTGTCGATAAAATCGATGGTATCTTTGTTGATGTCTCTTAATAACTCTAGTGCGATTTTAGTCATACGTGCTTCGGTATAACGCATCGCTGCCGCACCATCACCATCCATCGAACCAAAGTTCCCTTGACCGTCTACGAGTGGATAACGATAGCTGAAATCCTGTGCCATACGTACCATTGCCTCATAAATTGACGAGTCACCGTGAGGATGATATTTACCCATAACATCCCCAACGATACGCGCAGACTTTTTATACGGCTTATCTGGTGTCATACCTTGTTCATTGAGGCCATATAAGATACGACGATGTACAGGCTTTAAGCCATCTCTTACATCTGGTAAAGCACGAGAAACGATAACGCTCATCGCGTAGTCTAAAAAGGACTCACGCATCTCGTTACTTATGTTTCGTTCATTTATTCTTGATTCAGGTATTTCAGCCATCAAGATATCCTCCTTCTAATTGAACCGTTACGCTAGAAATCTAAATTAGCGTAAACAGCGTTATCTTCAATGAACTGACGACGATTTTCTACGACGTCACCCATTAACATTTCAAACGTTTGGTCTGCTTCAATCGCATCATCAAGCGTCACTTGAAGCATCGTACGATTTTCTGGATTCATTGTCGTTTCCCACAATTGATCTGCATTCATTTCCCCAAGACCTTTATAGCGTGCAATAGACCATTTCGGCGTTGGATTCAATGTTTCTTTCAATTTATCGAGCTCACGATCATTAAACACATAATATTTTTGTTTTCCTTGCGTTAATTTATAAAGCGGCGGTTGCGCAATATATACATATCCCGCTTCAATCAACGGTCTCATAAAGCGATAGAAGAACGTCAGCAATAATGTTCGGATATGGGCACCATCGACATCTGCATCGGTCATAATCACAATTTTGTGGTAACGGGATTTTGAAATATCAAATTCTCCACCAATACCTGTCCCAAATGCAGTGACCATTTGACGAATTTCATTGTTGTTTAAAATTTTATCTAAACGCGCTTTTTCAACGTTTAAAATTTTACCACGCAACGGTAAAATCGCTTGTGTGCGTGAATCACGCCCTGATTTTGTAGACCCCCCGGCAGAGTCCCCTTCGACTAAGAAAATTTCACTTTCAGAAGGGTCCTTACTTGAACAGTCCGCTAACTTCCCTGGTAAACTCGAAATATCTAAGGCCGATTTACGACGTGTCACTTCACGTGCTTTTTTAGCTGCTAGACGTGCACGTGAAGCCATAATTCCTTTTTCGATAATGACACGGCCGACTTGTGGATTTTCGTATAAGAAACGCTCGAATAACTCAGAAAAGATGCGGTCTACAATTTGACGAACTTCAGAGTTGCCTAATTTTGTTTTCGTTTGCCCTTCAAATTGAGGATCCCCATGTTTCACTGAAACGATGGCCGTTAAACCTTCGCGTGTATCTTCACCTGATAAACGTTCTTTGTCATCTTTAATGAGTTTGTTTTGCGTGCCATAGCTATTTAACACACGTGTTAACGCACGTTTAAAACCATCTTCATGCGTCCCACCTTCATAAGTGTGAATGTTATTTGCATATGTTAATAAATTCGTCGCAAAACCGCTGTTGTATTGCAAGGCAATTTCAACTTCGACATCCTCTTTAGATTCATGGACATAAATAGGTTCTGGATGAATTGCTTCTTTATTCTCGTTTAGAAGCTCTACATACGACTTTATCCCACCTTCGTAGTGGTAGTTATCCTCACGTGAAGATTCGTCGTCACGCTCGTCTCTGAGTGTGATTTGAATCCCTTTGTTTAAGAAGGCCAATTCACGAATACGCGATTGTAATGTTTCATAGTTGTATGTTGTTGTTTCTTGGAAAATCGTGCCATCTGCTTTAAAGCGAATGGCTGTCCCTGTTTTGTCCGTATCACCGATTTGTTTCAAATCAAAAGCAGGTACGCCTTTATGATAGGCTTGGTGGTGAATACGCCCATCTCGGTGGACGTAAACTTCTAGTGTTTCACTGAGGGCATTCACGACAGAGGAACCTACACCGTGGAGTCCCCCTGACACTTTATAACCGCCACCACCGAATTTACCACCGGCATGTAGGACCGTCAGAATGACTTCAACGGCAGGGCGCCCCATTTTTTCTTGGATATCTACAGGAATCCCACGTCCATTGTCTGTAACTTTAATCCAATTATCTTTTTCGATGACCACTTCGATTTCATCTGCATAGCCTGCGAGTGCTTCATCGATACTGTTATCGACAATTTCCCAAACAAGATGATGCAATCCGCGTTCTGAAGTTGATCCAATATACATACCTGGGCGCTTTCGAACCGCTTCAAGTCCTTCTAAAACTTGAATCTGACTGGCACCATAGTTTTCTGAGTTGTTCACATCAGCCAATGTTTCCACCTTCACTTTCTACTATTTCTCGATATTCCCTTGTGCGATTTGATATACTTTCGCATTTTTCATAATTTCGTGATCAATGCCTTCTACAGATGTTGTCGTAACAAATGTCTGTACTTTATGTTGAATCGTACTGAGCAGGTGCGTTTGTCTGGAATCATCGAGCTCACTTAAAACGTCATCAAGTAATAAAATGGGGTATTCCCCCACTTCTTGATGCATTAATTCAATTTCAGCAAGCTTAATTGACAGCGCTGTTGTTCGTTGTTGACCTTGAGAGCCAAAGGTTTGCGCATCCATTCCATTCACTTTAAAAGATAAGTCGTCACGATGTGGACCAAACAAACTATTGCCACGCTCAATTTCTCGCTCCATATGTTGTTGAATATAATCAAATATTTCTGTCGTTAAGACTTCTTCAGATTGCGAGGGGTCTTCAAACTTTAGACTTGGCATATACTGTAATGTTAATGTTTCTTTGCCATTCGTAATCCCTGTATGAATAGGTTCCGCTAAGGTCTCTAGTTCGTCAATAAAATGACGTCTGCGCTGCGTTACTTTCACTGCATAAAGTGCAAATTGTTGATTGAGCACTTCTAACATTGTCGTATCTTTTGTCTTTTTAAGTTGGAGCTGTTTTAGATAGTGATTGCGTTGTTTTAAAATCCGTTGATATTGTGATAAATCATTCAAGTATAAACTTGAAATTTGACCTAATTCCATATCGATAAACCGTCGTCGAATTTGTGGTGCACCTTTGACAATGTTTAAATCTTCGGGCGCAAAAAGTACGACATTGAGATGACCAATATACTGGGTCAATCGACTTTGTTCTAAGTGATTAACTTTTACTTTTTTGCCTTTTTTCGTAATAAACATCGTCAGGGGCATCGTTCCGTGACGAAAATTAAGCTCACCCTCTATTTTAGCATATTCTGCATCAAAGCGAATGAGCTCTCTATCATTTGATGTACGATGGCTTTTTGCTAAAGCGAGTACATAAATCGATTCCAGTAAATTTGTTTTACCTTGCGCATTTTCGCCAATTAAAATATTGACTTCAGGATGGCATTTCAGTAAAACAGAAGCATAATTTCGATAATTTTCAAGCTGGAGTGTTTTTAGTTTCATTGCTCACCAAACTTGATAATAAATGAACCCACTTCTGGAATATCAAGTTGATCGCCATCACTCAATTTTTTACCGCGGCGTGTTTCATGTTCTCCGTTGAGGTAGACGTCATATTCTTTTAAAAACCATTTCGCTTGGCCACCGGATTCCACGATGCCTTCGTAATTTAAAAATTGCCCTAAGGTGAGTTCACCATCAACGATTATTTCTTCAGCCAAATCTATCACTCCATTCCTATTTGCTCACTTATATATTATACCGTTTTAACAATAAAATTTCATGTGCAAAAGTGTAGAAATACGGTGATTTCTCTTGTAAACGTTTTACGTGAAACATTTTTCGATAAATCCGACACATGCCTCTTATTTTTGCGCTTCAAGTTCTTGATCAATGACTTTTTTTATCTGTTGATAATCTGTGACATCTTCCACATGTCGACCATTCACATACAACGATGGCACTTGTTGGACTTGATATTTTTTTGCCAATTGATGATCTTTTTTCGCATGTGTCAGTGTTTGATCTGATTTGGATTGATAAGCTTGGATGATTTTTTTCTTTTGTTGTGAAGAAATATTTAAGGTATCTAACCCACTTTTGATTAAGTCGTCCGTTAACCAAGTCTCTTCAGATACAGCTTTTTTAGACTGCGGTTGGTGTTGATATAGAAAACGATGGAAAGACCAATACGCCTCTGGTGCATATGTATTTACAGCTAAGGCTGCGCGTGTGCCTCGCATAGATTCTTCACCATGTAATAAAACGTTCACATAGCGTAGTTCGACTTTGCCAGAGTCGATATACTCTTTTTGAAGTTGGGGTTTGATTTCTCTTTCGAACGCCCCGCAGTATGGACATTTATAATCTCCAAATTCTACAAGTGTCACATTATTTTTCGCATTGCCTTGGTAAGGTTGTTGGGCAGTATCTTTGTGAAGTTGAGCGACGTCTTTAATGTCTGTCGTTTGATTTTTAGAAACAAACCACAAGCTTAATCCGATGACAAGAAAAATAAATAGTGACACAAATGCGATCATAAGCACTGTTTTTTTAGATTTCATGATATTCCTCCAAATTGATGTAATTCTATTTTACTAAAACTAAGTCTCTTTTTATATTACACGTACGTTAAAAACTAATTTCTTTTTTAATTTACAAAAAAAGAAGCCAGGACGCCCTGACTTCTTAAACGTAATTTTAGTATGTGCGTATCGGTAAAATTAATTGTGTCACCGTATCATCATCTTTGGGTTTTAAAATAAAAGGTTTCATTGTCCCAAAAAATTCAACTTCAACTTCATCGTTATCAATCGCTTTTAACGCATCCATCATATATTTTGAGTTGAAGGAAATTTTGAGGTTGCCCCCTTCTACATCTTGTGCAGTGACTTCTTCTTTTACAGTACCGATTTCTGGAGATGTAGATGATAATTCAACTAATGCATCACCCGTACTTAATTTGATGACATTATTTCCACCTTCACGTGCTAATAAAGACGCACGATCAATGGCATGATAGAAATCATTGTTATCTAATCCTAATTTGATTTCATAGTTCTCTGGGAACAAGCGAGATGTGTCTGGATAATGTCCCTCAAGTAAACGAGAAATGAAATTAATATGGCCTACGCGGAATAAAACTTGGTTTGAAGCAAAGAAAATATCAATGTGTTCTTCATTTTCAGTCATAATTTTGTTTAATTCGGCTAATGCCTTACCTGGAATGATGACATTTTTGTCTTCAATCTCTTCTTCAAGTTTTAACTTTCTTACAGCCAAGCGGTGCGAATCGGTCGCAGTGCATATTAATTCATTTTCTTGTATAAGCCAGTTGACCCCTGTAAGTACAGGGCGTGTTTCTGAGGTGGACACTGCGAAATTCGTTTGTGCAATAATGTTTTTAAGCACTTTGATAGGTAATTGTAGCGCATCGTCACTTGAAACTTGTGGTAATAAAGGATATTGGTCAGGATCTAAACCACTAAGATTAAATTCAGAATGACCTGACGTGATTAATGTTTGAAATTGTTCATTTGTTGATAATTTAACATCTTTCCCTGGCAATTTTTTAATGATGTCTACGAAGAAACGCCCTGGGAGTACGACTGAACCTGGTTCTTTAACTTCAACGATATCTTCACCATCGACTTGATTAGGAATTGTAATTTCGATTGAGATTTCTGAATCAGAACCTGTTAATACAACCCCTTCATTCGTTGCTTCGATTTTAATCCCCGTTAAAATTGGTAATGTTGTTCTTGGAGATATTGCTTTTAATGTATCGTTTAATTGCGTGATAAAATAGTCTCTTTTGATAGAAAACTCCATCATTTCATAAACTCCTTTCAGTCGTTTATATAGTTATAGTTATATTAAAAATAGTAATCATAGTCATAGGTGCTGTGGATTAGTGGATAAGTTCATAAAAACAAGAGAAATCAAGTTTGTACACATGTGGATAAACTGTGCATGGTGTGTATAAGATTTTCACATTATCCACATTTCACTTTTCTTACGCATTGCGTATTTCTTTTTCAAGAGATTCGATTTCTTGCTTTAATGTCGGATCATTTTGGATGTCTTTAACAATTTTGTCGTGTGCATGAATGACTGTCGTATGATCACGTCCTCCAAACTCTTCACCAATTTTTGGTAATGAAAAATCGGTCAATTCTCTAGAGAGATACATCGCGATTTGTCTTGGGTAAGCGATTGATTTCGTGCGTTTTTTCGCAGCAAAGTCTTCGATGCGTACGCCATAGTATTCTCCTACCACTTTTTGAATATCTTGAATAGTAATCTTTTTCGATTTTGGAATTTGAATAATATCTTTTAAAGCATCCGCCGTGAGTTCTGTTGTTATCGGTTTTCCTTGGAGTTTTGAAAATGCAAGGACACGTGTTAACGCACCTTCTAATTCGCGAATATTCGTTTGTATTTGATTAGCGATATACGTGAGGGCTTCTATTGGGATATCAAGATTTTCTTCTTCTGTCTTTTTCTGCAAAATCGCCATACGTGTTTCAAAATCTGGCGGTGTGATGTCTACGATAAGGCCCCATTGGAAACGTGATTTTAAACGTTCTTCAAGAGTTGAAATCTCTTTAGGTGGGCGATCACTAGAAATGACGATTTGTTTATGATTTTGATGCAAATCATTAAAAGTATGGAAAAACTCTTCTTGTGTTTGTTCTTTTTTTTGTATGAACTGAATGTCATCGATGAGTAAAATATCAATATTTCGATATTTTTCGCGAAAAGACTCTGTATCGTTGTTCCGAATAGACTGGATAAATTCATTGGTGAACTTTTCACTAGATGTGTAAAGCACTTTTGCATTGGGATTGTTTTCTAAAACATAGTGTCCAATAGCATGCATCAAATGTGTTTTTCCGAGACCTACGCCTCCATAGATAAATAGAGGATTATAAGCTTGTGCGGGTGCTTCAGCCACAGCTAAACTTGCAGCATGCGGGAAGCGATTGCCTGGGCCAATGACAAACGTTTCAAAAGTATTGTTCGTATTGAATTGTTCACCGTTTGTTTCGGGATTGGCGACAGGCGGCTTGGCCTGTGCTGATGAAGCGGGTTCAAGTTCATCAAAATCTGCTTCTGTTAAAAATCGCACCTGATTAACGGATTTTCCAGTAACAGTTTTAATAATAGCTTGAATTAATTCCGTATAATTGGTGCTCAACCAACTTGCAACGAAAGGTTGATTGACGAGTACAATTGCTTCTTCATCAGACAGAGTATGCAATTTCGTGTCTTTGAGCCAAGTTTGATAAGAAATACTCGAAACTTCTTCTTTAGATAAGCTGAGAACTTTGTCCCAAATTTCTTGTTCTGACAT